>DAOSEM010000010.1 GCA_035363115.1 Syntrophales bacterium | reverse complement strand
TTCCGGGATGGATTCGGGAGATGCTTCGTTCAACCGTCTTGAACGAAACGATCAGTCATATAAAAACCCCCCGGCGGGGAACCCGTCGGGGGACATATGATCCGCGGTTGCCGTCTCGCTGGGACGGGACTGAATTCCCTTTGTTGAACGAGTCGGTCTTCCTCGGGTGGCATCCACCAATAAGACCCTGACGCTCTTACTGTGTTGGTTCAGCCATCCGGAACGATAACGAGCACCGCAGAATCTGCTAACTTTTGATTTCCCCATAGAACGAACGAATTCCATTGTCAAGGGGGTCCGGGCGAGTCCGCCATCCTGCTGATATCACAAAACTATAATCGAGATCGGACGCCCCGATCGGGTCAGTCCCACTTCACCCCTCGTCCTTGAAGGCAATCCATCCAAATAATCAATAGTTTATGCATTGGAGCAGCGACAGGAGCGGGAAACACGGGATCGGTCCCGGTCTACGCCGTGATATGTCCATAGAAACACCCGCCTCCCGCGGGGCAGGCTTTGTTTTTTTTGCACGTCGCCCCTTCCTCTGCTATGGTCTCACGATTCCATAAAGTTGAGAAGGGAATAAAGGACGTTGCCATGCGCAAGCAGAACATACGGAACATTGCCATTATCGCCCATGTCGATCATGGGAAGACAACCCTGGTTGACGCCATGCTCAAGCAGACTGGGACTTTCCGGGAGCATCAGGAAGTTGCCGAGCGGGTGATGGACTCGATGGACCTCGAAAGAGAGCGGGGCATCACCATCATGGCGAAAAACACAGCAATATTATACGAAACCATCAAAATCAACATCGTCGACACACCCGGCCATGCGGATTTCGGAGGTGAGGTCGAACGAAGCCTCAACATGGTCGACGGCGTGATTCTACTTGTCGATGCCAGCGAAGGCCCGCTTCCGCAGACACGTTTCGTCGTCAAGAAAGCCCTGGCCAAGCGACTGCCCATTGTGGTTGTCATCAACAAGATCGATCGTGGCGACATCCGGATCGAAGAAGTCATCAACGAAATTTACGACATGTTCATCGATCTCGACGCCGGAGAAGAACAGATCGAATTTCCCATTCTTTATACGAATGCAAAGAAGGGAATCGCCCATCGGCAGCTGGGCGACGCCTCGGAAGACGTGAAACCGCTCTTGGACGTAATCTGCGAAGTCATCCCGGGCCCCGAGGCGGATGATGAGCAGATCCCTCAGTTCCTGGTAACGAACCTGGACTACGACCCTTATGTGGGGCAGATTGCCATCGGGCGTCTGCTGCATGGAACGCTTGCAATGAACCAGTTTTATGCCCTGTGTGGCGAGGAAACCGTCACGACGGGCATCCGGTTTTCCGCCCTGTATACGTTTCACGGCCTGAAGAAAAAATCCGTTGAGGCCGTCGAAGCCGGCGACATCGTCGCCATTGCCGGCATTCCGGCGATCACAATCGGTGACACCATCTCTTCCCAGGATAATCCCCTGCCGCTGCCCCGGATCCATGTCGACGAACCCACGGTCTCCATGATCTTTTCCGTCAACAACAGTCCCCTGGCGGGCAGGGAGGGAAAGTACCTGACATCCAGGCATCTTCTGGAACGCCTGGAAAAGGAGAGCCTCCGGAACGTCGCGCTCCAGTTGAAACATCTGGATCGCAAGGATGCCTTCGAGGTCTGCGGACGGGGAGAACTGCAGATGGCCGTGCTGATCGAGACCATGCGGCGAGAAGGATACGAACTGATGGTATCCAAACCGAATGTCATCACGAAGAGCATCGACGGCAGGATCTGCGAGCCGGTGGAGCGGGTGTTCATCGATGTCCCGGACGAATTCGTCGGCATTGTGACGGAGAAATTGTCGATCCGGAAAGGACGGATGGTTCAGCTCATCAACAGAGGAAGCGGCCGGATCAATCTGGAGTTCCTGGTTCCCTCCCGCGGCCTGATCGGATTTCGCAGTCATTTCATGACGGACACGAAGGGATCCGGGGTCATGAACACACTTTTCGAGGAATACCAGCCGTGGTTCGGACCAATCCCGCAAAGGGCCAGCGGGGCAATCCTGGCCGACCGGAGCGGACGGGTGACGACCTATGCCAGCCTGGCGATGGTGGATCGTGGGGAGCTGTTTGTCGAAGTCGGAACCGAGGTCTACGCCGGGATGATCGTTGGCGAGAGAAACCGTGCCGGCGACCTGACGGTAAACATTACCAAAGAAAAGAAACTGACGAATATCCGGAGCTCAACGGCGGAGGCTACCGTGACGCTGAGACCACCGCGTCCCTTATCGCTGGATCAGTCCATTGAATTTATCGCAGTGGACGAGCAGGTGGAAATTACGCCGCAGAGCATCCGCTTGCGCAAGTCGGAGCTTGATCCCATCCGGCGGATGTCGCTCCAGCGAAAGGAGGATCGAGAGACATGAAAAACCAGGCCGATCGGACGGCGATACGGATGCTGGACGCTGGATTCCGCAGAAATGATTTGATATGAAAAGACGCGTTTCGGGAGGCGGAGACCGGACGAGAATGTCCGGAAACAACAACCGGTTATGTCCTAGAAAAGGAGGGGGGCTTCAATGTTGAACCGATTCCGGCGGCGTAAAGGGGATGCAGGATTTACCCTCATCGAATTGATGATCGTCATTGCCATCATCGGTATCCTGGCAGCCATCGCCATCCCGCAGTTCACAGCCTACCGCACGAGGGGATACGAGGCCGCGGCGAAATCCGACGTGAAAAACGCCTTTACGGCGTCCCAGACGTTTTTCACCGACTCGCCGACAGCCACGGTGGATCTCTCGATCCTGTCCACAAGCGGCTTCAAGTCGACTGCCGGCGTGACGACCACGGTTGTGAACGGAACCATGTCCGGTCTGTCCATCACGTCCGTCCACGCAAGCGGAGGCAAAACCTATTCGGTGAACAGTACCGGCGCCATTTCGCCCTGACGGCAGGTGGAATATCCAGTGAAGGAGAGTGCGCTGCATGGAGAACGAAAGCAGCTGTGTTGAATTATGTCCGGGGGTTGCCATGGAAATGCCCATGCAACTCACCGTTGAGGGAATCGGGACCTTCAAGAGCCTTCTGATCGGGGCGGAGCACGGTCGATACCTGCTTGTGAAAATGCCGCATGTTCCGGACCTGGTCTCGAAGCTCTACCAGAAGAATCACGTCATCGTCCGCTATCTTCATTCCGGGAAGGTCTTCGGATTCCGGTCAACCCTCATCGGCGCGATCAAAGAACCCGTTCGCCTTTATCTCCTTTCCTACCCTGAGACCATTGAAAGCCACAACACGAGAAAGAATGAGCGTTTCGATTGCCTGATCCCCGCGTTCATTCACCTGGAGGGGCTCCCCGATGAGATGGAATGCAAAGGCTTCATCAACGACATGAGCATGGGGGGATGCAGGTTCCGGGCGAAGGCAAGCGCTTGCACGGATCTCGATAAACTGAATGTGGGCGATACGCTCAATCTCTCATTCCGGTTTCTCGGTGAGGAAACCATGCAGACGCTGGTCGTGGAACTTCGTTCCATGGTGGTGGACAAACAACAGGTGACGATGGGTTTTTCGATCAAGGACGGGATCGAAACGGAGCCTCAGACGAAAGCGTTGACGTTCATCCGGGAGATCATTACCAGCCTGCAGGAGTAAACCCTGCCGTATCGAAAGGCGAAGGGAAGCCTGGGAAAGGGAACGGGTCGTCCCTTTCCCAGGCTTCCCGGCTGATCATTTGCCTGCCGGCGGTAACCCGAGCATTTCCCTGGCCTGGGCAACGGTTGCAATCTCACGGTTCATCTCGAGGGCAATGCGCTTGACTCTGGCTACCAGTTGCGCGTTGCTCTTCAATTTCTCCCCCTTCCGATAATACATGTTGTCTTCCATGCCGACCCGGACATGCCCTCCCAGCAGGATTCCCATTGCGTTCATGGCCAACTGGAAAGGCCCGACTCCGATGACGGCGAACATGGATTGGGGAGGAAGCTCGTTGATCAGTCCCAGGAGGTTGGCCGGGGTCGGAAACGAAGAGGTCTGAAACCCCATGACAAACTGCACCATATAAGGGGGATCCAGGTTCCCTTCCCGGAGCAGGTCCTGCAGGACCCAGTACTGACCAGGATGATACAGTTCGATCTCGGGCTTGATCCCTTTCTCCTTCATGGTTTTCGCATAGAGATTAACATCGGCATAGCTGGCGGGAATGCACTGATCGAAGAGAAAACCGGGACGCGGATTGGGCAGAGGCTCCTTGCGATCCTTGAGGGGCATCTTGAGCATGAAAGGCCCCAGGTTCAGGCTGGCCATGTCCGGAGGCGGATCGGCAAAGAGGCAGCACATCCGCTGCTCCGTGGTCAGCCATGGCCCTCCCCCGGTGGTGTTGTTGATGATGATGTCCGGACAGCGCTCCCGGATGAGGCGGTTGATCTTTGAATAATCCGCCGGATCGGACGTCGTGAGAGACTGGTTGCCCGGAACGCGGGCATGAAGGTGAACGGAGACGGCCCCCGCCTTGTAGGCCTCGTAAACCGCATCGGCCTGCTCTTCCGCCGTCTCCGGAAGGTTCTCGTTCATTTCCTTGCCCTGCACCCCGCCGGTAATGGCACACGTGATGATCATCGGCGGGAATTTCGCCTGTACCGTCCGACTCATCCATTCATAAGGATTCCTGTAGTCCCAGATATACGAGTCTCTGCTCATCATGCCCTCCTTATGCAAATGTTGGTTGGTTAGGGGAATCCGACGATCCGCGGCCGTATGGATCTTTTTGATAAACAAATTCTCACGCCGTGTAAAGGACGGATATCCAATGGATATTATGATCGCGACAACGGGCCATGACGGCCTCGCCGACTGCTTCAGAGACAGAACACGCCGCCATGGAGCCTCGAATGCCTCCTGCCTTTCCCCCTGTGTAAACGCGGCAGGAACCCTGACGCGTGATGATGATTCGTCCTGGAAATCACTACCCGGGGGCAACGACGCTTGACAGGGTCGGCCTGCTGCAATATACTCGCATGCAAGTATATTGCAGGCAAGCATTGTGGGGATCCGCGCGTGAAATTAGACGATTGCATTTTTTTCCAGCTCGCCAAGGCGAGTCAGATGGGAAACCGTTTCCTGAACCACAAGGTCTCGGAACTGAACATCACGCCGGTTCAGGCCATGATCCTGGGGGCCCTCCATGTTGAAGACCGGATCACCTCCAGTGAACTGGGCCGGAAAACGGAACTGGACAGCGCCACCCTGACGGGAATCATCGACCGCCTCGAAGCGGCTCAACTGATCGAACGAAAGGGCAATCCGGCCGACCGCCGGTCCATCCAGATCCACTTGACGGATCAGGGCCGGGCCATGGGAGCCGAGGCTGCCCGGGTGATCGCCGAGGCCAACGTGGAATTTATGGCAAATTTATCGGAAGACGAGAACAGCGAGCTGCGGCGTCTCGTCGCGAAACTGCGGGCTTCCGCGGCAAGATCATGACGAATCGGGATTGAGCTCTTCAGCAAAGGAGGAAGACCATGGCTGCGACATTTCACACCGGCTGCGTGCTGTGCGCCCAGAACTGCGGACTGGTGGTCGAAGTGGAAGACAACCGCATCGTCAGGGTGAGGGGCGACAAATCGAACGCCCGCAGCGAGGGATACGTCTGCCGGAAAGGCATGAATATCGCCAACCATCAGCATAACGCCGACCGCCTGAAATACCCGCTGAAACGGGTGGGAGACCGGTTCGAGCGGATCTCCTGGGAACAGGCCATCGACGAGATCGGCGGCAGGCTGAAAGACATCATCGGGCAATACGGTCCCCGCTCCTTCGCATATATGGGCGGCGGCGGCCAGGGGTGCCATTTCGAGGCGGCCTTCGGCGTCCGCCTCATGCGGGGCCTGGGATCCCGCTACCACTACAGCGCCCTGACCCAGGAATTTTCCGGCCTGTTCTGGACCGGTGGGCGGATGTACGGACGCCAGAACATCCACATCGAGATCGATCCGGAGGAAACGGATTTCCTCCTGGTTTTCGGCTGGAACGGCATGCAGAGCCACCAGATCCCCCAGGCACCCAGACACCTGCAACGGATTGCCAAAGATCCGGAAAAGATGCTCGTCGTGATCGATCCCCGCCTCTCCGAGACGGCAAAAATCGCCGACATCCACCTTCCCATCCGCCCCGGAACGGACGCCCTGCTCATGCGGGCCATGATCGCCATCATCCTTCGGGAGGGCTGGGAAAACAGGGAATATATCGAGAAGCACACCTCCGGCCTGGAAGAGATCCGATCCCTCTTTGCGGACTTCGACACCCGCGACGCCGTACGAGCCTGCGATCTGGACTACGGCCGCGTCCATGAAATCTGCCGCCTCTTCGCCACGCGGAAATCCTGTCTCCGCTACGACCTGGGTATCATGATGAACCGCCACAGCGCCGTCTCATCCTGGCTGGCGGCAACCCTGCTGGCGATCTGCGGACGGATCGGTGTCCGCGGAGGCAACGTCTTCCGCGGCCACATGATGCCCATCGGGTCCCACTCCGACGAGCGCGACCCGAAATCCTGGCGCACGATGGCCACGAGTTTCCCCCCGATCACAGGCTGCTACCCGCCCAACGCCATGCCCGAGGAGATCCTCTCGGACCATCCGGAGAGGCTGCGGGCAGTCCTGGTCTCCGGATCGAATCCCCTGCGCTCCTACGCCGACACCACCGCCTACGAAAAGGCCTTCAAACGGCTGGATCTCCTCGTCACAGCGGAACTGGCCATGACGGAAACGGCAGTCCTGTCGCATTACGTCCTTCCCTCCCGTTCCGCCTATGAATCCTGGGACGGGACCTTTTTCGCGATGACCTACCCGGGGATCTTCTTCCAGATGCGGCGTCCCATCATCCAGCCGGAAGGAGAGCCCCTGGAGCTGGGCGAGATCCACCTCCGCCTGGCGGACCGGCTGGGGCAGATTCCATCCATCCCGGACAGCCTGTACAAAGCGGCGGAGGAAGGCCGTGCCGCCTTCGGGATGGCCCTGATGGACTACATCGGGAAAGAACCGGCGGTCATGAAGACCATGCCGTTCATTTTGGGAAAAACCCTCGGCAAGGCCATGGGGTCCGTTCACCTCGCCGCTCTCTGGGGGATGCTCCAGACCCTGCCCAAGTCCTTCCGCAGGGACGCCGCCCGGGCGGGCTTCACACCGGGGCTGGGCATGGGGGAGGAGATCTTTCAGAAGATCATGGACCACCCGGAAGGGATCTGGGTCGGGCAGGTGGACCCGGAAACCAACCTGGAATCCCTCCGCACGGAAGACGGAAAGATCAACCTCGTCATCCCGGAGCTCAGGACCGAGTTGGAAAGCATCACTGCGGAAAACGAGAAAAGAGATCTGGAGCCGGATCCGGTGTTCCCGCTCATTCTCATGGCCGGCCGGCACTTCAGCATGAACGCCACCACCCTCATGAGAAACCCCGCCTGGAACGAGGGAAAGCGCGATTGCACCCTCCTGATCCACCCTGTCGACGCCGAGGTCCTGCGCATCCGCGACGGGCAGAACGTGCGGGTGACGACGGAGGCCGGTTCCGTGGAGATCGAAGCGGAGGTGACGGAGACCGCGCGGCAAGGACACGTGGTCATTCCCCACGGCTTCGGCCTGGTGTACGATGGAAAGATGCACGGGGTGAACGTGAATCGATTGACCAAGAACACCCACCGGGACTGGCTGGGAACACCCATGCACCGATACGTCCCCTGCCGGGTGGAGGCCGCCGGCCAAGCAGGCTGAACGTTACGGAGAGCGGATTTCAAGTCAGCTTCTCTTCCTCTTCTTTTTCTTGCTCTTCGCATCGCGGCGCAGGGGGCTGCCACGGGGGCTCCCGCCGTCGCGAAAACGTTTCCGCTCTTCGCCTTCTGAAACCGATGAGCCTGGGGGTCGGAAACGTTTTCTAATCGCTCCTCTGGGAACCCCCGGTCGCGCCCCCGCGAACATCGGCCTAAAAACGACACTTCCCAGAATATTTCGTTACGAACAGGCAAGGCGCGTTGTTCCCGAATCAAAAAATTGGGGAAGCGTCCCAATTTTTACGATGTTTAACCCCACGAACGTTGGTCGGGAGGAGGGGCTTCCCGGAGCGCGAATAGCGGCTTTTTCGGGGCACCCTGCCGTCGCAGCGCAGCGCCCGCAAAGTCATCTGTCTGAGCACCGCCAGGTGCGAGTTATGACTTTGCAGCGGAGCGAGACGTTGCAGGGTCGAAAAAACGCTTCTGAGCGCGAGGGAAGCCCTGCTCCCACATGCCGGCCTCCCATCCGTGCCTGATTCTCTATAAAAAAGAAGAAATAAAGGAAAAGGAAGAGGAGCGGACTTGAAATCCGTTCATCGCAGTTTTCCCCGGAACCGGATGAATATCGTCCGCATCCCTGGTCCGGTTTCAGCCACATCAAATATTTCATCCATTTCAATATGTTCCTTGCGGAAGATGCCACTCGGACGGCTGTGGATACCCTGTTTGATCAGGATTCATCCAAAATCGGCGGTCGGGAGGCATGCTTCCAGAGGAGTATCACCACCCTCCCTCAATCCCGCATCCTAATGAATTAATTAAAGAACAAGGGGCCGCGGACAATGCAAACGGGAAGGTCCCACAGTTGGCATATTTCCGGCTAAAACAATGAGGATTTTGGCTCACGGTTCCGCTCAGCTTCACGGACCAACGGATCGGAACACAATTGCACGCCGGGCAGCGCAAGCATCCCGGAATTTTTAAAGGGACGTTTCGGCTGCCCGATGCCGGCTTGAAGCCAGTGCCGGAATGGGAAAGCACATGGACAAAAAATTTGATGCCGTGGTCGTCGGAGCCGGTCTCGGGGGAATGTCGGCCGCCACCTTCCTGGCACGTTGCGGGAAAAAGGTCCTGCTCCTGGAGCGCCATCATGTCCCCGGGGGATACGCCAGTTCGTTCCGCCGGGGCAGGTTTGAGTTCGACGCCTCCCTCCACGTCCTCTCGGGGATCGGACTACCCGGGAAGAGGGGCAGGCTCTTCGAGTACCTGGATTTCCTGGGCATCACCTCCCGGGTTGAATTCATTCCCCTGAAAGAGCTCTACCGGGTCATGGACGACCGGATCGACGTGACCATCCCGCCCGACTGGGAGGAGGCGATCGCCGTCCTGGCGGACCGGTTCCCCCGGGAAGCCGACAGGATCCGGGACTTTTTCGCCCTGATGAAAGAGCTCGCCCGCGATCTCTCGGGCGTCTTCGTGGCGGCGAAGAAGCGGGCCGCAGACCTGACCCCGGAGAGCTTTCCCGCCTTCTCGCGCTGGGGGATGAAAACCTACGGCGAGGTGAGGGATCACTTCTTCCGGGACGAAGACCTCAAGAGCGCCGTCTCCCCTTTCTGGTCCTATCTTGGCCTGCCGCCCTCCAAGGTCCCTTTCCACATGATGGCCTCCTGCTGGGACGCCCTCCTGAAGCAGCATCCCATGCACATCCGGGGCCGCAACCAGGCCCTGTCCAACGCCTTCCTGGAGACCTTTTCCGAGAGCGGCGGGACGGTCCGGCTCGGGTGCGGCGCCAAGCGGATCGTCCTGAAGGACGGAGCCGTCCAAGCCGTGATCACAGACGAAGATGATGAAGTGGAGACAAAGATTGTCGTTTCCAATGCCAGCATCCCCTCGACCCTGAGCGACCTGGTCGGGCTCGGCCAGGTTCCGGAGGCTTACCGCCGCCAGGTGAACAGCCGCCAGATCGGGTTCTCCACCGTGAACGTTTACGCTGGCCTTGACTGTCCTCCCGAGGCCGTCGGGGCGACCACCCACGAGAACTTCATCCATTTCGGCAACCGGATCGAGGAGGCCTGGCAGACGGCCTTCACCCTGGAGCCGCCCAAGGGGATGCTCTTCACGAGCTACACGGCCTCCGATCCCGAGTTCTCCGCGCCCGGCACCGCGGCCATCGTCATGACGGCGGCCAGCTATGCCAGGCCGTGGTACCTGGTACCGCCGGAGCGGTACGTCGACGAGAAGAACGCCTTCGCCGCCTCTATGTTCGATCAGGCGGAGCGGTATTTCCCGGGGCTCCGTGATCATCTCGAAGTCGTGGAGGTGGCGACGCCCCTCACTAACATGCGCTACACCGGCAATCCCGGGGGCAGCATCTACGGCTTCGACCAGTACCTCTCAGATTCCGGCCTTCTCCGGCTGGGCAACCGCTCGCCCCTGGAGGGACTCTATTTCGCCTCCGCCTGGACCCTTCCCGGCGGCGGATACCAGACCTGCATGACCTCCGGATTCCTGGCGGGCTCCATGGCCCTGAAGAAACTTGCATAGGGGATCGGCATTGAACATTGAAGAATACCTGAACCATGTGGAAGGCTACGCGGAAGCGGCACGGGAGCGCCAAGTCCTGGAGCAGGCCTGCGGCGACCTGGCGCTGCCCCGCGATTTCGCCGCCTCGGTGATCGGCCGGCTCCACCCAAAGGAGATCGACGTTGCCGTAGCGGAGATCCGCGAAGAGACACCCACGGCGAAGACCTTTCGCCTCACCGCCCGGAACGGACAACTGCCCCCGTTCCGGGCGGGCCAGTACGTAAACTGGTCTGTGACCATCGGCGGGGTCCGGACAGGCCGGGCCTTTTCCATTGCCTCACCGCCCCACGAGCGCGGCTTTTACGAGCTGACCGTCCGCCGCCAGGACGGCGGATTCGTCTCCCCCTACCTTCTGGACGAGGTCCGGGTCGGCCGGACCTTCACCATCTCCGGACCCGGCGGGACCTTTTACCACGAACCGCTGATCGACACAGACGATCTCGTTTTTCTCGCCGGCGGCTCGGGGATCACCCCCTTCCGCAGCCTCATCCGGGAGACTGTCGAGCGCAACCTGCCCCGGCGGATCTGGCTCATCTACGGCAGCCGCACCCCCGACGACGTGATTTTCAAGCGTGAGCTGCAGGCGATCGCCCGCCGCCATCCCTTCATCAAGGTCCGCTTCGTGATCTCGGAGCCTCCTCCGGGGTACCGCGGCCCCAGGGGATTCATTACGGCGGACCGGATCCGGCGGTTTGTCGGGTCGCCGGAAGGGAAGACCTTCTACCTGTGCGGACCCGAGCAGATGTACCGGTTCATGGAACCGGAGCTGGAAAGGCTGTCGATTCTTCGCCGACGGATCAAACGCGAGTCCTGCGGCCCCCTGTCGGACGTGACCCGGGAAGCCGGGTGGCCCTACGAAGTCTCCGCCGGCCAAGTGTTTCAGGTGACGATCCGCGGCGGTGTGTCATTCCCTGCCGCAGCGGGGGAATCGCTTCTCAACTCCCTGGAACGGAACGGATTCTCCGTTCCCTCGCGTTGCCGCAGCGGAGAATGCGGCTTCTGCCGGATGAAAATCCTGGGTGGCCGTGTCTTCACGCCGGACCGGGCCGCCGTCCGGGAATCGGACCGCTGGTTCAACTACGTTCACGCCTGCCTGACCTATCCCCTGTCGGATCTGGAAATCCGGCTGTAACAGGACCTTTCCCTTCTTCCCTGCATTCTCATCGTAGGGAGAAGCCGTTTTTGAAGACACACCGCAGGTTCCGCCGGGAACCCGCCCTTTCGGGGCGATTCCCGTATTCGGATCGTCGTCGCCGCTGTCCCATGCCGGGACAGGAATGATGTCGAACGCCCCTCGGGCGGGATGCCGACCCGGGGGCAGCAGGCCTTCGGGAGGTGCATTCATGAACATCGGCAATATCCCTCGCAGAAACGCCATTCAGTATGCGGACAAGACGGCCCTCATCTTCGAGGGCGAGCGCTGGACCTGGCGGCAGATCAACAGCCGGATCAACCGGCTTGCCCAGGCCCTCATGGCTCTGGGCCTCCGGAAGGGCGACAAGGTGGCCGTCCTGACGGAGAACGTTCCGGCCATCGTCGAGGCCAATTATGCCTGCGCCAAGGCGGGACTCGTTTTCTTCCCCGTCATGTCAAGACTATTCCCCAATGATATCAAACACCTTCTCGGCCTTTCGGATGCCCGGGCGCTGATCTTTCACCCCGACTTCCAGGCCGCCGTGGAGCCCATGCGGCCGGACCTCCCGAACGTGGAAACGTACATTCAGATCGGCGGCGATGTCCCGTCCTGGGCAACCGCCTACGAGCCGTTCCTTCAATCGGGCAAAGACGCGGAACCGGACGTGGAGGTCCTGCCCGATGACGTTTATTGCTTCATCTGCACCGGCGGCACGACCGGCGTCTCCAAGCTGGCCATGCTCAGCCACCTCAATGCCTTGGTCGCCATCCACACCTCCATCGGGGCCATGAACATCACCCCCGACGACGTGGGACTCCAGGTCCTGCCCCTCTTTCACGTCATCCAGAACAACTGCCTCCACCCCCTGCTCGCCGCGGGGGCTACCGTCGTGCTCCAGCACCGGTTCGACGCGGTCCAGTTCATGAAGGCGATCCACGAGGAGAAGGTCTCCATCGTCATCGTCGTGCCTCCCTTCCTGTGGAGCTGGATCATGGCCGTACCGGAGGCCATCGCCTACGATGTCTCCCATGTCCGCATCTTCGCAACGGCCGCCGCCACCTTCCCCGATGAGCTGAAGCGGGACGTCCTGAAATCAATGCCCCGAGCGAAAATCCTCTATGTCTACGGCCTGACGGAATCCAGCGGCGGCAACGCCGTCCTGCTCAACCACGAGAACACCTTCCGGAAATCCGGGGCCATCGGGGTCCCTAATCCGCTCCTGGGGTATCGGATCGTCAACGACCGGAGCGAAGCCGTAGCCCCCGGCGAGGCCGGGGAGCTTCTCCTCAAGGGGCCAGCGGTCATCCGGGGATACTACAAGCGGGAAGAAGAAACGGCGGCCACCTTTGTCGACGGATGGCTGCACACGGGCGACATCGTCCGGGAGGACGGGGAGGGATTCCTGTATTTCGTAGACCGCCTCAAGGACATGATCAAAACAGGCGGCGAAAACGTCTTCGCCAAGGAAGTAGAGGATGCCCTGCTCAATCACCCCAAGGTTTCCGAGGTCGCCGTGTTCGGACTGCCCGACGCCCAGTGGGGTGAAAAGATCCACGCCGCCGTCGTCCTCAAGCCCGGCATGGAGGCGACGGAGGAGGAGCTTCTGTCATTCGGGAAGGACCAACTGGCCGGATTCAAGCGGCCCAGGGCAATCCACTTCATCCCGCTCTTGCCGCGGAACCCCAGCGGAAAGGTCCTGAAACACGTCCTGAAAAGAGATTTCACCGACAGGAAATGACCCGCCTGCTCGTACCGCCGGCCGGATGACAATAAAAGATTCACCCCGGGTCACCGGGCGGCACATGGCATGTTTCATCACTCAAGCCCTGCTTGCCGGGTAGGGGATATGCAGGAGGGAAGGCCCCCCGGGGCCTCCCTCCCGCCGGCTTGACCTGCCTGCGGCCCCTTCCCTCTTGCATTCCGTTACCAGTTGTGATTTCGATTCAACCGACGCATGTAAGCCTGCTGCCACCATTGCTCAACGCCCCTCCCCTCTCGCCGGAGGCCTGCCGCGTTTGTCCTGTAGAGCCAATCCGCACGGCCGCAATACCGGACCGGCTCCGCACGGCCGCCGATTTTAAACAAGAAGGATCGATCATGGATGTCAAGAAGATGACAAAAGAGCAGCTGATGGAAGAAAACAGGCAGCTCCGCCGTCAGATCGAAGCGTTGAAGGAAAGCGGGAGTCCCGAAGGCAGGAAATTGGAAGAGATCCTGAGGGAAAGCGAAGACAAGTATCTTGCCCTGGTTGAAAAGGTGAACGAGGGAATCATCATCGTCCAGGACGAACGTTTTGTCTTCGTCAACCGGAAAATGTCCGATCTGCTGGGAGTACCGGCTGAAGACCTGATCGGCAAACGGGTCTTCGATTACATCTGGCCAGACGACCGGGAGCGGATCATTGCGAACTACACAAAGCGCCTTGGGGGAGAGGAAGTCGATCCCTCGTATGAACTCCGGATCAAACATGCGGGAGGCTCCCTGAGATGGGTGACATTATCGGTCTCCCTGGTCAAATGGAACGGCAGGCCCGCAACGCTGAACCTGATCACCGACATCACCGAGCGCAAGGAAGCCGAGGAAAAATTGCGGGAAAACCAGAGTTTTCTTGCCAGCCTCATCGAAAACAGCGGTGCTCTCGTCTATGTAAAGAACATGGATGGCCGATATCTTCTCGTGAACCGGAAATGGGAGCTGGTGACCGGATTGATGCGCAGGGAAGTACTGGGCAAGACGGATGAAGAATTATTTCCCGGCGCCGTCGGCCGGCAGTTTCGCGCGAATGACCTGGCGGTCATGCAATCCGGAACCACCATGGAACTGGAAGAGGTTCTTGAAAACGAGGGAAACAAACGCATTTTTCATTCCATCAAGTTCCCCATGCGGGACAAGAACGGCTCCCTATCGGGCCTGTGCGGAATGACCACGGAAATCACGGAGCGCAAGGCGGCCGAGCAGGCCCTGCAGGAAAGCGAGTTTCGCTGGAAGTTTGCCCTCGAAGGGGCCGGAGACGGCATCTGGGATTGGGATCTCCGGACAAACAGGGTCTTTTATTCACCACGGTGGAAGACGATTCTCGGCTACGGGGAAGCGGAAATCGGCGATGGCCCCGATGAATGGGAAAAACGCGTCCATCCGGACGACCTTCAGGGCTGCCGGGAAAACCTGGAGAGGCACTTCACGGGAGAAACCGCCGTCTATCAGATCGAACACCGGCTCCGCTGCAAGAATGGAGATTACAAGTGGATCCTTTCTCGAGGGAAAGTCCTCCAGCGGGTCGATGACGGAAGGCCTCTCCGCATCATCGGAACCCATACCGATATCGACGAGCGGAAGCGGATGGAGGAAAGGCTGCGGGAAACCGAAGAAAGATTCCGGCTGATTACGGAAAATGTTCACGACACCGTCTGGCTCATGGATGCGGGCCTCCAGACGACCTGGATCTCCTCGTCCGTTGAGAAGACGCGCGGCTTCACCCTGGAAGAACTGAAGGCCATCCCCCTGGAGCAACACCTGGCACCGCATTCCCTCCGGATTGCCCTCGATCTGATCGAGAAAAACCTCACACCGGGAAAACTGGCCGATCCGCGTGAAGAGATCACAATCTCGGCGGAACTGGAATTCTACCGCAAGGACGGCTCCTCCTTCTGGGCCGACACGGTCCTGACGCTGCTCAGGGACGGAAAGGGCAACCCGGCGGGATTTGTCGGGCTTTCCAGAGACACCACCGAGCGCCGGCGGATGGAAGAGGAGCTTCGGAAAAGCGGGGAGAATTACCGTCGCCTGTTCGAAAGTGCCGGGGAAGGGATCATGATCGTGCAGGGCGAGACGATCCGGCTGGCCAACCCCGCCTTTCTGAAAACGTTGGGATATACGGAAGATACGATCACGGAGCGCCCGTTCACATCCTTCATTCACCCGGACGATCGCGCCATGGTGCTTGATCGCCACATGAGGAGGATGAGAGGGGAAACCGTGGAAACGGGGTATTCTTTCCGGATCGTGACGGCGGACGGAAAGGAGAAGTGGATGGAGATCCATTCCCAGGTGATCGCCTGGGAAGGCGCTCCGGCCTCACTCAGTTTCGTCATGGACATCACCGCCCGGAAGAAAATGGAAGAGGAGCTTCTCGAATCCCAGAGGAGGCTGGGAGACATCATCGACTTTCTTCCCGACGCCACCCTGGTCATCGACAGGGAGGGCAGGGTCATCGCCTGGAACCGGGCCATGGAGGCCATGACGGGGATCCGGCAGGAGCAAATGCTCGGCAAGGGGGACCGAGCCTACTCGATCCCGTTCTACGGCGACAGGAGGCCGATCCTGATCGATCTGGCCCTGAGCCCGGACCCGGAGCGGGAAAAACAATACACCTCCTTCCGGCGGCAGGGAGATACGATTTTCGGCGAGGCCTACACCGCGAATCTGCCGCCCGGAAACATCCATCTCTCCGCAACGGCGTCCGTCCTGCGCGATTCGAGGGGCGACATCATCGCCGCCATCGAGTGCGTCCGTGACAACACGGAGCGCAAACGCATGGAGGAGCGCCTGGGCCGGGCCGAAAAGATGGAGGCCCTGGGCACGCTGGCAGGCGGTGTCGCCCACGATCTGAACAATGTTCTGGGCGTCCTGGTCGGATATTCGGAACTGCTCGCGGAGAAGCTCCCCCTTGGCAGCCAGATGAGGAGATATGCCGACAACATTCTCCAGTCCGGCGTCAAAGGGGCGGCCATCATCCAGGATCTTCTGACGTTGGCCCGCCGCGGCGTGGCCGTCTCGGAAGTGGTCGACCTGAACCGGATCGTCCGGGATTATCTCCAGACACCCGAGTTCGAGAAGCTGATGTCCGATCACGGGCAGGTGGCATGCAGGCAGGAGCTGGCAGGGGACCTGCTCTACATCAAGGGATCGCCGGTGCACCTGGCCAAGACGGTCATGAATCTCGTTTCGAACGCCATGGAGGCCATCCCCGGCAGGGGGATGATGGCGATTCGAACGGAAAACCGTTACCTGGATCAGCCCATCAGCGGTTACGACGACGTCAAGGAAGGGGATTACGTCGTCCTGACCGTCTCCGACACCGGGAAGGGCATCGCCGCCCGGGACATCGACAAGATCTTCGAACCTTTCTACTCAAAAAAGGTCATGGGGAGGAGCGGGACCGGGCTGGGACTGGCGGTTGTGTGGGGAACCGTAAAGGACCACAACGGATACATCGACGTGAAGAGCGACGAAGGGCTGGGAACGACCTTCACCCTTTATTTCCCGGTGACCCGCGAGGAGCCCGCAGAACCCGAAACAGCGGTGGCCGTATCCACCTATGCAGGCCGGGGCGAATCCATCCTGGTGGTGGACGACGTACGGGAGCAGCGGGAACTGGCCGCCAGCATGCTGGGAAGGCTCGGCTATCGGGTCGAAACGGTGTCCGGCGGGGAAGAAGCCGTTTCCTATCTCCGGGACAAAACGGCGGACCTGATCATACTGGATATGATCATGGAGCCGGGGATCGACGGCCTCGAGACGTACAGGCGGATACGGGATTTCAATCCCCGACAGAAGGCGATCATCGTCAGCGGCTTCTCGGAGACCGATCGGGTCCGGGAGGCTCAGGAACTCGGGGCCGGCACGTTTGTGCGGAAACCCTACATCATGGGAAAAATCGGGATGGCCGTCCGGCAGGAATTGGACCGGGAATAAGGGAAGGAATCGCTATTTCCGGATCACGAGCAGGATCTCGTCCTGCCTGATGCGGTATCCACCGGGTGTCCTGTGGCGGCTCTCGAAATAGTTCCGGATCTCGTCCACATGACGCCGGAAGTTCCGGTCGATCAGGAGAAACAGGCCGATGGAGACCATGTCCTCAAGGCTTTCCGTATAGATTTCATTGATGAAGTACCGTACCCCGACGGCCTCGTCGCCGTATCTCCGGATCAGTTCACCCCACAAACCGAGGATGTTGACGTCGTAACGGGTGAAGCGGCCGAAGAATTCGGCGACTTCACCCATGGGCGACTGAATAACGATGGCAACGCAGCCGCCGGGTGCCAGGTGATCGTGCATTTTTTCGATCGTCGACAGCCAGGCTCCTTCGGGAATGTAGTACAGAACATGGGAACAGAGAACGAAATCGAACCGCCCGGGGCCGAGGTCCACCCGGTCCCAGCATTCGTTGACGACCCGGAAGGAGGGACATCTTCGCCGGAGGCGGCGGGCCTGCTGTTCGTTCGGCTCCACGACGGTGGTCGTCTCGAAGGATGACGAAACCGGGATGGTGAGATCCCCGCCGCCGGCACCGATATCCAGGAACGACCGGCGCCCACCAAGGCCGGCGATCAGCTCGCCGATCCGGACCAGCTCAATCCCTTTCTCCGTGCAGGACCGGACAAAAAGGGCCAGCTGACGCCGGTACTCTCCGTCCTCTTCCATCTCAACGGACGGATTGCCCTGGGGAACTTCGATCGGCTCCGTCATGACACTCTCCCTCGATTCACTGTGCTGCCCGCCGCTCCTGTATCACATACCGAGCCGGTATTCCTCCGTTTTCAAGGGCAAGGCCGGAGCCGGACCAACGGGAACGGATTTCTTTTCCATGAATTCAAGGAAATCAGAGGACAGAAGAAAAAGGGTCCCGCCTTGACCGGCAGAACCCCTTCCTGTTGAAGCACCTCGACAGAGACCGGAAATCAGATTGCCGCCAGGGCCTTTCCCGCCGCGAATGCCTTTTCCATGGCCCCCTCCTTCTTCAGGACATCCCCGGGATCCGCCGTGCCGGCCGCAACAATGGTATCCTGAATGTTGAAGCCCAGCATCGAAAGAATGGCCTTGTTCGTGTCAAAGGAGCTCTGGAATAGCTCCGGTGCCGGCTGCCCCTGGGCATAAATCATCAGGGTTTTCTTTCCGTTCCCGAGCCGGTGCGAGAAATCCGGATTCATGAAGGCATACAGCCGGTCCACAAAAAGCTTTGTCTGCCCGGTCATCTGGAGCATGTAAACGGGAGAGCCGATCACGACGGCATCGGCCCTCTCGATCTCCTCGTACAGCACAGCCATGTCATCCTTCAGGGCACATTTCGCCTCGGGCTTCTTGCAGGCCCTGCATCCCTGGCAGCCGCGGATCTGCATCTCGTTCAGGTAGAAAACCTTCGTCTCCGAACCGCTTTCCTGCAGCCCGCGAAGCGCCTCGTTCACGAGCAGCGACGTGTTCCCCTTCTTTCTCGGACTTCCGACAACACCAATGGCCTTCATCGTTGCATACCTCCTCGTTATATTAGACTGGTCGTCTCTTCACGACACAAAAAAAATAATTACCAGACCGGGCTGAGCAGCCTTCGGATCATCGAAATGGCGTTTTCCAGGGGTTCCGTATTATGGTCGATCTGCTTCCGCACCGAAGCGCCCTGCCAGAGGTCATAAATGAGCGCGGCGGCGGCTCCGGCATCGATATTGCGGTTGATGGAGCCTTTTTCCTGCCCCTCGCGGATGCAACGCTCGTAGACATCGAGCCATCCCTTGATCCCTCTGCTCTGTACCGCCCGCATGTTCTCGCTCAGGTCGGAAACCTCCGATCCGAGTTTCGCAACCAGGCACAACTGCTGGCATTGATGCTCTTCATGGCCGGCCCGGTACAGTTCGAACAGGGACATGATCCTCTCGAACGGCTCCTTCCTGTCATCCAGAAGAACCGTCTGCAGAAACTCCCTGTGCTCTTCCAGATAGCTCTCGAGCAGCGCAACGCCGAAATCTTCCTTGGATTTGAAGTAGTGATAAAAAGATCCTTTCGGAACGCCGGCGGCGGACAGGATCTCGCTCAGACCGACGGCGGCATATCCCTTTGCGAGGATGATCCCCTTCGCCGTCTGCAGGATGTTTTGCTTTGTATCCTTTCCGACCATAACAACTCCGTTCCAAACAGCACATATTAGACCGGTCGTCTCTTGTCAAGCTGTTTTTCTCCGGTCCGAAGACAAAATGCGGGCGGGAACCGCCTTGAACGGTTGTCGACGAAACAGGTCATATCCTCAAAAGCCGGGTTTGAAGGAGTCCATGCCTGTCAACCGGCGGGCCGGATGGTCGTCGCTGCCCGGGGAGTCACAAAACACCTTCAGCCGGAATTCCTGTACACGGTGCCTGACGGATTGGACAGCATTCCCCCGATGGACATTTGCATTCCGTTGCCATATGCTCTTCCTGCATGGTCGACGGTACCGTTCTTCCCGGTTGTTCGATTCGCTCTGTAACCGGTCTCGAGTTCCGGAAGAATCACCCCCTTCTCCCGCTCCCGTTTCTTACATCCCATCGGCCCGCAATCCGCACGGCAGAAGGAGGATTCGATGAGACTTGCCTTCGTTGTTGCAGCCTTGCTGGCGGCGTCCATTTGTACAGCCGGAGAAATCTCCATCTACAAAGATAAGAACGGGCCCGTGACCATCAGCAACGTCCCCTTGCCCGACCGCCGCGACCAAAAGGCGGCCGCTGTCATCGAATACGAGGAGCTGACGGACCGGGACAGGAGGCAGATCGAGGAGGAGAAGAAGGCAGAGGCAAAGGCGTGGCGGGAACGGCAGGCCGTGGAGGAGCGGGAATTAAAGGCCCGGATGGAAGCCGAACGGAAAGCGGAAGAAGCAAAGGCCGGGACGGCAGAAATTCAGAAGCTGAAGAAGGAAGTTGCGGAGGCCAGGGCAGCAGCCCAAGCGGCCGCCGCCAAGGCGGCTGCCCTGGAGGATGCGGCGATGGTGGGGGTCTACAGGAAAAGCCATGGGACCCCACACAAGAAGCGCCCCCGGTACGGGCCAACCCAGAATCAACCCAAGAAAAACAAGGCTGCCGCGGTCCAGCGTCAACGTGTCCCCGGATCTGCAGCGCCCGGCAACGGCGTACGGAATCATGATCGGAAAAAATGAGGGAATGAAATGGGGAAGCGAAACCAAAGACTCGGGATTTCCGATCTCCCGGGCCTTACTGGATTGTAATGCCCGATTGTAAAAATGCTTCCTCGGCTGACGCCCACGTTTTCTCGGGAACCCAGCGATTCATGCCGCCATTGCCGTTCCCTGCCCGGAAACGCTTCTCCTCATGGGGTTGCGTTCCACCGATGAGAATACACCGTCCCCCGGCATCGGCCAGGCGGAATGGGTCCATGACGATGCAGGAGATGTCGTCATGCTCGAACTCGCCGCAGTTTTTCTCGACCGTCCGGTGCAGTTGTTCACCGACGTGATCCGCGGGGAGCGTGATGAAGGCGTCCGAGATCCTGCAGAATACGGACTGCCGCATGCAGAAGCGAAATAGATCGTCGAAGCCGTCGCTGAAGAGAACCAGCCTGACGTTCCGTTCCGTCAGGCGGTGCTCGGTCACGTCGACGATTTCACGACTCCGGCCCGCAAACACCATGTTTCGATCCGTCTGGAAAAGAACGGCACCGCTCGTGGCATCCAGGGCCATCACGGCGCTGTCACCGCCGTGAGCAACCGTCAGGGCGATTCCATCGCCATCATCCCTGACGGCCACACAGCTGAATGTCGTCTTGTGCTGGTATTTCTGTCCCGCGTAGACGCTGCGGTTGATCAGCAACTTCCAGTCCCCGGCCGTACCCGGAACACCATGCTGCGTCAACGCATCGGAGAGCCGGCAGAGAATGTCCCGGGATGCCCAGGGAAATCGTTCCGTACCGTCCGCCACGGCAAAGACCCGGTGCCGGAAATCAAAATAAAGGCAGTCCCCGTTTCCGTAACCGCTGCGAACCTTGTCCGTTCCGGTGAAGATTCCGCCGCTCAGCGCACCCTTCTGCCTCAGGATGCGCTTCGCGGCATTGATCTCGATAACCGGAGACTCTTCCATGAATCAGTCTATGACCTTAAAATATTCGACATCCCGGATGTTTCCCTTACGGTCTTTTGCAAACACGGGTTCCACACGGGCACCGATCTTTACCTTACTTTCGTCCTCCAGATCAATATAATGCTGCAGCAGCGTGTCGGCCCCGTCGAGCTTGATGAAGCCGTACCCGTAAGGAACCGGTTTTTGCTGCCCCGTTTCCGGGTCGATGAAGGCAAAGCGCAGAATGGTGAACGTGCCGATTCTGCCTTTCGGCCCCACCTCGACCCAGTCATTCATCTCAACGAAGCAGGAGCCGCAGACGCCCCGCGGCGGAACGTAGACCTTGCCGCACTTGGGACACTTGAGTGCCATGAAGCGCTGGTTGTCACGGGTTTCCTTGAAAAACTTGCTGCCGTGCATCCCTACTGCATATTTAAAGGGCTGTGACGCATCGCCGGATTCAATGATCAACTGTTCTTTTTCAGCCATGATTCATTCACCTCTCAATTGGGTTTTCTCTTCCCGTGAAGGAGCATATCGGTCCACATGCAGCCACCGAAGCCGGTGCTGACGGCAAAATTGACGTCCGGCACCTGTCGGGCGTCGGCCTTGCCCATGACCTGCATCGCCGCCTCCGCGCAGCGGATGAGCCCGGTCGCCCCGATGGGGTTGCAGGCAATGACGCCGCCGGAGGGATTGACGGGAAGCTCCCCGCCCATGTCGGTGTTGCCGTCCCAGATGTACTGGGGCGCCTCGCCATGGCCGACGATGCCCATGTCCTCGATCCAGATGAGTCCGGCAAAGGAATAGGGCTGATACATCTCGATAACGTCGATCTCTTTCCGCGGCTCCTTGATCCCCGTTTTCTTCCAGATCTCCCTGGCGCATTTTTCCATGCTCGTCAGCCGGCCCCAGTCGCCGTCGCCGAGATAGGTGTACGAGTGACGGGCAGCGGTGGCCCAGATCCAGTCCGGTACGGAGCAGATCTTTCCGGCAACGTCCTCGTTGGCCATGATGACCGCGCAGGCGCCGTCCGTCCGGGGGCAGACGTCGAGCAGGTGAATCGGGTCCGCCAGCATCGGCGAGGCCAGCACTTCTTCCAGCGTCACCTCTTTCCGGAGCTGCGCGTGGGGATTGTTCGTCGCATGCTTCCGATCGCGCACGGAGACGCGCGCCGCATCCCGGTCGCAGGCGCCGAAACGGGCCATGTAGCCCTGGGCCTCCGCGGCGAGCCCCGAGATGGCTCCGGCGAAGACCTGCCGATCCCAGATGGGATCGAAGGCCGTCGTGATGGCACCGGTCGTGTCGGACTCAGAGTTCTTCTCCCAGCCGATGATCAGGACTTTCTCGAACATGCCGGAAGCGACCATATGGTAGCCCCCGATGGCCAGGGATGCACCCGTTGTGCCGCCGGTGGTGATCTTGATGACCGGCTTCATGACGCCGCCGGATCCGTCGACGCTCCAGCAGTCCACATAGTTGATTCCTTCAAAGTGATCCATATTGCCAATAAGGATGGCATTGATATCCTTCATCTTCAGGTTGGCGTCAGCCAGCGCGCGCTGAACCGCCTCGTTGATGAGTTCCTGGCCGTTCACATCCGGCCGATGGCTCTTGTGGAAGGTCTGTCCCGTCCCCACGATTGCTACTCGTTTCGCCATGGTTTTACCTCCTACCTTTCCTTGTCCAGAATCCAGACGCAGTGTGACTGACCGCAGAGACCGTTCACGCCATGGGCAAGGCCGGTTTTCGCTTTCTTCACCTGATGCGCCCCGGCGTCGCCTCGCAGCTGCAGGACGACCTCGGCAATTCGATACAACCCGGCGGCGATCACAGGGTGTCCCGCCAGCAGGCCGCCCGAGGGATTCACGGGCAGGGGACCGTCCATGTTGAAGTGTCCCGCCTTGAGAAGACCCGCCGCCTTTCCGTATTCCGCCAGCCCCATCTCTTCGAGCCAGAGCAGTTCCTGGTAGGTGAAGGCGTCGTAGAGCTCCACCACGTCGATCTCTTTCTTCGGGTCCTTGATCCCGGCCATGGCGTAGGCCTTTTTGGCGGCCTCGACAAGGGAATTGCTACGGGCCAGGTCGCGGTCTCCGAAGAAGAAATGATCCGTACAGAAGGACAGCCCCTTGATCCAGACCGGCTGCTGTTTGAACTTCGCGGCCACCGACTCGTGGGCGATGATCACGGCACAGCACCCGTCCGACACGGGCGAGCAGTCGAGCTTGCGGAGGGGGTCCGCGATCATCTCGGACTTCATAACATCGTCAAGGGTCAGTTTCATGGGAAGCTGCGCCAGGGGATTCTTGAGCGCATTTCCATGGTTCTTTACCGAAACCGGGGCCATGTCTTCCGGCTTCAGCCCGGTCCGGTCCAGGTATGCATTGGCCTGCATCGCGCACGCCGTGATCATGTCCATGCCCAGCCCCCGCTCATAGATCGGATCGAAGGCCGAATTGGTGATCAGGCTGGAGACGCACTGGGAACCCTTCGAGTGGCCCGTGACCAGCGTCGTTTTGTAGGAGCCCGACAGGGCGCGGGCGTAACCGTAAAACGCGCCAAAGGTCCCGTCGCCCTCCACGCAGGAAGTGTTCTTGTCCGCCGCACCGCTGGCATCGGCCACGGCCATGCAGGAGATGGTGCGGCCGTCCCAGAAGTCGCTGGAGGTCGTGATGACATTGTCGATGTCATCGATGGTCATGCCTGCATCCGCCAGGGCCTTGTTCACTGCTTCCCAGGCCATGTCGGCAAAGGTATCCCGTTTCTTGTTCGCCTCGATTTTCGTCATTCCGACGCCGATAATTGCTGCCTTGTCCATGGTTCCTCCCTACTTGACCGGCTTGAAATGTGAGATGTCACGGATGGTTCCCGTCCGGGAGTCGGCAAAAATCGCTTTCACGCGCATGCCGATACGGACTTCTTCGGGTTTCACGTCGCCCAGGTAATGGAGCAGGGCGGTGTCGGCCCCATCCAGCTTGATGAGCCCCCAGATAACGGGAATCTTCTTATCCGCCGGGATCGCCTCCAACGGGCGCCGTGCGACACTGTAGGAAACCACGGTCCCCTCATCGGACACGCCAACCCACTCCGTGTTTTCCGTGAAGCATTCCGGACAGGTCTTGCGGGGCGGCATAAATACCTTCTTGCACGTCCCGCAGCGCGGGGCGATGATCTTCCGGTCGTCCCTCAGGCTGATGAAAAACCTGCTTGCGGTATCGCCTGCCCACCAGCTGTAGGGAACGTTGATCTTGCTGTTGTAAACGATCGGTTCAACACCCTTGAACACGTCGGCCATTCCTATTGCCTCCTCTCTTTCATGTGACTGTTACACCTTGCATCCGAAAGCGGCATAAATCCCGCATTCCATGCATATTTTGCCCATCCCGATGGGGCCGGTGGCTTTACATGGCACCCATCATGGCATCCCTTCCCTTACGCACAATGAATGCCAAAGATTGTTAGCCAAAATCATTAATTATCTCTTTTTGTTGCCATTGATCGGGAATCAAAGGAACAGGAGATACCCGGCAAAATATGGTCATGTGTCACCATATGGACAACACCGTCGACGTCTCGACAGTTTCCGTCAGGAGGCTTCTGTATGGAATCAGGCCTGGTTCCGGGAAAGGGTCCGGCCTGTCGATACAGTGGCAAAAAATCTACGAAAGCCGTGAAGGAAAACCAGGGATGGGTTGGGAAACACGGGTGGTCGGCAGAATTCCCCCTGGTTCAGGGGGCAGGGCATCCCCGCCGGGATGCGTACGGGAGGGCTCCGGAAGACGGGCCGATCATTCGGCTGCAGATTCTCGCCCGAAAACTCCGGTCATCATGTCTGTCGGATCCAACAGGTTTGGTGGTTTGCTGTCGTACCAGGACGCCCAGTTGTCGGTACCCGGCAGATAAAGCTCCAAATGAAGCTGCTTCGTGCCGCTCACTAGGCCGATCGCCTGACCCTGCTTCACGATATGGCCAGCCCTGAGGGCCGGCGCTCTCAATTCGGCGTAATTCAAGACAAACTCGACATGATCGACCAGCACCGCGTACGTTATCTCCCCGTTTCGTCGCGTGTAAAAGGGGGCCGTCCTGATCACCTTTCCGTACCGGACCGCCCGGACCGGCGTGCCGGCTCCGTTGACGGGATACAGATCAACTCCCGCATGCCTTCTGCTGTTCCCGTTTCTCGGAGCGCCAAAATAGGGATAGTCCTGGGATCCGGCTCTCCAGTGACCGCACTGGATGGCTTCGTCTTTTGTGAACGGATATTTCGGAGCCCCGTCAAAGGGAGCAATGATGGAATGCGGCTTTCCTTCCCCCGGCCGCCCGTTCCTGTCGGAGGCTTCAATGGCCGGGGTGCAGGCAATACCCGCAACGGCCGCCACGAGGAGAATCACAATCAACCATTTTATATCATTACGGTTTCGCATCACGAACAATAACAGGACTTCCCCTGAACCGGTCCAGGGAGACGGGAACGCCGGATTCGACATAAGCTGCCGATGAGATCCCATACCGTCATCATCTGGAATCGGGTGTCTTTTTCCCCTCTTCTTTTTTCAACATCCCTTCCTCTTCCCCCTTCCCGGGACGTTCTCCTTCTCTTTTCATCTTTTCCTCTTCCCAGGCTTTCCGCCTCGAAGTGCGCTCCTTCTCCAGCGCCTGCCGGTCCTCGTCCGTGAATGCGTCACTGGGTTCCCGGTGTTTGATGACGATTTTCGGATTTCGGGGAGGAGGGGTGTCCGAGATGACCGTGTTGCCCTGTTCGTCAATATACGTAAAAATCTCGCCTGCCCATAACGGCATGGAGACGAAAACCATCACGAATAAGAAAATGAAATATCCTGGTCTCATGCTGATCTCCGGCAGAAGGAAAGAGTGAATCTTGTACAATGCCTTCATCCCGGGGCAACGCCGGCCCCGCATTCGTCACATCTCCGGCAGAATTTCCCCAAGATTCGCATCCAGCCGGCGGGGATCCGTCATCGGCTCCACCCATTCAAGCAGCGTCTGCGCCTCTGCGGACATGTCGATCCGCTCCGATCGCCAGCGTTCGCTCCGCTCCAGCAGCCGCAGGTGGAAACCGGCAACGGCACGCACGATGGGATGGATGCCGGCACCGGGCGCAGCCGGCTCCGTTCCTCCGCCTCCGGCATTGCCATGATCGCTCCACTCCCTGCTCCACCGGCGCAGTTTCGCCAAAGCCCTGTTGTCAAAGGGGGCAACACGGACGGCAACACGCCGGAGCGCTTCTTCGCCAAAACGGAGTTCGTAGAAATGGAACGTCGCGTTGCCGTCGTCCATCACCCCGTTGTCGAGGACATTGCGCCACAATTCACAGAATCCGCCGAGAGCGCCTGTCCCCCGGGAGTCGAGGAAAGAGGGCCTTTTCGTGTCAAACGTATCGTAGAACCAGAGCTCCCAGGGAGAAGCTGGACCCGGAGGAGACGACGGATTTTTTTCATTGCAAACGGGCACTTCCATGACGATTGGCCTCGGAGTGGTCTGCCGGCATCAGAGAGATCGCAGCGTCTCCCTGCTTCCGGCTATCGCACGAAGGGCAGGTTCTGATATGAAGGAACAGGTTGATCCCCTTCCGATGAGGGTGCCCAAAAAGCTGGAGGATTCCCCGGAAGGTCCGCAGCCTCGTCGAGGCATCGACGCGGCTGCCGCTGTGAACCAGGCTGTGGATTGTCTGCGATGAGCCGTCTGAAAAAGGAATTCATCACGAACACGGGCTTCGGCTTTCTCCTCCTCACCCTGTCCGTGCCTCTCGGAATCTTCTTTGACGCCGTGATGCAGGGCGACAAGAGGCTCCTCCCCATATCGGTCATCGTGCTCGCCGGCCTCCATATTCTCGAAGTCATCGGCATGACCTTCAAATTTCCAGTTATCTTCACCACGAAGAATCGCTTTTTCGGCTTTCAATACGACGACAATGCCCCTCCTACATTCGGGCAGATCGCGTTTTTCCTGTACATCGCCGAAACCGGCTTTCTGCCGGGAGCCGCCGCCATTTTCTTTTCCGGCAGGGATAATATCGTACCCGTCGTGACCGTCATCGTCCTCATCACCCTCAAATGGGTCTATTATCTCCTGCTCGCGACGGGTCCCCTCTTTCAGCCGGTTAAAAAGCCCTCGGCATTTCAGCAGCGTTTCGGCAACGGGGCGCTTTGGCTTTTCATATACGTCAACTACGGCTTCATCTCGTATCTCGCGATCCTCTTCGCCCGCTCCATCGGGTTCGGCGGTTCACCGTGGCACATCCTCTGCTCGTTTCCGGTCATGATGGCGATTTTTCTCCCCTTGAGGTTTCCGTTTCTTTTTGAACGATCTCTGAAGATCGCCGTTTCACGGGAGAGGCTGCTGTTCTATCTTTCCCTGTCCTGGATCGGGCTGGCGGCCAGCCTGAACCTGTACCTGGCGGCATAACCCTGCCCTGGTCCTCACCTTCCTATGGACCGCCAACCAGCGCGATGGCACCGGTTTTCCTGTCGATGGAGACGGTGAAAGCGAGATTCTCCTCGTTGTAACGGTTGGTGAAATACTTGTGGATGCCCTGGAAAGAGGCGCGGTACACACCGGCCGCTTCCTCCTCGCGGGAAAGACAGATCACCGACTCCACGTGCCAGTACGTTGCAATCACCTGCGATTCGAGGAGAAACAGGATAATGTCCCGAAGCGTGAGCGGAGATGGGGAAAGATCCAGTATTTTCCCGATCTCCATCCTCTGTCCGGGACGAATCCGGGTTGCGTCCACCCTCGCCAGGGGGGTGAAGTATTTCACCGACACGACAGGCTCGCACGTTGTCTTTCGAATGCCCATGAGCATGACACCATGGACGGCATACCGGGCAAGGGACGGAACGGCATCAAAGGATTCCGCGACAAGATCGGCAGCCTGCACCACGGGACCGGAATCCCCCGACCGGGTGCTTCGGGCGTCCCATACCCGAAAGGGGTTCTGCGCTCTCGTCACGCGGATCCGGGTGACACACGATTCCGATCCGTTTCGATCCCCGGCGCCCGCTGCCGCGGCATCGGGATTCATCAGGACTCCCGTCGACAGCAGGGCCAGGAAAAGAAGCGGCCAGAGGTTCCTTTTCATGGTGCGTCTCCAGCATGCAAATCTTTGATCGGGTTTCCCTCGACCCGGCGGGATGCCGTTTTCCGAACGGGCCGACCGGGGCGGAATAAAATCCGGAAGGCAACACCCCGGTTCAGTTGCATCGCAGTTTGCCCTTCATCGCTTCGTACCCGCTGCATTTCCCCAACTGGCAGGCCTTGATGAAGGAACGGCAGCTTTCCCGCGTGTTGCCGAGAAAGAAAAGGGCATAGCCTCGCTGGCTGTAAGATGCGGCATGATCGGGCTTCAGCCGGATCGCCTGATCGAAGTCCATGAGGGAGTGTTGGTACCGCTTCAGCCCCATGTATTCCAGGCCCCTCAGGAAATAGGCCTCCGCACTGTCCGGCTTCAGCAGGATCACCTGGTCGAAATCGCGGATCGCCCGTTCCGGTTGTCTGGTAATGCCATACGCGTTTCCCCGCGACAGATAATACGAGTAGTCTCCCTGAAGGGAGATGGCCTTGCTGTAATCTTCGATCGCCCGATCGTAAATCCGCAGTGACGAATAGGAACCTCCACGGCTGGAGTACAGATCGGCCGAATCCGGCTTCAGGCGAATCGCTTCGCTGTAGTCCCGGATGGCATTCTGATGCTGACCGAGCCTCGCGTAGGCAAGCCCCCTCGAATTGTAGGCGAATGCGTCGCCGGGCGCCCTTCGGATCGCTTCGTCGAAGCTTTTCACAGCGAGTGCATATTGCTTCATTCCGACGTAAAGAAGCCCTCGCTTTAAATACAAAAAGGAATTGTCCGGCTGCAGCTGAATTGCCCGGTCGTTGTCCTCGATGGCCTTCTGAAAATTGCCCAAGCCGGCATAGGCGGAACTTCTTCTCAAATATCCGAAAGCGTCTTTCGGCTTTTCGAGCTGGATCACTTTTCTGTAATCGGCCGCGGCTTGAGCTTCCCGACCGGTAGCAGAATAGATGTCACCCCGCAACGCATAGGCCTCGCTGTAATCAGGTTTCAGCTTGATGGCCGTCGACAGGTATTCCACCGCTTTCCGGCCGCCTTCGGCGATTTGCGACAGATAGGACAATCCGTGTGCGCCGGAAACCGTAAGCTGCCATTGCGCCGAGGCCTGCCTGTACCAGTCCACCGCCGACAGCTCCCGCGAAACTTCCTGGAACTGCTTTTTCAGCTTCGCGGGGCTTTCTTTTTTCACCGTGAGACGCCTGTTTTCATCTTCAAGCCTGGCCACCTGGTCCAGCAGCTGCTTTTCCCTTTTCCTGGCCTGATTGAGCTGGTCCAGGTAGGTCCTGTCGCGGAGAAGTTTTCGGACCCTGCTTTCCAAAAGCGACGTGTCCACCAGCACCTTGACGACAACCTCAATCCCAAAGCTGTCTTTCGTATGATAGTTCTCCTGGGAAATCACCTCCGCCTTGAGCACGCCGGCAGCCAGGGCAAGGATTTCATCCTTGGCGACGGTGCTGTCCTTCACAACCGTGAGACTCTCGATATAGGTCCCTGCCATCTCCAGCGCTTCGCGCTTCGCCTTGGCAATCGCCGCAATGCGTGCGTCGTCGGGCGACTGGCTGCCTCCGAAGGGCTGCTTGACCGTGTGGGTGATGGTTTGAATGTCCGCCTGGACGCAGGCTGGAAGGAACAGCAGAAGTGCCAGAAAAATCGTGAGAAAGGTTTTCACGAGGACCTCCTGTTATCGGACCGGAAGGAATTCATATCATGATCCCATATACAGAATCCACGGAACAGTCGTAACCGGCCATCCCGCAAAAATGGACCCCGTCGAACCGTGCATCCCGGCACGTATCCACAGCCCCACAAACGGGAACGATTCGGACCGGACAAACAGACCGGATGCATCGCCGGCCGGGAAACGGTCGTTGAACAACCGGTTTTCATCCGTTCATCATCCCCGATCTGCGATTCTGATCCGCCGTCCCGGTCAGAACGAGGCCTTCCTTCCCGGAACCAGGAGCCTTGTTTCCATGCCGGCCCTGCTCTTCTTCAGCCTCGCCGTGAATCCTTCAAGGTCTGCGGACCGGATCGTCCGGAAATCCGCTCCCGGAACCAGGGGAAGCGAGAAGTCGTCATAGTGAAACGGTACGACACAGGACGGCCCGACGATATCAATAAGCCGCTCGGGATAGCCCGGCCATTTCTTCCATCCGGGAGCACAGAGAAAGAGCACGTCGCAGGTGTGCCCCGAAAGCTCCTCTTCCAGAAACCCGGCGCTCCCGACGTGGAGGAACGTGACCCCGCCCAGTTCCACCTTCACGGCAAACATGGAACCGAGCCTATATTGGTTTGCCCTGAGCGGTGGTCTTCGGGCCCCATCGATCTCGCCCTCCATGAGAAGCAGACGGGAGAGGACGAGGCCGTGCATGGAAGGAATCAACGTCAACGCAAGCCGGTCGTCGAGGACCAGGCGCTCCCGGGCACGGCAGACCGTCACGCGGCCTGGCTGGCCGGATATGCCCAGAAGGGTGTCGAGACTGTTGCTGCCGATGAGCATTGCATCAGTCCGACGCGCCACCTCCGGGATGTCCAGCGCATGATCGAAGTGGGTGTGGCCCGCGAGGACGGCCCGGACATCGCCCTCCAGGCCGTCAAGGTAGGACTGGACGGCCCCGGGATCCGGTTCGAGACGGCGGATGAAGATCGATCGCTTCGACGGCCTTGTTATATAGGGGTCGATCAGCACGATACGGCCGTCGAAATGGAGCTCGATATGGGCTGTCCCCATCCAGCGCGCTTCAACCGGCATGGTTTCCTCCTCCATTTGCCATGATCTTCCTCCGGTCGATGCATCCGCTGTCCATCTGCCGGGAAACAACCACAAAAGGCCGAATCGGTATCGGGGGCTGCTCACCGGCGGAATGATGCCCGTCCCGGAACGGGACTGGCTTCCGTGAGGCAGGTCTTTCAGCGAAGGCCCCGGAGTTGCCTCCAGGGTTTCAGGTGGTGGATCGCAATCCCGCGGTAACTTGGCTGTTCGCGACAGACACGCTCGACGATGGCCATCTCCCGCGACAGGATCTCGAATCCAAGATGCTGAAAAGTGAGCTTCTCCGGCTCGGCAGGCCCGGTCTCCAGCCCGATCACCACGCCTTTTCCGGTCCTGGAAGCGTAGGCCAACTCCTGCCGGGCGTGGAAGATGATGCCGTCCTCCCCCTCGGCGTGGTTCCGGTAGTCCATCAGGGCGACATAGTCGTAAAGGTCCTGTACGAACTCGTTGAGCGGGCGCTGCTGTCCCTGCCACTCCACCTCCAGCCCGTCGTACCAGAACGGGATGGCCGCCCCGACTTCCAGGTGAGCCTTTTTCGCCATGACGACCCATTCCCGGGAACGCTCCAGGAACAAGCACGCAATCCTGTTGCTGTTCTTCTCCCAGGCGGCCATTGTGTAGGGTTCGATGTCCAGGTGGATGGCGTCGAAGCGCGACCGCGCCTGGGCCTTCACGTTGAAATCCACCACCCGTTGCACCATTTCCCTTGCCGCTTTGGCCTTTTCGGGCAGCACGTACCGGGGGGTGTTCAGATAGAGGGATCCCAGGAGGGCCTCGACTTTGAAGCCGCGGCCGTGCATCCGTTCGATCAGGCCCTGGAGCTTTCCCGGCTCCTCAACAATGGGCAGGCGCCCCTTGTAGGAATCCGCGTAAAGGTACAGGGTGGTGATCCCCTGGGACCGGAGGTCATCCAGGATCTCCTTCTCGAACGCGGGATCGTCGATCAGGCGGAAGCTGTCCACTTCCCAGATCCACATGGCTCGAGGCATAGCCGCCTCCGCACAGGACGCCCAGGGGGCGAAGAAAACCGCCAGCAGGAATAAGACACACAGGATGAAGCGATCGGGGAAAGCATTCATGGACAGGCCATATGCGGAAGCGATTCTTTCTGTCAATGCAATTCGGCCCCGGTCTTCGTCGGCGAGTCTTCCCCGAGGGGTGCAAAGGATATGGGAAAGGGTGCTCTCTTACGGATTGCCGCCCGCAAACAGGTCCGCCGGGTCGCTCCAGCGCGCATCGGGATCGGCGCCGATTCGCCGGATCATTTCTTCAAAGGCATTCCACATGGCCTCCGTGGTCATCTCGTAGGAATGTCCCCAGAAATAAAAGACGCCGCTTTCCCTGGCGTTCTCGTACCGGGACCACAGGTCCAGCGCAAGAAAATGGCAATTGGGATGGAACAGCATGGGGTTTTCGGGTGGAAACGTGCCTCCGGCTTCGCGGTCGGTCCTCCCGTAGACATGACCCGCTTCCCGGACCAGCGTCACGACAGCGTCATTGTACGAGCCGAAAGGATAGGCAAAGCCCGGCACCGGCTGACCAAAAAACTGCTGGAGGCGTTCCCTGCCCTCCGTGATTTCACGTCGCGCCGCATCGACCGGCATTTGATCCAGGCGCGGATGCGTCAGGCTGTGGTTGGCAATCGTGAAGCCGTCATAGACGGCCCTCCGTTCATCCCGCCCGAGCCGCCTGACCTCCACGCCCTGGTAAACGAAACTCAACGAGCGGTGTTGCGCATACAGGCCGTCGCTGAGGTTGAAGGTGGCCTTTGCTCCGTGCCGCCGGAGGATATCGACGAGCCGGACATCCGTCGTCACGCCGTCGTCCCAGCACTGCACCACGGTCATCATGGTTTCTTCGACCCCGCCCTTCCCACAGCGTCCGTCCGTCGCCCTCAGGGGTGGTCGGTGACGAGCGTCCTGCTCTCCGCCGAGACGAACGTCCGGCCCCGGCCGTCGGAGATCAGGCCTTTCAGCGTCACGACGGTTCCGGACAGGCTGGGCTTTTCCTGGACGGCCGTCACCTCCCAGGAGATCTCCACTTCCTGGCCCGCCTTCACGGCCCCATGGGTGACACAGGAAAAATCGAGACCGAGACCGATGCGACCGGAAGGCCGATAGAAATGGGTCGCCACCAGGCCCGTCATCAGGGAAATCAGCTGGCCGCCCGTGACCACGAGGTCCCCGAAACGGGTCCGGCGGGCGAAATCGGCATCGCGGTGGATCGGACTCTTGTCACCCGTGGCGGCGGCAAAACGCCGGACTTCTTCGGCGCTCACGACGACGTTGCGGCGGAACCGCTCACCGACGGCAATGGCTTCCATGCAGGGACTCTCCTTGTCGCCTCTATCCATCGATCACCGTCAACTCCAGGGGCGTCTTGCAGAGCATCTCCCCACCGTCCTTCGTGACCAGGACCGGACACTCCAGCCTCATGCCGCAGACGCCGGGAACGGTCATGGCCAGGAACGCCACCTCGACGGCATTCTCCTCGAGCACGACGTCCCGGAATTCGTCATTGTTGACGATGGCCGGATACCACTCGTGGCCGAACACGCCGAGTCCGTGCCCGAAGGAGGGAATGGTGTACGCGGCGTATCCAAGCTCGTTAATCAGATCCATCACGGTCTTGCAGACATCGCCCACCGTCTTCCCCGCCTTGAAATTCCGGACGATCGTTTCTGCCGTTCTGAGATAGGCGTCGGCCAGTTTCCGCTGCTCTGCCGATGGCTCTCCAATAATGAAATTGTGCGCCAGATCGGAGGGATACAACTGGTAAAGCGGGTGCAGGTCCACGATGATGTTTTCGCCTTTCTGCACCATTTTCTGCGTGGGCTGGGTCGTTCCGTTCATGGCGTATGTCGCCCGGTACCCGGAGGCGATCTCGGACGATCCCGTGATCGCCCAGTGGTACTCGCTGCCGAGGCGCCGCAGCTCCATCTCGCCGATGCCGGCGATTTGCGCCTCCGTCAAGCCGATCTCCAGTGCATCCCGGACGCATCGGATCCCGGCGTCCGCCATGGCGGCGGCCTGGCGCATCAGCTTGATCTCGCCCGGCTCCTTGACGTAGGAGGCCTGATCCACCACGTAGAGCGCGTTGACGAAGGTCGCCTCCGGCAGCGCGTTTTTCAGGAATTCGTATTCCGTGGCAAAAAGGTATCCCGTGTTCCCGCGGGGGGAATGGCCGAGCTCCACGCCGATCCTTCCCTTTTCCGCGCCGTTCTGCCGGACGAAATGGACGATGAGGTCCACAAGATCCATGCCGGGCAGGGGGGCATAGGAGGAAATGCTGCTCAGCCAGGACTCGTTCTTCAATCGCTCGCAGTCGAGCAGCATGGAAACCAGACCGGCGAATCCGTCTTTTGACACGATCACGGCGCTTCTCCACGGAACGAAGGCGCCGGACACATAGCTCAAGCTCACCGTCCGCGTGCCCACGAACAGATCGAGATCGGTTTTCTTCATCTCCTCCCGTATTTTCGTTATCCGCCCGGGATAGTCAATGTAAGTGTTCATATATCCTCCGTTATCTCATATTTGACGAACGATTTCCTTCATCGGGAAGAACTGTAGGTCCGTTGCCGCTGCAAGTCAAGCCGGCCTTTATTCCGACCAGACGATCGGAGAAATCCGCTCGGGATGGCAAGGGGATTGCCGGAATGGAACGAATCGCCCACGGCCTCCCGGAAGAAGATCCGGGACAGCTCAGGGACAGGAAAAGACGCTGGGATCACAGATTCGGCAGGATCCGCGAACGTCCTCCGGTTCATCGCCTGGTAATCTTGACCTGGAGGAAGGCGACCGCCTGCTGCCCGGCTACGCAGACACCGAACGACTTCAGGGAAAACTGGCTTCGGATCCGGGAGATCAGGCTGTTGTTGACATAATAGCTCAGGGTCTCCCCTCGAACCTCGACTCTCTGGACATTCCGGACATATCGGCCGTCGCTGATCGGCGCCGTGTTCGGCCTCCACGGCATGGCATCGTCCACCGGGATATCGTTCACGTTGACCCAGATCACGGATTGCCCGTTCGCCGAAACTCCGAACGTATACACATTCAGGCGGTCCTGACCCAGCATCAGGCCGTAGGCGTTGTTGTTGATGCCTCTCAGCCACACCGAGACGAGCTCGACGTCATAGTCCCCCGTCGCCCCGGGCGGCAGAGGGAGCATTTCGAGGGACTTCCGCTCGTTCTTCGTCTCCATGACATAGCGGTTGTCCTGGAACACGGCGTCGTAGAAGGGGCCGTTCACGTACACCGGCCAGCCGTTTTTCGGCGATGAGAAGTCGTCATAAAAAAGAACACTGCCGTAGCCCGCCGGCTCTTTCGGCACCGTCAGCTTGCTCTGCTCCAGACTTTTCCGCTGTTCCTCGAGTTTCTTCCTCTCCTCCTCCAGGGCCCTCTTCTGTTCCAGGATCTCTTTTTCCCTCTGAATCCGTTCCCTCTCTTCGGCCAGGATTCGCCGCTCCTCTGCGAGATCATCCGGGGCCTTCGCCGCCGGGACCGCGCCTTTCTGCGGCTTGAAGGAAAAACTTCCTTCCAGGGAGGAAAGTTCCCAGGGAATCTGCTGACCTTTGGTCCGGCGTACCAGATCCTGGCGGACCCGCTTGAAAACCTCCTCAATGGGCACGTCCGGCGACGTCATGTGCTTGATCAGGGATCCCGTAAAAGGGCTGTTGCGCCCGGATCCGTCGACGGCGACCTTTCCCGGGCTCGTGGAGTAGCTGATGAAGGTCCCCTTCGGCGCGGAGGAGATGATGGCGAGTCCGCGGGATGCGGACCGGAAACTCCGGGCGAACGGATTGTCCCGGCAGGCATCCAGGATGACGATGTTGAGATCGTTGGCCGCATTGGCCATTTCGTCCAGGACCATTTCGGTGTCCAGCGCCTGGTACTTCACATCCGTCTCGCGATTGATGCGCGCCCCGACGGGGATGAGGTAGTTCCGGCCGGCGATCTGGATCCCGTGTCCGGCATAGTAGAAAAGCCCCACACCGCCGCGCCGCAGGCGGTCGCCGAAGTCGCGAAGCGACTCGTCCATTTCCTGAAGGCTGGCGTTCTTCTTGAGAATGACCGTGAACCCGAGTCTCTGAAGCGTCGCCGCCAGGTCGGACGCGTCATGCACCGGATTGGTGAGAGGACCGGTTTGGTAGGCGCTGTTGCCGATCACCAAGGCGACACGCTGCGTCTGCGCGGCGGAAGACGCCTGGGGAGCAAAGAGAAGAAGGGCCAGAAACAGCAGTATGAGTCGGCGGATGGGTTCCATGACGGCAAATCTCTTGTGACTCATGACCGGTTTATGGATCGGGAATAGACAACCTGACGTTTGTTTCCCTATACCACACACGGATCGGGATTTCCGCCCGGTTTTTCGCCGGCGGCCGTTCATCGGAAAAAAAACTTAAATGATAATAGGCTCATAAACAGTTATTGCAATCCGTTGCCACCATCTCCCCGCGGTGGCCACGGATTGCAATAAGACACCATTTCGTCTGCTTCCGGAAAGGCTGACCGATCCGATCTGGAAACCGGAAGGTTCAACACCCGGAGCCTTCCGATGGAAACTACTTTGCTTTGATCCTTTTCGGTCCCACCCATTCATCCCAGGAGTTATTGTAGCCGTCATAGTGGATGAGATACTGTTTACCTTTTGTTTTCAGAACATGCGCGTCATACCACTTGCCCTTCCACAGCACACGAACAGCATCTCCTTCATTGAAATCCGCTGCCGGGGCTGCCGGGGCCGCCTGCCCTGCAAGCTTGATCCGGTCGGGACCGACCCACTCATCCCATGAGCTGCTGTAGCCGTCGTAATGGACAAAGCACTGTGTGCCCTTGGCTTCTTTCACCATTGCGGGATACCATTTGCCCTTCCACAGGACCTGGGCCTTGTCGCCGGGCTGACATTCCGCCGCGGCCAACGAAACAAACAAAAAGGAAAGAAACAGACAACATGCAATAAGACCGACGGTTTTCTTCTTCATGAGATCCTCCTCGTTTCAAGAAATTGAATTTATGCAGCAACACCAACTCCTAAATCTTTTCAGCTAAAAAAACAGATTTGAAACTCCCGATCAAGCCATATTTCGTTTTTCAAAGCGGTCCCAAGTAGTCTTCTACCCCGCCGCTCCTATTACCTGAATATTTCGTCCAGCCAGTCGAAGAGTACCAGTCCCACAATGCTGCGGTTCTCCATGATGCAGTGGTTCGTCGCGCCCTCGTCGGACGGCGTGATGACCATTGCCTTCAACGGATTCGGGAAGCTGTCCATGCAGATCTTCTGCTGCCGCTGTACCTCCGCGCTCTTGTACTCGCCTTCCCCGACGATGATCAGGGCCGAAACGGTCACCCGGGCGGGATCGAAGGTGAAGCCCCTGTTGGCCGCGGCAAGCGCCGACGGCTTGTCCATCGGCACACCCCAGCGCCAGTTGATGACTTTGACGATGTTTCCATGGAAAGTGGTCCAGGAATCGATCTCCTTCTGATCGGCGAGAACGACCGGCATCGTCGAGAAGAGCGGGTAGGCGTCCACCACGGCGGAATTCATGGCAACGGCCCGGATCCGGGGATCGTGCATGGCGGCCTGGGGCACGAACCCGCCGCCACCGCTATACCCGTAAGCGGCCAGCCGTTTGGGGTCCACGTCGGGGCGGCTGAGGGCATAGTCGACTACGGCCTTCATGGGCACATACATATCCGGCCGGAAGACTTTCCCCTCCAGGGGAAGGAGCCCCTGCCCCGGCAGATCGACGGTCATGAAGTTCCAGCCGCGCTCATGGGCCTGGGAGGCGATATAGAAATAGAGGTCCTCTGCAAAGGTCTCGCCGCCGCCGACCATGATCAGGGTCTTTTCCGGCTTCATGCCCGCGGCGGCCTTACGGAAATACCCCGGCAGCACCGTTCCCTCGTAGGGAATCTCGAAATACTCCAGCGGCGGGTCAAAGAGTGCTCCCGCTTTTTTCACCAGGCTCCTGCTCTTCCGCGCCCGCTCCTTGAAGTGCGGATCCGTCGGCAGCATGGAGATGAGGGAAATTCGGTAATAGTATGCGGCACGATGGAACTGGTCTCGGGCGCTCACCCTGTGGCCCGCGGTCAGGGATGCCTCACCCCGTGCCTCGACACGGCGCGCCAGCTGGAGCCATTCCTCATGCCAGCTTGCCGCGTCCCCGTCCTTGATTCGAGAGGCCGCATAGAAGGCCTCGCCGATTTCAGCCCCGTGGTTCACGGTGGAACCGAGAACAATGGTGCCGAAATGGAAATCCATGTCCGTGTCATTGAAATGGAAGCGGACACCGGTGTCGTGGGCGTCGAAGGCCTTCTTCTGTCCTCCCGCCTGCACCGCCTTGTTCTCCTGTGCGGCCAGGCCGACACCGGTACCGCCGGAAAAAGCCAGGAATGCCGGCACCATGAAAACGAGCCCCATCTTCCACCAGGTCCTTTTCTTCATATCCGATCTCCTTCCTTCTGCTGCCGGATTTCCCAATCTTGTCTTCAGATCCGGTGCGGCCGGGACGAACCTCCCGCCGGCTGACTTACACAGAAACCTTGTATCAGATTCAGGTTGTCAGGAATGTGGTTTCTTGAGCAGGGATGCCGTCGTCCTGAGTGAGAATCGGGGCAGAGCAGTGATGAAATTCAGAAAAGCGTCCACCTGATCAGCCTGACCGGCCCTGTTTCTCGCGGAAAGTCTTGACCGCTCATGCACCATTTGCAGTGTGGATTACGATTGGGAATTATGGTACCTGGAAATATGTTCGACCGACGTTAACCGATCTCAGACCCATCCAACCCTGTCAGGGGGATCTATGGGAGGAGCCATGCAAAACCCCGTACTTCGGAAGAGAGCGGGGTTTTTTATTTGAAGAAAGGAAGGTGAATACCATGGCACGGAACAAGGTCATTATCACGGCGGCACTGGCAGGCGGGCCTACGAGCAAGGCCAACAACCCGTCGACCCCCTACACACCGGAGGAGTTTGCGGAGGAGTCCTGGCGCTGCTGGCAGGAAGGCTGCTCCATCGTTCACATCCACGCCAAGAACCCGGAAAACGGCATGCCCACTGCGGATATCGACATGATCCGCCCCACCATCGAGGCCATCCGCGCTCGCGTACCGGAAATCATCATCAACATGTCATCGGCCATTTCTGTCGGACTGACCGCCGAGCAGCGCATCGCTCCGATCGAGGTGTTGAAGCCCGAGATGGCATCGTTGAACACCAATACCATGAATTTCGGTTTCGCCGACCGCAAGACCGGCAAATTCATGTTTGAGTTCATCTTCGAAAACACCTTCAAGACCATTGAGGATTTTGCCCGACGAATGATCGCGGCAGGGGTGAAGCCGGAATTGGAGGCCTACGATCCGGGCGGGATATACAACGCTCTTCTCCTGCGCAAACAGGGCGACGTGTTTATCGAGCCCATGCACTGGCAGTTCGTATTTGGAGTCACAGGCGGAATGCAGTTCTCTCCGCTGGGGTACTGCCACTTGAAGAGCCTGCTGCCCGAGGGGCACACCTGGAGTGCGTGCGGGGTGGGAAACCTCCAGTTCCCGGCCATCAGCCTCTCGTGCCTGGATGGCGGCCATATGCGGGTCGGTCTCGAGGACAGCGTGCGGGTGCCGGGCGGCGCGTTGGCCAAGGGGAGCTGGGAGCAGGTGACCTGGGCGAAAAAGATCGCGCAGTCCCTGGACCGCGAAGTCGCCACTCCGGACGAGGCCCGGCGGATCCTGGGGCTGAAACCGCGGGAATAAGAGTGGCTCTTGCAGATGGAGCAGCAAAGGCTTTTTTACAATACCGGATGATGGATCGCGATTACAATAAAACCAACTGTAATGATTCCTTAATAAAACAGTGCGCACACATCGCTCGTCAATATTATAAATAACATTGCTTAAGCAAATGCTATTGTCTGAATACTATTGACAGCGGCAATGTAACAAGGGACGGGTTCGGAGTATCTGCTTGGTGTCAAATAAGAGAGAAGGATCAACAGAAAGTTTATGCGCAAACGAAGCTGTAGAAAAACGAGCGCCCAGCCATGTTCCCTTCATGGCCGGGCTCTCTAAATCTCGCTCCGGTGTTTGAAAACGCATATTGGGAATAAGAAGAACACCCGGAACAGACCTGAAGGCATTTTGCCTATAATGTCCCAATAGTCAATATACCTTTAGATATATTTTTTATAATTAGAGCCTGTTCGTCAGTAAAGAGTTATTTAAATTCTGTTCCTGCGAATCTTTTCTCCACAAAGTAGTTCAGAGGACAATATGATTGTGTTCGAATCTTCCTGAGGTTTCTTTAATACACTCTTCGATTTTTCTTCAAGTATTTCGAAAGTTTTTATCTGTCTTTTCGTGGCTTCATTTTTTCTAATTTTTTTGCATCAGAGCAATGACTCGCTCGCCATGACCCTTGAAGTGGGAAGAGGATGGGGACAGAAAAACGCAGGAAAGAAAAGGGGTCGCAGCTTTCCATCTGCAACCCCCTGATGTAACTGGTACGCCCACTTGGATTCGAACCAAGGGCCTTCGGATTCGTAGTCCGACGCTCTATCCAGCTGAGCTATGGGCGCACGGTGCGGGCCGTGTGAATAGCGGTTGACCGAAAGAGGAGGTGCCTATAGCATATTCCTCCCGTGGAGGCAAAAATAAATCGAAGCTCCCGCTCAGGAGGAATCCCCCGTGAAAATCATCGATTCCCACATGCACTGCGGCGTTCAGAACGTCCGGCAGCCCTACTCTCTCATCCGGAGCGAGCTGGACGACGGGGACATCGCCGGGGCCTGCGTTTTTGCCCCGGTGGAGGACGTGTACGACCGCTACGACTACCACTTCGAGGACAGCCAGGCCTGGGTCGACTGCCGTCAGCGGGCGAACCGCTATCTGCTGGACATCCAGGAGCAGCACGAGGACTTCTTTGCCTACTACTTCGTCTGGAACGACTTCCGCCGGGAGGAACTGGCGAAGGGTTACCGGGGGGTCAAGTGGCACCGCCACGAATACGAGCCGGTCTATCGCTACGGCGACCCGCGCTGCGGCGAGTTCCTGCAGGAGGTCTTCCGCCTGGAGCTGCCCGTCGTCCTGGAGGAGTCTTTCGAAAATTCGCTGTATTTCCTGAACCGGGTGGCCGGGCGGACCGTCGTCATCATCCCCCACATGGGCATGCTCAACGGGGGATTCACGTCCCTCTTCCGGGAGGGAATATGGGAAGATGCAACGGTGTACGCAGACACCGCCCTGGCATCCCGGCACGAGATCACGGCCTTCCTGGACAGCTACGGGCCTGACCGGCTCCTCTTCGGAAGCGATTTCCCCTTCGGGACACCGTACCAGGAACTCCAGAAAGTCGAACGGCTGGGCCTTCCGGCGGAAGACTTCGAAAAGATCGTCTCGAAGAACATCCTGCGGCTGATGAGGGCCGGGGCATGAGGAAGAATCGTGCAGGACAAAAAAGCATCCTGCGGCGCATCGCCATGGCCGTGGTTGTCCTGCTTGCGGGCCTGTCGCAGGCGATTCCCGCCGAAGCCGCCAGGGGGGTGAAAATCATGAAGATTTTCCCGGGGGAAGGAACCGTCCAACTGTCCAAGCCGGCCGTTCGCGGCACCGTTTCGGTGGAGGAGGCCCTGCAGAAGAGGTCCTCCGTTCGGGACTTTTCGGCACGGCCGTTGACAGCCGCCCAGGTTTCACAGCTCCTGTGGGCTGCCCAGGGAACAACGCGCTCCTGGGGCGCCCGAACGGCACCGTCGGCGGGAGCCCTCTATCCCCTGGAGCTGTACGTGGTTCTCCCCGAGGGGCTGTTCCGTTACCGCTCCCGGAGCCATGAACTGGAGCGGATATCCGCCGGGGATCTCCGAAGTCCCCTGGGTGGAGCGGCCCTCGGCCAGGGCTCCGTCCGGGAGGCCGCCGCGGTCTTCGTCGTCGCGGGGGTCCAGGAGCGCACGGCCGGGAAGTATGGAGTCCGAAGCGAGCGCTATGTCAAGATCGAGGCGGGTCACGCGGCTCAGAACCTGATGCTCCAGGCTGTTTCGCTGGGCCTGGGCTCGGTGCCGATCGGGGCGTTCCATGACGACAAGGTCCGGCAGGTCCTCGGTCTGCCGGCAGGGCAGGAACCGCTCTATCTCGTCCCCGTCGGGCATCTCCGGTAACGGGCTCGCCTCCGGTTGGGTCGCCGGGGGCAGGCGCAGGGCAGGATCTTCCGACTCAACCCGCTCCCGCGGGTGGCCGGTTCCCGTTCATTTCCCATTTCGTTGTCTGGTGGGATTTCCTTCCGAGTGTCCGATGCGGCCAGGAATGCCCGGCGCCTATGTGTGGGCCTCGTCCCAGTTCCGGCCGGAGCCGATATCGACCTTCAGGGGAACCTGGAGCGAGATGACCTCCTCCATCTCCTGCTTCATCAGGGCCATGACCTCCTCCTTCTCCTCCGAGGGCACCTCCAGGACCAGCTCGTCGTGAACCTGGAGGATCATGGCGGACCGGAGCTTCTTTCCCTCCAGGAGGCGGTGGATGTTCACCATGGCCACCTTGATGAGGTCGGCGGCGCTTCCCTGGATGGGCGTGTTGATGGCCGTCCGCTCGGCGAACTGGCGGACCGCCACGTTGGAGCTGTTGATCTCCGGGAGGTAGCGGCGGCGGTTGAGGAGGGTCGTCACGTATCCCTGCCGGCGGGCCTCTTCGAGAATGCCGTCCAGGAACGTCCGGACCCCCCGGTAGCGCTGAAAATAGCCGTCGATGTACGCCTGGGCCTGCTTCTGGGTGATCCCGAGCTCCTTGGCCAGGCCGAAGGCGCTCATGCCATAGAGGACGCCGAAGTTGATCACCTTGGCCTGGCGGCGCATGTCCGGCGTCACCATGCCCGGGAAGACGCCGAAGACGTCCGAGGCGGTGCGGGTGTGGATGTCCTCCTCCGAGGCGAAGGCCTCCACCAGGGCCGGATCCCCGGAGAGGTGGGCCATAACCCGAAGCTCGATCTGGGAATAGTCCGCGGAGACGATCTCCATTCCCTCCGGCGCCTTGAAGGCCTGCCGGATGCGCCTTCCCTCGGGGGTGCGGATGGGGATGTTCTGAAGGTTCGGGTTGCTGCTGGAGAGGCGCCCCGTGGCGGTGACGGTCTGATTGAAGGACGTGTGGATGCGCCCCGTTTTCGGGTTCACGAGCAGGGGCAGGGCATCCACGTAGGTCGACTTGAGCTTCGCCAGGCTCCGGTGCGAAAGGATCATTGCCGGCAGTTCGTGCTGGGCCGCCAGGTACGTCAGGACGTCGACGTCGGTCGAGTATCCCTCCTTCGTCTTGCGGCCCCTGGGAAGCTTCAGCTTCTCGAAGAGGATCTGCTGGAGCTGCTTCGGCGAATTGATGTTGAACCGCTCCCCGGCCAGGTTGTGAATCCGTTCCTCCGAAGTCGCCAGGAGTCCGCCCATCTCCCGGGAGATCTCCTTCAGAAGCTCCACGTCAACGAGGACCCCCTTCCGCTCGATCGCCGCCAGGACCTCCACCAGGGGCATCTCCACCTGGTGGAAGAGATCGCCGAGGCCGCCCTCCCGGATCTTTTCGAGAAGGACCGGAACCAGGCTCGCAACGCCATCGGTCCGCCGGCAGGCGTAGGACAGGCGGGCATCCTCGGGCAGATAGCGGAAGGGAACGGCCTTGGCGCCGCTGCCCACCACTTCCCGGGCGGCCGGGACATGGCGGCCCAGGTGCTCCGTGACGACCTCCGGCAGGTCGGCGGACGGCCGCGCCGGATTCAGGAGGTAAGAGGCGATCATCGTGTCGCAGCCGAGGCCCGTCATCCGGACTCCGCGGTTGGCCAGCAGGATCATCGTCTCCTTCAGGTCGTGTCCGTTCTTGGCCTTCTTCCCGTCCGCCAGGAGAGGTGCCAGGATGGCGAGGACCTTTTCGGTTCCCCCGTCCGATGACAGGGGCAGGTAGCGCACGTCCCCGGGCGCGGCGGAGATCGTGACCCCCACCAGGTCCGCCTTCATGGGATCGTCGCCGTCCACGAGCGCACCGACGGTGAAGGAGTTCGCCCGCGACAGGCGGTCCACAAGGGCCTTCATCTCCTCTTCCGTCCAGACAAGCCGGTACTCCCCCTCCACCGACTGCTCCTGGAATTTCAGCTGCTGGAGAAGCGACGAGAACTCGAACTCCCGGAACAGGTCCTTGAGGATCCCGGCATTGGGTCCGGTCCAGCGGGCGGCCTCCAGGTCGAAGGGCACGTCGGCGTCGGTGCGGATGACCGCCAGGTCGCGGCTCAGGCGGGCCTGGTCGGCATGCTCCACCAGGGCGGCCTTCGCCCGGGCGTTGTGCACCTTTTGCAGGTTCCCGAGAACCCCCTCGACGGATCCAAACTCCTCGATGAGCCGCTGGGCGCCCTTCTGGCCGATGCCGGGCACCCCCGGGATGTTGTCCGAGGCGTCCCCCATCAGGCCCAGGATCTCCGGAACCTGCTCCGGTTCCACGCCGAAGCGCTCCCGGACGGCCTTGCGGTCGTAGGTTTTGTCGTTCATCGTATCCACGAGGGTCACGTTGTCCGTCACGAGCTGCATCAGGTCCTTGTCGCCGGAGACCAGGACGACATTCATGCCCGGCGACGCATAGCGCCGCGCCAGGGTGCCCAGGATGTCGTCCGCCTCGATTCCCTCCTGCTCCAGGACGGGGATGGAAAACCCGCGCACGATCTCCTTCACAAAGGGAATCTGCGGCAGAAGCGACTCCGGAACGGCGCGGCGGGTGGCCTTGTAGCCGTCATAGGCCTTGTGCCGGAAGGTGGGGCCTTTGACGTCGAAAGCCACGGCGATGTAGTTCACATCATTCTCCCGGATGAGCTTCAGGAGCATGTTCGTGAAGCCGTACAGCGCGTTGGTGGGAAACCCCTTGGAGTTGGAGAGGTCGCGGATGGCGTAGAAGGCCCGGAACAGGTAGTTGCTTCCGTCCACCAGGTAGAGGGTGGATTTCGTTTCCCCGTTCGTCATGGCCGGCCCCGGAGGGAGGAATCCTGGATCGTCCCGATCGGCCTCAATTGGCCGATCCTCCAAAATGCTCGATGGTGAATTCCTCAACGACGATCCCGGGAGACTGGCCTTCCCGGAGCCGGGCGATGACCTCCAGCACCGACTCCCGGTTCCAGTCCGTCTTGCCGCGGACCGCACAGGCCAGGAGGACCGCCAGGAAGAGCTCCGGGCGCACGCCGAAGGTCCGGCAGATCTCCTCGCAGGCATTCCGAAACCGTCCCTGATCGAATAACCGTTGCTGCATCGTCATGTATATGCCTCCCGACGGTCCCTGAAACATCATTCGCCGCCACGGACGGCGGCTCCTTCGGGGACAATCAAAGCCCCACGGATTCAACGTTCCAAACCGTTCGTTTCACGTGAAACAGGCGGGATTATCCCGTTCCCCGCCCGTAATCATCAGCCAGGCGTTCGATGTCATCCTCGCCGAAATAGTCTCCAGTCTGTACCTCTACATAGACGAGGTCGCCGCTGCCGGTGTTGTGAATCCGGTGGAGGGCTCCCCGGGGAATATCCAAAGCCGCCCCCGCCTTCACGGGGATCTCGCGGTCATCCAGGGTCACCGCCCCTTCCCCCTGCACGACAAACCAGTGCTCGGCCCGCCGTCGGTGCCGCTGGAGGCTCAGACGACCGCCCGGACGGACGAGAATCCGCTTCACCTTGGCCTCGCTGCCGTCGTAGAGGACCTCGAAGAAACCCCAGGGGCGATGGCTGTCCGTCTCGCTGCTCACGATCATTATTCTCCTGTGCCCTTGATTCTGAGCGTATCGGAAAAACGCATCCCTTTCAAGGTGAAGAAAGACGTGCCCGGAAAGGTCATGGGCCGGGGGAAGCGGCAGCGGCTTGGCCGCCTGCCGTGCGCCTCGCTGCAGCCGCCCGGGACGCCGCTTTCAGGCGCCTCCCTTCCGGAACTCCATGAAGTACCGGTAAAAGGCGGCGATCACGAGGGAGTGCCGGATCTCGCCGTCCCGGATCATGCCGGGAATGTCCGCCAGCGGTCGCAGAACGACCTCGATGTCCTCCTTGTCGTCCTGCTCCTGCACGCCCGCCGGGACCACATTCGCCGCCAGGAAGGTGTAGCAGCGGTTGTTCTGAATGGCCGGGTTGGGAAGGACATAGCCCAGGGAGGTCATCCGCTCCTCCCGCCATCCCGTCTCCTCCCGGAGTTCCCTCCGGGCCGCCCCTTCCGGCGTGTCGCCCTCTTCCATAACGCCGCCGGGGATCTCCAGGGTCACCTCCCGGGTGCCGTGGCGGTATTGGCGGACCAGGACCACCTCTTCTTTCGGTGTAAGCGGAATGACGTTCACCCAGGTCGGGGATTCAAGGATGAAGAACTCGTGATCCTTGCCCGTCCGGGGAGAGCGGGCCCGGTCGGTCCGCAGGCGGAAGACCCGGAAGGTACGGTCGTAGCGGGTAGAGAGGACATCCCATGCTTTCGGCATCATGGGGCCTTCCTACTCCAGGAGAACCGGAAAAACAACGGTTGATTTTATCCCGCGGGCCATTATATTCATGCTGTCGCCTGAAGCATTCCTCAGGCCTGCCAACGGGAGGAAGCTGCATGCCCTACATCAGAATCCGCTTCGGAAAAGAGTCTCGCCAGGTCATGGCGGCCCACATCCCGAAAGATTCCCTGCATTTTTTTCAGTCCGAGCGGGAAGAGGGGCTCCGCGTCTGGCAACCCCACATGGACATGTATGAAACTGTCGGTGAAATCGTACTCCTGGTGGAAATCGCCGGCGTCCGCCGGGAAGACCTGCAACTGGAGGTCTCCTCGGATACCGTAACCGTCTCGGGGCGGCGCTCCGAACCTTCCATGGAAGGCAGCGCCCGCTTCCGGCTCGCGGAAATCCCCTTCGGTCCCTTCGAACGCCGGCTTTCCCTTCCGGCCCCGGTGGATGCGGACCATGTCCACGCCACCTTTTCCAACGGCCTCCTGGTCATCCGGATGCTCAAAAGGCCGCTGGATCGGGTCCATCGCGTGCGCATCAAGAACCAGGCTTGAAATCCATCCCTTGATCTCTGCCCTTTCATGCTTACTCTAAGGGGGCGTTTGGAACGACCCGAATGGAGGTAATCATGGAGGAATTGAAAGCTCCCGAGGAAATAAAAGTTGAGGCCGGTGCCGTTCAGGTGCCCGGCGTCATTCCCATCATGCCGCTTTTCAACGTGGCCGTGTATCCCCGGATGATGTTTCCGATGGAGGTTTCGGGAGAGCAGGCAATCCAGCTCGTCGACGAGGCCATGTCCACGGACCGCGTCATGGGCCTGCTCCTGGCGAAAACCCCTCCCCAGGAAGCAAAGCTCGAACGCAGCCACTTCCACGACATTGGAACCAGCGCCGTCATTCTCAAGATGGCCAAGATCGGCGATAACAAGGCCCAGCTCCTCGTCCAGGGAATCAGCCGTTTCCGGGTGATCGAGTTCATCGAGGGGAAGCCCTACATCCGCGCCCGGGTGGAGACCCTGGAGGACCGGGGAGGAATGGACCTCGAGGTGGAGGCCCTGATGGCCAACCTCGTCAGCCTCTTCGACCGCATCGTCAAGCTGTCTCCCTTTCTACCCCAGGAATTCGGGGCCATGGCGAAGAACATCAGCGAGCCGGGCATCCTGGCGGACATCATCGCCTCGGTCATCAACGTCACCATGGAGGAGAAGCAGAAGATCCTGGAGGCCCTCGACGTCAAGGAGCGGCTCCAGGAAGTGACCCGGCTGGTGAACCACCAGGTGGAGATCCTGGAGCTGGGCAGCAAGATCCAGTCTCAGGTCAAGAACGACATCGACAAGAGCCAGAGGGAATACTACCTGCGCCAGCAGTTGGCGGCCATCCGCAAGGAGCTGGGCGAAGGTGAGGAGTCCAAGGTCGAGATCGAGGAGTACCGGGCAAAGATCGAGGAAAAGAACCTTCCGGAGGAGGCGAAGAAGGAAGCCCTCCGGGAACTGGACCGGCTGTCCCGGATGCACCCGTCCTCGGCGGAGTTCACTGTCTCCTCGACGTACCTGGACTGGATCACGGCCCTGCCCTGGCACGAGAGCACAGAAGACAACCTGGACATCCGGAAGGCCCGGAAGGTCCTCGACGAAGACCACTACGGCCTGGAAAAGCCGAAAAAGCGCATCCTCGAGTACCTGGCGGTCCGGAGGCTCAAGCCCGACTCCAAGGGGCCCATCCTCTGCTTCGCCGGACCTCCGGGCACCGGCAAGACCTCGCTGGGGACGTCCATCGCCCGCGCCCTGGGCCGGAAGTTCTACCGCCTGTCCCTCGGCGGCGTGCGGGACGAGGCGGAGATCCGCGGGCATCGCCGGACCTACGTCGGCGCCCTGCCGGGCCGCATCATCCAGGGCATCCGGCGGGCCGAGTCGAACAACCCCGTCTTCATGCTCGACGAAATCGACAAGCTGGGCAGTGATTTCCGGGGCGACCCCTCCTCGGCCCTCCTGGAGGTGCTTGACCCGGCCCAGAACAACACGTTCGCGGATCACTACCTGGACGTGCCCTTCGACCTCTCGAAGGTAATGTTCATCACCACGGCCAATGTCCTCGAGACGATCCCGCCGGCCCTCCGGGACCGGCTGGAGATCATCGAGCTGCCGGGCTACACGGAGGAGGAGAAGGTCCACATTGCCCTGCGCTACCTGATCCCCCGCCAGATCCGGGAAAACGGCCTTTCACCCGATCAGATCCGGATTTCCCGAGGGACCATCCGGCGCATCATCTGCGGGTACACCCGGGAGGCGGGGGTCCGGAACCTGGAGAGGGAGATCGCCAACATCTGCCGCGGCGTGGCCAGCCGAATCGCCGAGGGAGAGATCCAGAAGGCCTCCATCCGCACCGGGGATCTCCACCGGTACCTGGGACCCGTCCGGATCTTCTCGGAGATGCACGCCCGCGTCTCCAAGCCCGGCGTCGCCATGGGCCTGGCCTGGACCCCCGCCGGGGGCGACCTCCTGTTCATCGAGGCCACCTCCATGAAGGGGAAAAAGGGCCTCACCCTGACGGGCCAACTGGGAGACGTCATGAAGGAATCGGCCTCGGCGGCCCTGAGCTTTATCCGGGCCAATGCCGTCGAACTGGGGATCCCCGAGGATTTTTTCGAGGACCGGGATATACACATCCATGTGCCTTCCGGCGCCATCCCCAAGGACGGACCGTCGGCGGGCGTGACGATGCTGACGGCCCTCACGTCGCTTTTGACGAACAGGCCGGTGAAGAGGGACCTGGCCATGACGGGCGAGATCACGCTCCGGGGCCTTGTCCTCCCCGTCGGCGGAATCAAGGAGAAGGTCCTGGCGGCACACCGGGCGGGCGTCAAGACGATCCTGCTCCCGCGCTGGAACCGGAAGGACCTGGAGGATGTGCCTGTGAAAGTCCGGAAGGAGATTGTCTTCCACTTCGTCGACGACATGATGGAAGTCCTCCGGCTCGCCCTGGAAAAATAGCAGACAGAAGAGGTTGATCATGATCGTAACCCCCAAGGAAGCATCGACCGTCATCCTGCTCCGCCGCCCCCCCCGGGGCGGCGAGGGCTTTGAAGTGCTCATGGTCCGGAGGGACCGGAAGAGCAAGTTCGTCCCCGACGCATATGTCTTCCCGGGAGGAGTCCTGGACGAGGAGGACGGCTCGGAGCGGCTGGAACGGCTCTGCGCGGGCCTGACGGCCTCCCGGGCCCTGGGGATCCTGGAGGCCTGCCCGTCCCCGCACGTGGCGCTGGGTTCCTGGGTCGCGGCCATCCGGGAAACCTTCGAGGAAGTGGGCATTCTCCTGGCCCGCCGTCCCGACGGCGGCCTCTTCTCCCCGTCCCTCGACGGGGAGGCGGAACGGCTGCGATCCTGCCGGAGGCGCCTGATCGGGGGCGACATCGCCTTCGCGGATATCCTCGAACAGGAAACGCTGACGCTGGCCTGCGACCGGCTCCACTATTTTTCCCACTGGATCACCCCGGAGTTTCTTCCCCTGCGCTACGACGTCCGCTTTTTCCTGGCAGAGGCGCCGGGACACCAGGAGGCCCTTCACGACGGGGTCGAGCTCACGGACCACGTCTGGCGCACCCCCGGGGACATCCTGGAAGACTCCCGGCGGGGACGGTTCAACATGGTTCTCCCCACCCTCCTGACCATCGAGGAGCTGTGCGGTTTCCGGACCCTGGAAGAGGCAATCCGCTCCACCCGGAACCGGGTCGTCGAAGGCATCCTGACCCGGATGATCGAGGAAGACGGCATCATCGTCGAGTACACACCGGACGGCCGGGCCTTCCGAAACCTCCCACCGTCCGTCTGAACGCGTTCACCCCTCGTCCACCCTGATTCCACGGTTCGTATTTACAGAACGGTTTCGCCTGTGGTATGGGTCGAACCGCGTTCACCCCATAAACGACGTTTATCGGATCATAGAGGTGTTTCATGAAGATAATTGCAGGGATCCAGAGGGCTCTCCAGGAGGGGAGATCCGCGTTGACGGAGGCGGAATCCAAAACGCTGCTCCGGCAATACGGGATTCCCGTCGTGGAGGAAGCCGCCTGCAAAACACCCGGGGAAGCCATCGAGGAGGCCCGCCGCCTGGGATACCCCGTGGTCCTGAAAGGTCTGGGCGCGCGCCTGACCCACAAGACGGAGCGCGGGCTGGTCAAGCTTCACTTGGCATCGGACGAAGAGGTACGCCGGGCTGCGGATGAAATCGAACAGTCTGCCGGCTCCGACCTGGAAGGATACCTGGTCCAGCCGATGGTGGCGGGCCGCCGGGAATTCGTGGCCGGCCTCTTCTGTGATCCCCTGTTCGGCCCCGTGGTCATGTTCGGCCTCGGCGGCGTTTTCACCGAGGCCCTGCGGGATGTGGTCTTCCGCGTGCCGCCCTTTGATGAAGCGGAGGCCGCCCTGATGGTGGATGAAATCCGTTCCGCCGTCCTGCTGGGTCCTTTCCGCGGGGACCGGCAAGTCCACAGGGAAGACATCATCCGGACCCTGACGGGCCTGTCGCGCCTGGCGGAGGAGTGCCCGGACGTGACGGAAGTGGACATCAACCCCCTGCTGATCGGACCGGACGGCCGCGTCACCGCCGTCGACGCCCTGGTCGTGCTGGGCAGGAGGGCCGCCCCCCCGGCAGCGGCGGAGCCTGTAGACCCCAAGGATCTGGCCGGATTCTTCTACCCCCGCTCCATCGCGTTCATCGGCGCATCCGGAATCATCGGGAAATGGGGCCACATGCTGTTCACCAACGTGGCCGCGGGCGGATTCAAAGGCGAGTTTCACCTGGTGAACGCGAAAGGCGGCGTCATCGCCGGAAGGCCCGTCTTCAAATCGGTCATGGACATCCCCGAACCGGTGGACCTGGCAGTCGTTACTGTCCCGGCGGCCGGCGTGTCAGCGGTCATCCCCGAGATCGCCGCCAAGGGAATCCGTCGTGTCGTGCTCATCAGCTCGGGCTTCAGCGAGACAGGCGACAAGGGACGGCAGATCGAGCGGGAGCTGATCGCCCAGGCGCGGGAGCTGGGCATCCTGATCCTGGGCCCCAACACCATGGGCCTGTGCAATCCGCACCACCTGTTTTACTGCATGGGGATGCACGTCCGGCCCGGGGCGGGGGACATGTCCCTGGTAGCCCAGTCGGGAAACCTGGGAACGCAGCTTCTGGCATATGCGAAATCACAGGGAATCGGAATCCGGGCCTTCTGCGGCTCCGGCAACGAAGGGATGATTACCATCGAGGATTTCCTCGACGCCTTCGAAAAGGACGATCCGACCCGCACGGTGGTTCTGTACCTGGAGAGCATCAAGAACGGGGCCCGATTTGTCGAGACGGCCCGCAGGGTGGGCCGCAGGAAGCCGGTGGTGGTTCTCAAGGGCGGACGGACCGATGCGGGGAACCGGGCCGCGGCCAGCCACACCGGCGCCCTGGCTTCCAACATCGCCGTCTTCCAGGCCGCCTGCCGCCAGGCAGGCATGATCGCGGCCGACCATCCCACGGATCTCCTGGATCTGTCCGCGGCATTTTCCGCCCTCCCCCTGCCGAAGGGCAACCGGATCGGCATCGTCACCCTGGGCGGGGGATGGGGCGTCGTGGCGACGGACCTGTGCGTCGAGAACGGGCTGGTGATCCCCAACCTCTCGGATGAGATCATCGCGGGGATCGACAAGATCCTGCCCCCCTATTGGAGCCACACCAATCCCATCGACCTGGTGGCCGAGTTCGATCCCCTGATTCCCCAGCGCATCACCGAGGAGCTCCTGAAATGGGAGGAGTGCGACGCCGTTCTGCACCTGGGCATGCTGGGGCGGGTGAGCTTCTTCCGGACGGTTGCCGATTCGGCCATCCGGACGGACCCCAATTACACGGAAGACGGGCTGAAAGCCAGTCTCGACCTGGTGAGCCAGCATGAAAACGATTTCACCCGGTTCGCTGTCCGCATGATGGAGACCTATCGGAAACCGGTGCTGGGCGTGGCCCTTCTGAACGCGGAAGACAGCCGGTCGATCGTGGAGGTGGAGGGAAGCCCTTACAAGGGCGTCGCCTTCCAGACGCCGGAGCGGGCCGTCAGGGTTCTGGCAAAGATGTGCGCCTACTCGCACTGGCTCTCACACGAGAAGAGCCGCACCATGGAGATGTGAAATCATGAGAACTTCCCCGGTCTCCCCTCTGTACCGGGATTCCCTGGCGAAAGAGAGGGCCGTTGCGTGAGCCGCATCCTTCTGATCCGCCACGGCCAGGCATCCTTCGGCAAGGAGCGCTATGACCGCCTCTCCCGGATGGGCTGGCGGCAGGCGCGGATCCTGGCCGCGCACCTCTTCCAGGCGGGCCACACGTTCGACTCCGTCTGCGCGGGGGAGCTCGAGCGCCAGCAGGACACCGCCCAGGCCGTACTCGCCCACTACGATGGCCGGGAGAGGCCCCTCCCTCCCCTGGAGACGGTCCCCGAGTTCAACGAATATCCTTCCCGATCGATCTTCCTGCACTATTTCCCGCTGGCCATCCGCGACAACCCTTCCCTCGAGAAAAACCCGGAGCGCCTTTACAAGGACCGCAAGGCCTTCCAGCGGATTTTTGAAGCGGTCGTCCACCGGTGGATCGACGACCCGGCACCTCCGGCGGAGATCCTGGGCTGGGACGACTTCCGCGCCACCGTCGCCTCGGGCATGCAAAAAATTCTGCAGCGGAACGGCCGGGGCAGCCGGATCGCCGTTTTCACCTCCGGGGGCGCCATCTCCGCCGCCGTCCAGACGGCCCTGGGCCTCTCCACGGAGGAGACGTTCCGCCTGGCCTGGATGATCCGCAACGCCTCCGTCACGGAGTTTCTCTACGACGGGGAGCGGGTTTCCCTGCTGTCCTTCAACGGGACGGCCCACCTCGAACTGGAGGGGGATCCGTCCGTCATCACATACCGGTAACCCCCGGTAGAGGAGGTGTCCCATGGATTTCGCCGTATCCGAGAAAATGCAGGCCATCACGGGGATGATGGACGACTTCGTCCGGAAAGAGCTGTTTCCCCTCGAACCGGAATTCCTGACCACCGATTTCCGGGACCTCCTCCCCGTCCTGGAGGAAAAGCGCCGCATGGTCCGGCAGATGGAGCTGTGGGCGCCGAACCATCCGCCCGAGTACGGCGGTATGGGGCTCGACCTGATGGATCACGCCCTCGTCTCGGAGGTCCTGGGCCAGTCCCCCATCGGCCACTACGTCTTCGGCTGCCACGCCCCGGACGCGGGAAACATCGAGATCCTGCACAAATACGGGACGGAGAAGCAGAAAATCCAGTACCTGAAGCCGCTGGTGGAGGGAAAGATCCGCAGCTGCTTCTCCATGACGGAGGTGGACCTCCCGGGATCGAACCCGGTCCTGATGGACACGACGGCCGTCACCGACGGGGACGACTACGTCATCAACGGCCAGAAATGGTACTCCACCGCGGCCGACGGGGCGGCCTTTGCCATCGTCATGGCCGTCACGAATCCCGACGCGGCCCCGCACATGCGGGCCAGCATGATCATCGTCCCCACGGACAACCCCGGCTTCAACCTGGTCCGGAACATCCCCGTCATGGGGCACACGGGAAGCGATTTCGCGAGCCACGCCGAGATCCTCTACCAGTCCTGCCGGGTCCCCCGGGAGAACCTCCTGGGGCCGGAAGGATGGGGCTTTGTCATCGCCCAGGAGCGGCTCGGGCCGGGGCGGATCCACCACTGCATGCGGTGGCTCGGCATCTGCAAACGCGTCTTCGACCTGATGTGCCGGCGGGCCGCCTCGCGGGTCATCACGGCCGACGGCAACACCCTGGCATCGCGCCAGATCGTGCAGGCCTGGATCGCCGAAAGCGCCGCCGAGATCCAGGCCGCCCGCCTCATGACGCTCCATTCCGCCTGGAAGATCGAGAACCTGGGCGCCAAGGAGGCCCGGGAGGATATCTCCCTCATCAAGTTCTACGTCGCCGGGGTCCTTCAGAAGGTAGTGGACCGGGCGCTCCAGGTGCATGGCGGCATGGGAATGACCGACGACACGATCATCGCCTATTTCTATCGCCACGAGCGGGCGGCCCGGATCTACGACGGGGCGGACGAGGTGCACAAGGTCACCGTGGCCCGCCGGATCATCAAGCAGAAGGTGACAGGCAAGGCCTGAACGGACAGGGAGACACCATGGACTACATCGATCGAACCAGGACGATCCGCCCGGGAGAAGAGCTGGATCTCACGCGGCTGGATCCGTACCTGAGAAGCATCATCCCCGGTCTGGACGGGCCGATGGAGGTGGAGCAGTTCCCCGGCGGCTATTCCAACCTGACCTACCTGATCCGCTGCGGCGGCCGGGAGATGGTCCTCCGCCGGCCGCCCTTCGGGAAGAAAGCGAAAACGGCCCACGACATGGGCCGGGAATACCGGGTTCTCAAGGCGCTGCGGCCCGTGTTTCCCTGCTGCCCCGAGCCCCTGGTCTACACGGAGGATGAATCGATCATCGGCTGCCCCTTCTTCGTCATGGAGAGGATCCGCGGCATCATCCTCCGGCGCGAGCTCCCGAAAGGGCTGTCCTTCAGCTCCGAGGAGGCCCGGAAGCTGAGCGAAAACCTCCTGGACGTCCTGGTCGACCTGCACAGCGTAGATGTGGACAGGGCGGGGCTCGGCGACTTCGGGAAACCCGAAGGGTACGTCCGGAGGCAGGTGGAAGGGTGGAGCGGCCGCTACCGGAACTCCCGGACACCCGACGCACCGGATTTCGAGGCAGTGATGGCCTGGCTCGCGGACAAGCAGCCGCCCGAATCGGACCGCGTGTCGGTGATTCACAACGACTACCGCTTCGACAACGTGGTCCTGCACCCGGACGATCCCTTCCGGGTCATCGGGATCCTGGACTGGGAGATGGCCACCATCGGCGACCCCCTGATGGACCTGGGAGGCGTTCTGGCCTACTGGGTGGAAAAAGACGATTCGCCGGACCGCCAGGTTCTCCTCTTCGGTCCGACCAACCTGGAGGGCTCCCTCACGCGTGCCGGGGTGATCGAATACTACCTGCGGAAAATGGGCATGACGACGAAGGCCATGGATTTCTACCAGACCTTCGGCCTTTTCCGACTGGCCGTCATCGCCCAGCAGATCTACTACCGGTTCTACCACGGCCAGACGAAGGACCAGCGGTTCCAGATGATGATCGTGGCCGTTCAGGTCCTGGAGAAAGAGTCCCTGAAGCTGATCGGGACGTCGTCCCTGTAGGACGGGGGGCGACCGGAGCGAACCGTTCAGCCGGAACGGGAATCACCCGAAAAGGCAATGACGATTTGCAGGGAACGTTCGCGCTCGCGGCGGTTCCGCCGCGTTTCAATGCCCTTCCAGAAGCAGATTTTTCCAGCCCCACCGCCGGTCGTCCCGATCCTGCTCTTCCCGGATGCTCCGCTCCATGTTTTGCCTCAGGCCTTCAAATCCCGGGACGTCGAGATTCTTCGGGACGTACATGGGCTCACCCCACCGGACGACGATCCGGCTGAAGGGCTTCGGGATGAGCATCCGGTCCCAGCTTCCGAGGCTCCAGGCCCGGCTGAAGGAGATGTACACCGGAACGACGGGGGCACCGGAGAGCTGGGACATGCGGATCAGGCCCGCCTTGATGACCCCCCGGGGACCCGTGGGGCCGTCGGAGGCATGGACGGCAAAGGGGTGCTCCCGAAGGTCCTCGACCATGGCGGACAGGGCCTCGCGGCCGCCGCGGGTGCTGGACCCCCGGACGGGCCGGAAGTTCAGGCGTTCCACGATCCGGACGATGAGGTCCCCGTCCCGGCTGGCGCTGACGATGGCCGAGGGCTTGAACTCCCGGAATCGGGAGGCATATCCGACGACGCCAAGCACCCTCTGGTGCCAGAGCGCGGCGATGGCCTTGCCGCCACCCCGCAGATGGGAAAGCATCCGCTCCTCTCCGATCACCTCAAGCCGCACCAGCGACAGGTATCCACGAATCAGGCTATGCGCCAGGGAAATAACGAGGCTCGACTCGACCACCTTCCTGCCAAGCCATTTCAGGAATCTTTTCTTCACGACACCTCCCGCAAATAGACCGGATTCGAATAGATCCACGGGCGCCGGCGGCCCCAGGCCCACCGATCCACTTCCACCCTGTACACGCCCGGCCCCGGGGCCGGAACGGAAAGAGACCGGCCCCGCTCTTCCCGGATGGTGTGCCCGTCCCGAAGCAGGCGGATCCGTGCCACGCCGGGAACCTGAACGTGAAGCACGCATTTTTCGGTGAGCCGGAAAGGGAACTCTCCCCCCATGACGACGATTTCTCCCGGCCGCTCCGCGTAAAAGCGAAATCCGACGGAAGGCTTGAGCCAGTCATTTGCCACGAACGAACGGCCCTGCTCCAGCGCCTCCAGGACGGTCACCACCGCCGTACCCGGTTCCCCGGACAGGGGCTCCTCCGTCAGGATGTGGGTCCTCAGGATCGGCAGGACCCGGGAAAAGGGAAAGACCGGCAGGGTAACACCAAACCATTGCTTTTTCGTGTCGTGGTTGTCGCACTCGCCGATCCCCGGGACCCGGCGCTCCCTCCCCAGGGCGTCCCATCGGGCCAGTGTTTCCCGCTCGGGTCCCCGGAGGAACAGGGCCGGCATCAGGTAGCTCGCAAAGGCACGGAACTGTCCCGTCAGGGACTGCTGCCAGTCGGTCATGAAATCCCAGATTCCGATCCCGGTGAAACCGCTGACGTCCCAGTCCGTCCAGGGATAATGTTTCACGTGAAACACAGGGGCGCCCCGGTGGTCCGGATGAGCGATAAAGCCGATGCCTCCCGCTTCATGGACCCGGTCGATGTAGCTCTGCGGAGCCACCCCTTCCGTGTCGTCGGGAATGTCGACCGTCCCGCAGGAACCGAATGCCAGGTAATGATTGAAGCGGGGCGATATCTCCTGGCCGACGATGACGAGGACGCCGTCGTGCCATCCCTCCCAGCCGCGCTCCCGGGCGGTGACGCAGGCGTGATCCGTCAGGGCGAGGAAATGAACGCCCGACGTCCGGGCCGCCCGGATCATCTCGGAAACCGGCGTCCGCCCGTCGAAGGAATACTCCGAGTGGAGGTGAATCACCCCTGTGTACTCATGCACGGGCCGTTTCCCCCTTTCGGCCGGCGCGCCGCGAGCCGGCCCCGGCGACGGGACAGCCTTCGCACAGGGGCCGGGCCTTTCGGCAGAAGATCTTTCCCGTCTGGACAAAGAGTGCATGGTACTGCTTGAAGAGGGGAACTTCCTCCGGGAGGCCGTTGACGACCGCGTCCCGAACGGCCCCGTAGGATTCCGATCCGTCGATCCATCCGTGCCTGGCCAGGATCCGCCTCGTATAGGCGTCGACGACGAACACCGGCCGGTTTCCCGCATAGAGGAGGATGCTGTCCGCCGTCTCCTCTCCGATCCCGTTGATCGACAACAATTCCTCCCTCAAAATCCCGGTGTCCTCCCGGAACATCCGTTCCAGGCTCAGGCCGTATCGGGATTGCAGGAAGAAAAGAAAAGCCTTCAGGCGACGCGCCTTGACGCGGAAATACCCCGCCGGACGGATCCGCTCCGCCAGATCCGCTTCCTCCAGCCCGCAGAGCCCCTCCGGGGTCAGGCAGCCGGCCTCCTTGAGGTTTCCGATGGCTTTTTCCACGTTCGTCCAGGCGGTATTCTGCGTCAGGATGGCCCCGACGGCGACCTCGAAGGGAGTTTCCCCCGGCCACCACCCGAGGTCGCCGAAACGGCCATTCATCCTTGCATAGAGATCGAGGGTCGAGGGTGTACTATCCATAAGACCGCCTTTTGCCGGCTTGAAAGGATGGAAGGCGGCGTCCTCCCCCTCCGGATGCCCCGGGGAGGAGACGCCGGAGGATGGTCGTGGAGACTTCCGGCAGCCTATTTCCGGAGGGCCACGTAAAAGGTGGATCGGCCCCGCTTGATCAGGAGGAGCATGGTGTTCTTGTCGCTCTTCTTGGCAATTTCCCGCTGGTACTCCTTCACGGACGTAACCCGCACCTTGTTCACCTGCAGGATGATGTCCTGGGGCTGCATGCCGACTTCGTCCGCCTGGCTTGCCTCCCGCACCTCCGTTACGAGCACGCCGATGCGCGGGGCGACTCCCAGGTAGCGGGCAACCTGCGGGCTAATATCCTGAACGGTGATGCCGAAGTTCTGCCTGTCGTCCCTGCTTCCGGCCCGCGCCACTTCCTTCGAATCGGTCCGTTCCTCCACGACGACCTGGAACATGCGCTCCGCTCCTTCCCGCAGCACCTTCACCGAGATCCGGTCATTCACCCTCAACGAGGCGATCATAAGCAGGAGATCGTGGGTATCTTTGACCTTCTTGCCATTGATCTCGGTAACCACATCTCCTGCCTGGATTCCCGCCTTATCGGCGGGATCTCCCCTGAACACCTCGGAAATCAGGGCTCCGCTCCGGTCCTTGAGCTTCATGCTCTTGGCCAGGTCCTCCGTCACGTCCTGTACGGAGATCCCCATCCAGCCCCGGGTCACCTTCCCTTTTGCCTTCAGGTCCGAAAGAATGGCCTTGGCCATCTCCATGGGGATGGCGAAACCGATTCCCTGGCCGTGAGCCACGATGGCCGTGTTGATGCCCACGACCTTCCCCTCCATGTTGAACAGGGGGCCGCCGCTGTTGCCCGGATTGATGGAGGCGTCGGTCTGGATGAAGTTGTCATAGGGACCGGCCCCGATGACCCGTCCCTTGGCGCTGACGATGCCCGCCGTAACGGTCGCGTCCAGGCCGAAGGGGTTGCCGATGGCGACGACCCAGTCGCCGACGCGGATCTTCTCCGAGTCTCCCAGCTCCGCCACGGGCAGGCTGTCGGAGGTCTTGATCCGGATGAGGGCGATGTCCGTCTTGGCGTCCCGCCCGATGACCCGGGCCTCGAACTCCCGGCCATCGGAGAGCTTCACGAGGATCTTGTCGGACTGCTCGATGACATGGTTGTTGGTGAAGATGTATCCGTCGGAGCTGATGATGAATCCCGAACCCAGGCTCCGCTGCTTGAAGGTCCGCGGCGTGTCTCCGAAGAACCGGCGGAAGAAATCATCCCCGAAATAACGATCGGAGAGATCGTCCTGTCCGAATGGGGTGCGGAACGCCCCCCTGCCGGATCGAACCGTTTTCGTTGTGCTGATGTTGACCACCGCCGGCTTCACCTTCTCCGCGAGGTCGGCGAAAGACCCCGGCGCCTTGACGCTGACGGCGTTGGCGGAGGGGATCTCCGTCCCCGACGGGACGAAGGACGACTTCAGTACCTCCACGAAGGAGACGATAAAAAAGGCGATGAGAAACGCCAGGAGAAACATGATGAACGTTCTCCTGCTGCTTCCTTCCTTGGCCATATGTCCTCCTCTGGAACCCTGCTCTGAACTCCTGCCGCGGGAAAAGGGCGGCCCGCGTGATCCGGTCTTATAAACGGATGAGAACTTTTGTCAACAGCCTTCTCCGCTACCGGCGACGATCAGCCGCTGCCGCTCAAGCCGGTTCGCTCTCCCGCCGCACCGGGTTGGTGAGGGTCCCGATCCGTTCGATGTCCACGGACACGGTGTCCCCGTCCTGAAGAAAGATCGGCGGTTTTCGGGTGAACCCGACGCCCTGGGGTGTCCCCGAGAGGATCACCGTTCCCGGATCGAGGGTCATGGAAAGGCTCAGGTTGCTGACGATGGCCGCCACCGGAAAGATCATGTCCGCGGTCGAGGCGTCCTGCAAGGCCCGCCCGTTGACCAGGCAGCGGATCCTCAGGTTTCCCGGGTCCTCCACCTCGTCCCGGGTCACGATCCACGGCCCCAGGGGGCAGAAGGTGTCGAAGCTTTTCCCCCGGGCCCACTGCCCTTTCTGTTTCTCGATCTGCCAGTCCCGGGCGCTGACGTCGTTGGCGCAGGTGTATCCGAATACGTATTCCATCGCCTCTTCGGGGGAGACGTTCTTGGCCCGGCGGCCGATGATCACCGCGAGTTCCGCCTCGTAATCCACGTGCTCCGCTCCGGCCCGCGGCAGGAGGATCGTCTCGCCGGGACCGATGAGGCTCGTCGTGGCCTTCAGAAAAAGGACCGGCTGCTCCGGGTAGGACATGGCGAACTCATCCCCGTGCTGTCGGTAGTTGATGCCCAGGGCCAGGATGTTCGGAGGCGCCAGGGGTGAGAGAAGCCGCCGGACGGGACGGCACTCTTCACCGACCTCGAAGCCGCCGAAGAGATCCCCTTTCAGGACCCATGCCTCGTCCGCACGGTCGTCGCGGGCCATCCCCAAGGCAACCCGCCCTTCCGGATCGGCAAAACGTATGATCTTCATGGAACTCTCCTTCCGATCCATTCACCGGCATTCATGCCGCCGGCAACGTGAATTTCCCTGCCGGAATCGGGTCCCTTCCCATCCGGACCGCCGTCACGGCACCCCCGTTCTTCCCGCGCATGGAAGCACTCTTAACACGTTTGGGAACCACAGGAAAGGCCTCCAGATCCCCTTTGCCGGTCCGGCCCGCCTTGTGGTAGGATCACCCCTGCCATTTTCCAGCCCGGCGTCTTCCAGGCGGATCGGAAAGGGATTCATGTACGCAGCCATCGAACGGATCGGAGAGTCGAGCATCCGGACGGCCAAGGCCTTCTACGAGACCCTGGCCTTCTCCAGCGTTGTCTTCTTCAAGCTCTTCGACCGGAAATCCTTCAACAGCGCCATGCGGATGGTCCTGGTCAACCAGATCTATTTCACCTCCGTCCAGATCCTGCCCCTTTTCATCGCCGTGTCCATTCTCTTCGGTTCCCCCATCGTGGGAATCACGCTCCAGATTCTCAAGCAGTTCGGCCTTGCCGACCGGATGGGATCGGTCCTGATGGGTGTCGTCGTGACGGAGATATCCCCTTTCATGACGGTTCTCCTGATCGCCCTGCGGTCCAGTTCCGCCATCAACGCCGAGATCGCCGTCATGAAGGTCAACCGGGAACTCAAGACCCTCGATGTGTTCCGCATTGACGTCCTGGATTACCTCTTCCTGCCGCGCATCATCAACGGCATTCTCTCCGTCATCTGCCTGAGCACCCTCTTCTCCATCCTGGCGCTGGCCAGCGGGGCCTTTTTCAGCCGCTACATCCTGGACATGAGTTTCGATGATTACACGACCCTCCTGTTCCTGTCGGCGGATTTCTCGGATCTCTTCATCCTGCTTGTGAAATGCGTCTTCCTGGGATTCTTCATCACGCTGATTCCCATCCGCTTCGGCCTCCGGGCCACCCATGAGCTGACTAGCATCCCCATCTCTGTTCTCAACGGGATGGTCAAGGTTTTCATTGCCATTGTGATCATCGAGGTGATATCATTACTATTCAGATTTATTTAAAACTTTTCCCCCGGGAGGAGGTCCTGGAGAAAGCGCTTGCCGCCATCGTCGCGGAATGCGGCAACGGGCTGGGGCTTGTGGCCGCGGACGTGCCGCTGATCTCCAACCTGGACGTCCTGGGAAACCTCGCCCTGATCAAGCAGTACCGCGAGGATCTCCCGAAACTCGAGGCCGAAACCCTTGTCTTGTCTTATCTCCGGCGATTCGATCTGGAGCGGATCGCCTTCCGTCGGAATCCGGCCCTGACGGCGGAAGAGCGGTTCTGTGCCATGCTGGTCCGGGCCGTCCTGGTTCCCGAGGCGTGCGTCGTCATCGATCGTCCCCTGAAGATCGTGCCGGACCTGCAGGACAACCGCTTTTTCCGGGACATGCTGACGAAGGTTTCTGATTCCTGGTCATCCTGTGTGATCATAGACTATCCCTGGAACCGAGAACGCTATGAAGATATCCAGGTCGTTGACGACAAATCTTAAGGTCGGGCTGTTCCTGACGATCATGGCCTTGCTGGCGATCGTTTTCCTGTCCTACATGGCCCACAAGAAGGGAATTTTCGAACCCACTTCCACGTTCACGCTGTCCTCGAAGACCGGTGAGGATCTGGCGGAGGGCATGCCCATCCATTTCGCCGGCTTCCGGATCGGCCGGATCGACGAACTGGAGCTGAACGACCAGGGCATGGTGATCATCAAGGTCAAGGTGCCCCGGCGGCATGTCAAGTGGATCCGGACCAACAGCATCTTCAGCCTCTATAAGCCCCTGATCGGCTCTCCCCGCCTTATCGTGTCCACGGAGAACATGGCCAGTCCCGTCCTGCCGGAGGACAAGGTCCTGGAGCTGGTCGTCGTCAACGACATCAACGAGGCCATCAAGCAGCTCACCCCGATCATCGAGGAGGTCGGCCAGATCGTCTCCCACATCGAGGCCATCACGGGGAATCTCGCCGACCCGAAGGGCAGCGTCAACAAGATCCTCCGGAACGCCGAGCAGGTGACAGCGAACTTCACCGAAAAGAAGTCCATTGCGGAGATGGCCCTGGGCGACCCGGAATCGGTGAAGTCGCTTCACGAGTCCGTGAAGAAGATCCGCGACATCCTCGTCAAACTGGACGACATGGCCGGAAAGACCGATGTGGAGCTCTACGGAAAGGACGGGGTCCTCCCCCTGGTCCGCTCCATCCTGGCGGACGTCCTGGTCAAACTTCAGAAACTGAACAAGGCCCTGGACAACATCACCAAGGTCACCTCCGACGCAGCGGCCTCGACGAAAGACCTGCATCTGCTCCGAAACGACATCGACGCGACCATCCAGTCCATTGGCCGCACGGTGGAGGACCTGGACCGGATCGTTCCCCTCAAGAAGGAACGGGAGATCAAACTGCCATGACGCGACGCCTCACCTTCGCCCTCATGATCCTTATCGTCGCCATCCTGGCCGGCTGCGGCGGCGCCCGGGTACCCGACTGGACGACCGATGGATACAACAACCTGGAGGCCTTCAAGGAACGATACCTGGCCGGCCGAAGCGGCCCGGCCGAAGCGAATTGGCGCCATGCCGTCGAGGCCATCCGGATGAGCGGGGATCTGGAGGTGCTCGGCCGGGCCTACCTGACCCGGTACGCCGTCCTGACGGCCTGCCTGGAAACCTTCGACGACGCACCCTACCGGGAAATCGAGGCGCTCCGTCCCATGCCGGAGAACCGGGCCTTTCACCGCTTTCTGACCGGGGAGCTGTCCGCCGTAGACGACCGGAGCCTTCCCGATCCGTACCGGGGCATGCTGAAGGCCCTTCGGGACGGAAACCGCGATGCCGTCGCCGGGGAGGCCGGCCGGATCAAGGATCCCCTCTCCCGCCTCATTGCCGTCGGCGTGGCCGTGCGGATGGGATACGGCGATCATGAAGCCCTGCTCAAGACGGGCCTGGCGGAGGCCTCCCGGAGCGGCTGGAAGCGGGTTGTCCTGGCCTGCCTGGAACGTCTCCGCACCCTCTATGAGAAGCGGGGCGACACGGCGGAGGCCGAGAAAACCGGGAAGACCCTGGAAATCCTGAAACGGGAGCTTCCGTCCTAAGGGAGAGCATCTTCTCAACCCGATGTTCGCCGGAACTGTTACGGGGGCTTCCTCCGTCGCGGAAGCTATACCACATTCTATCGCCCGCCCCCGGCCGCGTCCCCACGCCAAGCACAATACTCATGAAGATAAAAAAACCGGGCGACCGACCCGGCCGCCCGGCAAACCTTTTCTGTTTTCCGCCACCCTTCTATTTCTTTACCGACCTGTCCGGAAACAGCTTCGAGAACGACCGGCGCCGCCGTTTCTTCCAGGCCCCCCGATGGTATACATAGCTGGCCATCAGCGGCAGGATCGAAGTCGCCTCTCCATACACCATCTGCTCGCTCGTGCCGTCCACCTTGCCCCAGGAGCTCGCCTCCTTGAGCGTGGAGCTGGAGCAGGCCCCGTCCCGGACATCCGCCACGGTAACCTGGACGGCATACTTGTGCATTGGGACCTCCTTCCCCAGGACTTCCGCGCAGATGACCGTATCCTGTGCAAAATTCTTCGGTACACCACCGCCGACAATGAAAAGACCCGTCGTCCTGGCCTTGATCTTGATCTGGGTCAACTCCCTGAAATCCTTGACGGAATCGATGGAAACATGGGCATTGGGGTACTTTGTCTGATGCAGGACAAGCCCGAAGCCGGCACTGCTGTCCGAAAAGGCGGGACAGAAGATGGGCACGTCGTGATCGAAGGCCGTCTCCACGAGAGAGCCCTTTTTCCGCGCGCCCTTTTTGAGAAAACGGCCCATCTCCCGGATGAACTCCCGGGAGGAGTAGATTCCCGGGGGCAGCGAATCCGCTATCTCCCCGATCGTGCGGTCGCAGTTCTGGAGTTCCTCCTCGTCGATGAAGGTATCGTAGATCCGGTCGATGTAGAGGGAGCGGAGCTGGCGGTCGTCCACGTGGGGGCTTCCCTGGTAATGACGGAATCCCAGGGCCTCGAAGAAATCCATGTCGACGATGGAGGCCCCCGTCGCCACGATGGCGTCCACCATGTTGTGCTTCACCAGGTCAGCGTAGAGGTTCATGCAGCCGGCGGCGCTCGTGCTACCGGCGATGCAGAGGATGACGGAACAGGACCGGTCCTTCAGCATCCGTTCGAAGAGGTCGGCGCCGGCGGCCAGGTCCCGGGCGGTAAAGGACATGCCCTTCATGGCCCGGACCAGGTCGACGGCGTCGATGGATGTGATGTCGATATGCCTCACTGGCGTGTGGAGATAATCCTTCTTTTTGATCTTCATAACCCACCTTTCCGTTATTTCTTGGTTTTTCCTTAACCCAGGGACCCGCCGGTTGTCAATGACCACCTGGGACGCCCGGGCCTGCATCGGCGGGCCTTCCAGAATCCGCCTTGTCATCCTCCGGAATATCTGGTAGGTCCCCGGCATGATGGATGGGTTTTCCCAAAAAGTCTGGACAGTTTCGGAGCTCAACGAGGCCGTCCGGGACCTGCTGGAGGGACGGTTCGATCTCCTGTGGGTGGAGGGGGAGGTGGCCGATCTTCGTCGTCCCTCCTCCGGACACGTATACTTTTCCCTGAAAGATTCGGGAGGCCAGGTCCGGTCGGTCCTGTTCCGCTCCGCCGCGGCGGCGCTCCGGTTCCGCATCGAGGACGGGATGCGCCTGCTCGTAAGGGGGCGTCTGGGCGTCTATCCGCTCCGGGGAGAGTACCAGCTCGTCGTCACCGCCGCCGAGCCCTACGGAATCGGCGCCCTGCAGCGGGCCTTCGAACAGCTCAAGGCCCGCCTCGAAGCGGAAGGTCTCTTCGACCCCACCCGCAAGAAGGCGCTCCCCTTTCTGCCCGGACGAATCGGGGTGGTCACGTCCCTCTCGGGCTCGGTCCTGCGGGACATTCTGCATGTCACCGCCCGCCGCTTTCCGTCGATTCCGCTCCTGGTCGCCCCGGTGCGGGTCCAGGGCGCGGAGGCCCCCCCGGAGATCGCCCGGGCCATCCGGGATCTCCAGGGGGAAGGGCTCGTGGACGTCATCATCCTGGCCCGGGGAGGAGGATCCTTGGAGGATCTGGCACCCTTCAACGACGAGCGCGTTGCCCGGGCCATCGCGGCCTCCACGATCCCCGTCGTCTCCGCAGTGGGACACGAAACGGACTACACGATCGCCGATTTCGTCGCCGACCTGCGGGCCCCCACTCCCTCCGCGGCGGCGGAGCTGGTCGTACCCGTCCGGAAGGATCTCCTGGCAACGGTGGCGTCTCTCTCCGGACGTCTCACCCAGGCTATGGATCGGAACATTTCCGCTCGTTTGGACCGGATCGCCTCGGCGCGCCGGCGGCTCAGGGACCCGGCCCGGCTGATCGCCGACCGGCGCCTGACCGTGGACGAGCGCCTGCAACGGCTGCAGAGACTCCTCCAGGAATCGGTCTCGGGACGACGGCACCGCCTTGCTTATGCCGCCCAGCACCTGCGATACGCCGACCCCCGCGGAAAAATCCGTCGTGAAGCCATGCAGTTGGAAACCCTGCATCGGGACATGAAGCGGGCCCTGGAGGCGGCGATCCTCAAGGAAAAGCAGCGGGTCCGGACCCAGGCGGTCCGTCTCGACGCCCTCAACCCCCTGGCGGTGCTCCGGCGCGGATATGCCCTTGCCCGGCGCCTTCCCGAGGGGACCCTCGTCACGGACGCTTCCGCACTGGCCGAAGAAACCCTCGTGGACATCCGGGTGGCCGAGGGTGGATTCCGGGCGGCGGTGAAAGAAACCTACAGGAGCTGACCCATGGCCCGGGAAAAATTCGAGGACGCCCTCGAAAAACTGGAACAGATCGTTCGCCGAATGGAAGCCGGTGAAATGACCCTGGATGAATCCCTGAAGGCCTTCGAGGAGGGCATCCGCCTGGTCCGCCTCTGCAACGCCCGCCTCGACGACGCGGAGAGGCGTGTCGAGGTGCTTCTCCGGGAGGGAGACCAGCTGGCGGTGAAGCTCTTCGGCGGAGAAGACTCATGAATGACAGGCCGGACGGCTTCTCCCTGTACCTGAAGTCCCGCAAGGAGCTCGTGGAAAGCGCCCTGAACCGCTATCTCCCCGCCGAGGGGGTGTACCCGGTCGAGATCTACAACGCCATGCGTTACAGTCTGTTCGCCGGCGGCAAGCGGCTCCGTCCCATCCTCTGCATCGCCTCGGCGGAGGCCATGGGAGGTCTCCTGGATGATGCACTCCCTGCCGCCTGCGCCCTGGAAATGATCCACACGTATTCGCTCATCCACGACGACCTGCCGTCCATGGACAACGACGACTTCCGGCGGGGAGCCCCGACGAGCCACAAGGTTTTCGGCGAAGCGGTGGCCGTCCTGGCGGGGGACGCTCTCCTGACGGAGGCGTTCCGCCTCCTCACGGATCCTGCGGCCATCCGTTCCGTGGAACCCGCCCGGGTGGTCCGGATCGTTCACGAGATCGCCACGGCGGCCGGCGCCGGCGGAATGGTGGGCGGCCAGGTGGTGGACATCCTTTCGGAAGGACGCCCTTCCGATTATGAAACGCTCCATTACATCCACAGCGGCAAAACCGGCCGGATGATCCTCGCCTCGCTCCGGACGGGGGCGATTCTTGCGGACGGCGGGGAAGAGGAACTGGAAGCCGTCTCGGAATACGGCCGGCATATCGGCCTGGCCTTCCAGATTTCCGACGACATCCTGAACGTCGAAGGGGACCCATCCCTTCTCGGAAAGGGAACGGGGAGCGACGCCGCCCGCCGGAAGGTCACCTTTCCCGCCCTGATCGGGCTGGAAGAGTCGAGATCCATGGCCCGGCAGAGCATCGAGGCGGCCCTGGAGGGCATCCAGCGCCTGGACGAACGTGCAGACCCCCTGCGAAGGCTTGCCCGCTATATCCTCGAACGAAAATCCTGAAGATCGATTCCATGGCCACAAAGGAAGAAAAACAAGCGCCCAGGGCCGTATCCCTCGCGGAGATCCAGTCACCGGAAGACATCCGCAGCCTCGAAGTGTCCCAGTTGAACCTTCTGGCCGAGGAGATCCGTGCCCTCATCATCCGGACCGTTTCCGTATGCGGGGGGCACCTCGCATCCTCCCTCGGCGCGGTGGAGCTGACCCTGGCCATCCACAAGGTTTTCGATACCCCCCGGGACAAGCTTGTCTGGGACGTGGGGCACCAGGCATATGCCCACAAGATCCTCACGGAGCGGCGCGAACGCTTCTCCACCCTGCGCCGCCGGGGCGGCATCAGCGGTTTTCCGAAGCGTGAAGAAAGCCCTTACGACGTGTTCGACGTCGGCCACAGCGGGACGTCCATTTCAGCCGCCGCGGGCATTGCCGAGGCCAAGTGCCTCCGCGGGGAGGACTTCAAGGTGATCGCCGTCATCGGCGACGGCTCCATGACCTCCGGGCTGGCCTACGAGGGGCTGAACTGGGCGGGAGACCGGAAGAAAAACCTGATCATCATCCTCAACGACAACGAGATGTCCATCTCCCCCAACGTCGGCGCTCTTTCCTCCTACATGAACCGGATGTTGACGGGCCAGCGGGCCATGAAAATCCGCTCCGAGATGAAGAGCCTGTTCCGCACCCTGCCGGGCATCGGCGAGCAGATGCTGAAGTTCTCCCGGCAGGCCGAGGAAGCCCTGAAAGGCTTCCTGCTGCCCGGGGCCCTGTTCGAAGACCTTGGCTTTACCTACGTCGGCCCGCTGGAGGGACACCGGCTCGACCACCTTGTCAAAAACCTGGAAAATGTCCGGAACATGCCCGGACCCGTCCTGGTCCACGTGGTGACACGCAAAGGTAAGGGATACGCTCCGGCGGAAGCCAGGCCTCTGCTTTTCCATGGCATCGGTCCCTTCCGCATCGAGACGGGGGAGCCCATCGCGGCGGCAGGCGGAAGGATCTCCTATTCCCGGATGTTCGGCAACACCCTCATCCGCCTGGCCGAGAAGGACCCCCGGATCGTGGCCATTACGGCGGCCATGTGCGAGGGAACGGGCCTCGATGAGTTCGCCCGGCGGTTTCCGTCCCGCTTCTTCGACGTCGGCATCGCCGAACAGCACGCCGTCACCTTTGCCGCCGGCCTGGCAACGGAGGGAATCGTCCCGGTCGTGGCCATCTATTCGACGTTCTTCCAGCGCTCCTACGACCAGATTCTCCACGACGTCTGCCTGCAGAAGCTTCCCGTCGTCCTGGCCCTGGACAGGGGCGGCTTTGTGGGAGACGACGGGCCCACCCATCACGGTCTCTTCGACCTGTCCTATCTGCGGTCGATTCCCAACATGACCGTCCTGGCCCCGAAGGATGAAAATGAATTCCAGCACATGCTGAAGACCGCCGTGGAATGGGGCGCCCCGATCGCGATCCGATATCCCCGCGGGGCCGTGGCGGGAGTGCCCCTGGACGACGACCTGCAACCCCTTCCCATTGGCCGCGGGGAAGTCCTGTGCGAAGGAGGCGATCTGGCCATCGTGGCCATCGGCTCCACGGTCCTGCCCGCCCTGGCGGCGGCGGAGCGGCTGAGGGAGGAAGGAATCGGGGCCCGGGTGGTCAACGCCCGCTCCGTCAAGCCCCTGGATGCCGATCTTTTGTGCGAATCCGCCGTCCGGACGGGAAAGGTGCTGACGGTCGAGGAAAATGTCCTCATGGGGGGGTTCGGCAGCGCCGTCCTGGAGCTTTTCCAGGAAAAGGGTCTCCAGAATGTCGCCGTGGTTCGGCTCGGCGTCCCCGATACCTTCGTCGAGCAGGCCACCATGGCGGAGCTGAGGGACCTCTATGGAATCGACGAGGAGGGCATCCTTCGGGCGGCCCGGGCCATGGTCCGCTCCGGAGACTGACGCAACCCTTTCCCGCAGGCAGCCATGAAAAAGGAAAAAAAGCAACGGATCCGGCTCGATACGCTTCTCGTCGAGCGGGGACTCTGCAGCAGCCGCGAGCGGGCCCGGGCCCTGATCCTGGCGGGCGCCGTCCTGGTGGAGGAAATGCCGGTGGACAAGCCGGGCTCCTTCCTGTCGGCCGACGCCGCCGTCCGCCTCCGAACCGCCGACCACCCCTACGTGAGCCGCGGGGGCGTGAAGCTCCAGGGAGCCCTCGAAACCTTTTCCCTCTCCGTCTCCGATATGGTCTGCCTCGACGTGGGGGCGTCCACCGGCGGGTTCACCGACTGCCTCCTGCAAGCCGGAGCCCGGAAGGTGTACGCCCTGGACGTGGGCTACGGGCAGCTGGCCTGGAAACTCCGCCAGGATCCGCGCGTCGTGCCCGTGGAGCGGACGAACATCCGGATCTACGACGGGAAAGACCTCGACGGGCCTGTGGACCTGGTCACCATCGACGCCTCCTTCATTTCCCTCAAGCTGGTCATTCCGGCGGCGCTGCGCTGGCTGAAGCCGGGCGGGATTGTCCTGGCCCTGATCAAGCCCCAGTTCGAAGCGGGGCGCGAACGGGTCGGCAAGGGCGGCGTCGTCCGCGATCCCATCGCCCACAGGGAGGTCGTGGAGGAAATAGAGCGGTTCTGCCGCGACGAGGGCCTCGACATCCGGGGAACCTGCGAATCCCCCCTTCCGGGTCCCGCCGGAAACCGCGAGTTTTTCATCCTGGCGTCGGCCCCGCCCGAGACGGATGCCGCAACACCGCCGGAGCCCTCGGAAAACGCGGGAAGGACGCCCGGGACCCATGAGCGTTAAACTGGCAAAGACAGCCGGTTTCTGCATGGGCGTCAAACGGGCCGTGGACATGGTCCTCGACATGCCCCTGCCCCAGGGCAAGGCCCGCTTCTACACGTTCGGTCCCCTCATCCACAACCCCCAGACCGTTGAACTCCTCGAAAAAAGGGGATTCCGCCCCATCCAGAGGATCGAGGAGATCCAGGAGCCCCGGGAAGGAGCCACCCTCATCATCCGCGCCCACGGCATCTCGCCGGAAGAGAGGCGGGAAATCCGGGAATCAGGCATGAAGATCGTCGACGCCACCTGCCCCAAGGTCGGCCATGTCCAGGCCATCATAAAGAAACATGCCTCCCGGGACTACGACATCCTCATCATCGGAGATCCCCATCATCCGGAGGTGAACGGGCTGCTCGGATTCGCCGGTGAACGGGGCATCGTCATCCAGAGTGAGGAACAAGTGGCGACCCTGCCGGATCTCCGCAAGGTGTGTGTCGTCGCCCAGACGACCCAGAGCCTGGACACCTTCCACCGGGTCGTCCGCCGGATCCAGGAGCGCTTTCCCGAGACGCTTGTTTTCGACACGATCTGCAACTCCACGGAAGAGCGGCAGCGGGAGATCGAGTCCATGGCCCCGGAACTGGATGCCTTTTTCATCGTCGGCGGGCGGAACAGCGCCAATACGCTGCGCTTGGCGGCCCTGGCCGCCCAGACGGGAACACCGACCTTCCACATCGAGACGGCGGACGAACTGGCGGGAATCGACCTCTCCCGCTACGACCGCATCGGCGTGTCCGCCGGCGCCTCCACGCCGAACTGGATCATCGACCGGGTCGTGGAAGGGCTCCGGAAGGAGCAGGATCGCCGCAAGGGTCTGCTGCGCAGTCTTTTCCAGGGATGGATTCTCCTGGTCAAGACGGACGTCTTCTCCTCCCTCGGCGCCGGGGTCCTGACGCTGGCCTGCCTGCTCCTCCAGGGCCGCCCGCCGGAATTCCTCCCGGTCTGGACGGCGGCGCTGTACGTCTACGCAATGCACACCCTCAACCGGGTCCTGAATCCCCGGACCAGCTCCATCCTGGGAACATTCCGGGAAGCCTCCTACCGCCGCCACCGCCGCCTGTACGCGCAGCTGGGCTTCGGTTCCATGGTTCTCGCGCTGGCGTTCTCCCTCCTGGCGGGCATGGCCTCGTTCCTGTTCCTCCTGGTGCTTTCCGTTCTCGGCATGCTCTACAATGTCCGGATATGGCCCAACAAATGGAAATTCGAGACGTTCCGCGACATCCCGGGATCGAAGAACGTCTCCATGGCGGCCGCCTGGGCCGCCGTCACGGCCGTTTTGCCGACTCTCCGGGGCGGTTTCGGCCTGGAGGCGGGCTGGGTCGTTTCCTTCCTGCTCATCTTTTCCCTGGTCGTCGTCCGCTCGGCCCTTTCGGACCTGCAGGATCTGCAGAGCGACCGGCTTCTGGGACGGGAAACGATCCCTGTCGTGATCGGGAAGGAAATGACCCAGAAACTGCTGAAGTCCTTCGTCATCTTTTCCGTCCTGCTCCTTGTGTCGGCCGCCGCGGCCGGCTGGGTGACTCCCTTTGCCTGGCTGCTCCTGTGCTGTCCCTTTTACCTGTGGATTTGTTTCCGCCTTTGTGATAGAAGGTCCGGACTTTCCGGTGTAGTTCTGGAGGGTTTGCTGGAAACGACCTATTTCATTGCGGGTTTGGCCGCCCTGTTCTGGACGGGAATCGGCCGGTTCGCCTGACATGAAATCATGGAGGTACGATCATGAAGAGATCCGCGGGAATCGCATGGGGGTTGTTCCTGGTTCTCCTGCTTGCCGGATGCGGCGGTCTCCGCTATTCCCAGGTCGCCCCTGAAGCCAAGGATTTTCATCCCCAGCGGATCGGCGTCCTGCCTGTCGATGCGGGAACATATGAGGAAGCCCGGGGCACGGCGGACGAGGTCATCGCCGCGGTCCTGGTGAACAGGAAATGGTTTACCGACGTGGTGGCGGCCGACGCCATCGGCCGCCAGGTCCAGTCCAACGAGGATCTTCGCAAGGCCCTCCTGGACTACCTGACCAAGCTCAAGACGGTGAATTTCTCCGATCCCGCGCTGAGCCGCCGCATCGGGGAACTGTGCCGGGTGGATGCCTTCCTGGTGACCAGCGTGGACTACTGGAATTACACGATGGAAGGCGAGAAGAAAGTCGGCAAGGTCGGCCTCTCCCTCAAGATGGTGGAGGCATCCACCGGAAAAGTCATGTGGAAGGCGGCGCACCACGAAACCTCCCGGTATTACCTGATCAAGCCTGACCTGAAGGGTGTGGCGGAGAGCCTGTTCAAGACCATGATCGAGGAAATGCCCCACTGAGGGGCCGAGCGGTCTGGAGGTTGCCATGAAAGAGCGCGTCAAAGCCATCCTGGAAAAGGTTCGCCCCAGTCTCCAGGCGGACGGGGGAGACGTCGAGCTGGTGGACGTCTCCGAAGAAGGGGTGGTCCGGGTCCGCCTGACGGGGGCCTGCAAGGGATGCCCGATGTCCCAGATGACCCTGAAAATGGGAATTCAGCGGTACCTCCAGCGGGAGATGCCGGAAATCAAAGATGTTGTTGCGGTTTAGACCGAGGCCCGGAGGCCGGGCGGCCGGTCTTGAAAGAAGGAAAAAACAAAAGGAGCTTCGTAAAAATGGCTTACGTAATAACCGATGACTGCATAGCCTGTGGATCTTGCGAGAGCGAGTGTCCCGTCGAGGCCATCTCCGAAGGGGATGACAAATACGTGATCGACCCGAATCTCTGCACCGACTGCGGAGCATGTGCCGACCAGTGCCCGGTGGAGGCGATCGTCCCGGGAGAGGAAAAGTAGGCGGACGATTGTCCGGACAAGGGGAATAGGGGAAGCCGCCGGCCCTCCGGCCCGGTTGTTTCCCCTCTTGCATTTTCAGGCCGTCACCCGGCGGCAAGTTCTGGCTTTTTCCTGGCGGGAGTCCTCCATGGGACCCTTCATCACCTTTGAAGGCATCGAGGGATCGGGCAAGAGTACCCAGATTCGCCTGGCAGCCAGATACCTCGAGGAGCGGGGGATCCGGACCCTGGTGACCGGCGAACCCGGGGGGACGTCCCTGGGCGTCCGGATTCGGGAGCTTCTCCTGAACCGGGGATCCGTTGCCATCGGGGCCGAGGCGGAGTTGTTCCTTTTCGCCGCCGCCCGAAGCCAGCACGTACAGGAGCTGATCCTGCCGGCCCTCCGGGAAGGCCGCTGGGTCCTCTGCGACCGCTTCTCCGACGCCACAGTGGCCTACCAGGGATTCGGGCGCCGGCTCGATTCCGCCTTTGTCCGGAAGGTGAACTCCTTTGCCGGCGTCGGACTGGTTCCCCGGCTCACCATCCTGATCGACATGCCCGTCGAGACCGGCCTCGGACGGGCTCTCGACCGGGCGTCCCGCCAGCCCGGCCCCATGGAAGACCGCTTCGAGCACGAAGAGCTTGCGTTCCATCACCGGGTCCGCTCAGGCTACATCGAGATGGCCCGGCAGGAACCGGAGCGCTTCCGGGTCATCGACGGCGACCGGTCCATCGAGGAAATCCACCGGGAGGTCTGCTCGCACCTGGACGCCCTCCTCCCGACAGCAGGTGATTCATGCCCTTCGGGGATATCTGCGGCCACGAAAAGCCAATCGCCATCCTGAGGCGGGCCCTCGCTTCCGGCCGGATCGCCCATGCCTATCTTTTCCGGGGCATGGACGGCATCGGGAAGCGAACCGTGGCGGAGACGTTCGCCAAGGCCCTCAATTGCTCCCGAATGGAGGACGACGCCTGCGGCGATTGCCCCTCCTGCCGGAAATACGACAGCGGAAACCACCCCGATGCCGTCACCGTCCGTCCCACGGGCCCCTTCATCCGAATCGGCGATATCCGCTCCCTCCAGGACCAGATGGGATTCCGGCCGCTCGAGGGGGGCCGGCGTGTCTTTCTCATCCTGGAGGCGGACCGGATGAACGAGCCGGCGGCAAACGCCCTGCTCAAGACCCTGGAGGAGCCGTCACCCCGGAATCACCTGATCCTGGTCACGAGCCGGCCCCACCGCCTCCCCTCCACCATTCTGTCCCGGTGCCAGCACCTCCCATTCAACCCTTTACAAACGGAGGCGATTGCCCTATTCTTGCGCGAACATATGGATTTTTCAGAGGCCCAGGCCCGAACGCTGGCCTCCTCCGCGGGCGGTAGCATCGGCCGGGCGCTTGAAATGGCCCGGGAAGACGACATCCGGGTCCGCGACGGGATCATGGACGCCGTCGCCGAAACCCTGCGGAATCGGACATTCCCCCCGCAGCCGACCCTTCCGGCCTCCCTGGGAAAAGACCGGGAGGAGGTTCTCCGGCGCCTGGAAATGGTCCGCCTGTTCCTGCGGGACCTTCTTGTCTGGAAAGAGACGGAACTTAAGGAACTTCTCCTGTACGGCGACCGCCTTGACCTGATCGGCCCCCTGTCGAAGACGCTCTCCGGACGGGAACTTCTCGCCCGGCTGGATGCCGTGAGCAGGGCTCAGCGGGCCGTGGAGCAGAACGCGAACCGTCCCCTTGTCCTGGAGGCGATGGTTCTCAAGTGGGCCGGACCGCCTCCGGTACGGACCGGAAAGTGACTGTCATGGAAGAAGCGACCGCCGAACCCCGGATCGTCGGTGTACGGTTCCGGAGGGAAGGCAAGACATACCTGTTTGACGCCGGAGGGTTGTCCCTGAACCGGGAAGACGCCGTGGTCGTGGATACGGAGTTCGGTCCGGCCCTCGGGCTGGTGGCAACCACGAACAGCATGATCCCCCTGTCCGAACCACCGGCTTCCCTGAAGAAGGTCCTGCGGATCGCTACGGACGAGGATCTCCAGGTCCGCATGGATCTGCAGCGGTTCGAGCAGGAGTGCCACCGGTTCTGCAAGGAGCGCATCGCCGAACGGGGTCTGCCCATGAAGCTCATCGAGGCCGAATGCCTCTTTGACCGGAGCAAGGTGATCTTTTACTTCACCGCGGACAACCGGGTGGACTTCCGGGAACTCGTCAAGGATCTCGTCCAGCGGTTCCGGATCCGCATCGAGCTCCGCCAGATCGGGGCGAGGCAGGAAACGCGCCTGCTCAAGGGCATGGGCATCTGCGGACGGGAGGTCTGCTGCGCGGGATTCCTTTCCAACCTGGACCGGGTCACCGTCAAGATGGCCAAGGAGCAGGGGATGTCCCTCAATCCCGAGAAGATCTCCGGGCTCTGCGGACGGCTCATGTGCTGTCTGGCATACGAGTACGACAGCTACGCGGAGCGAAAGAAAAAACTCCCCAAATGCGGCAAGGTCGTCCAGACCGAAGGGGGCGCCGGCAAGGTCATCCGGCAGAACGTCCTCAAGGGAGACGTCATGGTCCAGCTGGAAGACGGCAAGGAAGTGACCCTGAGCATCAAAGACCCGGATTAGCCGGCCGAGACGGCCCGGCGGACGGCTTTTCGAGCAACCTGTCAGAGGAACCACACATGGAAAAGGCCTACTACATCACCACGCCCATCTACTACGTAAACGCCTCGCCCCACATCGGCCACGCCTACACCACCATCGTGGCCGACGTGCTGGCCCGCTACCACCGAAGTCTCGGCTACCGGACCTTCTTCCTCACCGGAACCGACGAGCACGGGGACAAGATCGCCGAGGCAGCCGCCAAAGCCGGCATCAGCCCCCAGGAATTCACCGACCGGATCAGCGCCCAGTTCCGGGAGCTCTGGCCGGAGCTGATGGTCACCAACGACTATTTCATCCGCACGACCGACCAGAACCACGTCCGGACAGTCCAGGCCATCCTTCAGAAGGTCTACGACCAGGGAGACATCTATTTCGGCCACTACGAGGGCTACTATTGCGTCGGCTGCGAACGCTTCTACACCGAGAAGGAACTGGTCGACGGCAAGTGCCCCGACCACCAGACGCCTCCCCTGCACCGCAAGGAAAGCAACTACTTCTTCAAGATGAGTGCCTACCAGGATTGGCTGATCCAGTACATCCAGGACCACCCCGATTTCATCCGCCCCGAGCGGTACCGGAACGAGGTCCTGGCCTTCCTCCGGGAGCCCCTCGAAGACCTGTGCATCTCCCGGCCGAAAAGCCGCCTCACCTGGGGCATCGACCTTCCCTTCGACGAGAACTACGTGACGTACGTCTGGTTCGACGCCCTGATCAACTACGTGACCGGCGTCGGTTACCCCGACGGCGAAAATTTCCCGATCTTCTGGCCGGAGGCCCAGCACCTCATCGCGAAGGACATCCTCAAGCCCCACGGGATCTACTGGCCCACCATGCTGAAGGCCGCCGGGATTGAGCCCTACCGGAACCTGAACGTTCACGGCTACTGGAACGTCGACCAGAGCAAGATGTCCAAGAGCCTGGGGAACGTCGTCAAGCCCCTGGACCTGAAAGACAAGTACGGCCTGGACGCCTTCCGCTATTTCCTCCTTCGGGACATGGTCTTCGGGCTCGATTCGAGCTTCAGCGAGGAGGCCTTCGTCCAGCGGGTCAACTCCGACCTGGCCAACGACCTCGGAAACCTGGTGAGCCGGTCGGTGACCATGGCCGTCAAGTACGGCGGCGGGAAGGTTCCCTTCCCTGCGGAAATCGTACCGGAGGAGGACGGGATCCTTCAGGAAACCGCCGCCCGGGCCCTCGCCGAGGTGGAGGCCTGCTTCGCGGAGCTGGCCCTGCACAAGGCCTTGATCGCCATCTGGGATCTCATCAGCATCACGAACAAGTACATCGTCGAACGGGAACCCTGGAACCTGGCCAAGGATCCGGAGCGGAAGGGCCGGCTGGAGACAATCCTGTACAATTTATTGGAAACCTTGAGAATTGTGGCAAACCTGGTGGCACCGTTCATGCCGGGCTCGGCGGAGAAGATCCTCCGGCAGATCGGCATCGTCGATCCGGGCCGGCAGACCATCGACACCATCCGGACATGGGGCGGCCTGGCCCCCGGGCTGGCCCTGACGCGCGGCGAATCGCTGTTCCCGCGCATTACATTCAGCAAGGAGGAACAGCCCGTGGAGACGAAAAAGGCCCCCCTGGCGCCCATCAAGCCGGAAATCTCCTACGAGGATTTCGAGAAGATCGACCTCCGGGCCGCGAAGATCCTGGAAGCGGAACCGGTGCCGAAGTCGAGCAAGCTCATGAAGCTCAAAATCGACATAGGGGAGGAGCGCAGCATCGTCGCCGGCGTCGGGAAGGACTACAAGGCGGAAGACCTGGTGGGAAAAACGATCGTCGTCGTGGTGAACCTCAAGCCCACGAAACTCATGGGAGTCGAGTCGCGGGGCATGCTCCTGGCGACGGACAGCGAAGAGGGCCTGACGCTGGTGAGCTTCGACCGCTCCGCCCTGACGGGGGGAAAGGTCCGGTAGGGAACGTCACGGCCCCCCGTCCGGTGGGTGGGACCTATTCGCCTCCGTCCAGGTCGCGGAAATGGGCCTCGGTGATCCCGTCCAGCAGCTGAAAAGAGCGGATGCGAATCACAACGACCGGTGCCGCCGGATCCTTCGCCAGTTCCTCCAGGTCGGGGTGACGCTCGATCAGGCAGCGCCGAATACCGGCTTCCCGCTCCGGAGAACCGGGAGACTCGAAGCGGCCGCTGACGGTCAGGGCCATAGCCCGCGGCTGTCGTTCTCCCCGGGTGTCCACGAGAAGGCTGACGTTCGGATTCGCAAGGAGATTCCGGTATTTTTTTGTCTCCGCCCGGGTCAGCATCCAGACCTCCCGGCCGTCCTCCGAGACCGCGTAAGACATGAGCGAACAGTGCGGAACCCCCTCTGATTCCGTGGCCATGACGCACAGGTCCTTCCGTTTCAGCAATTCCTTCATTCGCTCCAGCATGATCCCTCCCGACCCCCATTCTTTTGATTCCAAATGAAACAGAAATCCTCACGGAAATCAACCTCTCCCGGCCTGCCTCCGCACACGGGGCACCTCCGGGCCCGAAGGACCGGCCCAACGGATGATACGGACCGCCCCGTATCCCGGATCCGGCGGCGGCTCCTCGGGTGGTATGAAAAAAACCGGCGGGACCTTCCCTGGCGTGAGACCCGGGACCCCTTCGCCGTCTGGATCTCGGAGATCATGCTCCAGCAGACGCGGGTGGAAACGGTCATCCCGTATTACCGGCGCTTCCTGGAGCGCTTTCCCGACGCCTCCTCCCTGGCGGCCGCCTCGACCGACGAAGTCCTGAAGGTCTGGGAAAACCTGGGATACTATTCCCGGGCGAGGAACCTCCATGAGGCAGCGAAGATCGTGGCGGAACACCACGGCGGCCGTCTCCCGGAAGCGCATGAGGACCTGGTGGCCCTGCCGGGAATCGGCGAGTACACGGCGGGAGCCGTCGGCAGCATCGCCTTCGGACGGATCGTTCCGGCAGTGGACGGCAACGTCCGGCGCGTCCTGGCGAGGCTGTACGCCATCGGCGAACCGGTTGACTCCGGCCCCGGAAAGTCGCGGATCCGGACGCTGGCGGAGAGGCTTGTGTCCCCGGAAGACCCCGGGGCCTTCAACCAGGCCCTGATGGACCTGGGCTCCCGGATCTGCACGCCCGCCCTGCCCCGCTGTCGGGAATGCCCCCTGGCGGACGAATGCGAGGCCTTCCGGCAGGGCCGCCAGGAAGAGATTCCCATGAACTCCCCGAAAAAGCCCCTGCCTTTCGAGACCGCCGTTGCAGCCGTTCTCCGCAACCGGGACGGTCGTCTCCTCGTCGTCCGGCGGCCGCTTCACGGATTCCTGGGCGGGCTGTGGAAGCTCCCCGGTGGTTTCCTCCAGCCCGGCGAGGATCTCCCGGCTGGGCTCCGGCGGACCATGAGGGAAGAGACGGGGCTTGCTGTCCGCGTCCTTGACGAGCTGGCCTCCGTAAACGCGGTCTATTCACACTTCCGCCTCCGCCTGACGGCCTTCCGCTGCCGGAGACAGGGCGGCGGGAGACCGCCTTCTGAAGGCCCTGACCGGAGATGGGTCACGTTCGAGGAGATGAACGGCTTGGCCTTTTCCAAGGCGGACCGGCTCCTGTTGCCGTTCCTTCCACCCTTCCCGTCGCGCGCCTCCGCCGGATAAGCGGCGATACCCGTCCGATCCCTTTACTTTTTCCGCCGGATTCATTATCTTCAGAAAAACGCATCGGGCGAGGAGGACATGTCCAAGGACAAGATCCCGGCGACCCCCGCGATCCGTTTCCTCAGGGAGCGAGGGATTGATTTTCAGCTTCGTCCCTACCGCTACGAGGAGCACGGCGGAACCCGCGTCTCCGCCCGGGAACTGGGCGTCAGCGAACACCAGATCATCAAGACGCTCGTCATGGAAGACGAGCATGGCGCCCCGCTGATCGTCCTGATGCACGGGGACCGGCAGGTCTCCACCAAGGCCTTCGCCCGGCAGTTGGGAGTCAAGAGCGTCACCCCCTGCGATCCGAAGGTTGCGGAGCGGCACACCGGCTACAAGGTGGGGGGAACCTCCCCCTTCGGGACCAGGAAGCCGCTGAAGATATACGTGGAGGAGAGCATCGCGGGCCTGCCCAGGATCCTCATCAACGCGGGGGGACGGGGGATCCTGGCGGAGATGTCTCCGGCCGACCTGATCCGGGCTCTCCACCCGGTCACGGTGCAGGTCGCCATTGAATGAGGCGCGTCATGCCGAAGGAACGAAAACAGCAGGAAGAGCAGATGATCGTCCGGTGCCTCCACTGCGGGGTCAAGAACCGCATCCCCAAGGTCCGCCTGCAGGACCGCCCCGCCTGCGGCAACTGCCATTCCCCCCTGGATGAGATGATCATCCGGTGCCTCCACTGCGGCGCCAAGAACCGCATGCCGGAAAACCGGATTCACGACCGCCCCGTCTGCGGCGTCTGCAAGACTCCCCTCATCATCTGTCATGCCCCCGCCTTCCCCGTCGACGTGAACGACCAGAACTTTTCCCGGGAGGTCCTGGGAGAAGCCTGCTCCGTCCTGGTGGACTGCTGGGCCCCCTGGTGCGGCCCCTGCCGGACCATGGAGCCCGTCATGGAGGACCTGGCGGCCAAATACGGCGGCGCGGTGAAGATCGCCAAGCTTAACGTTGACGAAAATCCGATCACGGCCTCCCAGTACGCCATCCGGAGCATCCCGACACTCCTGTTCTTCCGCGGCGGGGTGGTGGTGCAGCGGCTGGTGGGCGCCCAGTCGAAAGAGGCCGTCGAGGAGCAGCTCCTGGCGACCATCCAGACGAACTGACGGGGTCCTGCCTTCAAACCGTCCTTCCCTGCAATCCGGCACGGCCGGATGCCCCGCAACGGGTTTTCAGCCGCAGTGCCGGCCTCCGATACCGGCGAATCCAAGAATGCACCCAGACAGGATGTCCTCATGAAGAGATGGAACCTCCGGCTCCTTGTCGCAATGGCCCTCTCGATCCTCCTGGCCGCGGGCTGCGCCCGCCTCAACTCCTTCCAGCGGGACGGCGAGATCCGCCTGGCCGGGCTGAAGGCCCCGGTGGAGGTGGTCCGCGACGAGAAAGGGATGGCGTACCTCTACGCGGCCGATGAGCACGACCTGCTTCGGGCTCAGGGCTTCGTAACGGCCCAGGACCGGCTCTTCCAGATGGAGTTGCTTCGCCTGCTCTCCTCCGGCCGCATCTCCGAGCTGGCGGGTCCGGCGGGCCGGGAAGCGGACATCCGCATGCGGACCATCGGCTTCCGCCGGCAGGCCGGAAAGCACGTGTCCATCCTGAGCGGCGAAACGGCGCGTTTCCTCCAGGCCTACCTGGACGGCGTGAACGCATTCATCGCGCGGAGACAGGACTGGCCGTTGGAGTTCAGGCTGGCGGGGCTCCGGCCGCAGCCCTGGACCATCGAGGATTCCCTGGCCGTTGCCTATTACATGGGCTGGGGCTCGGCGGCGAATCTCAAGGATGAAATCATCGCCCAGATGATGGTCGAGAAATTGGGCCCCCAGCGGGCGCGGGAGCTTTTCCCCCTGAACGTCAATCCCGACGAGGTCAGGGAATGCCCGGCATCGAACGGAATCGGGCGGGGCGCCCTTCCGGAAAGGCGCCACCTCGATCTTGCCTCCGACCGGACGCTGATGGCCCTCCCGGCCGACCAGGCCGCGGGATTGCGCCTCGGAAGCAACAACTGGGCAACGGGAGCCGCCCTTTCCGTAAGCGGCAGGCCGGTGGTCGCCAACGACCCGCACCTCGATGCCCGGATCCTCCCGGGGCCCTGGTATCCCTGCGGCCTGATCCTCCCCTCCTCCAGGATTGTGGCCGCCTTCATCCCTGGCGTGCCGGGACTCGGCATCGGCCGGACCGACCGCATCGCCCTGGGAATCACCAATTCCTACGGCGACGCCCAGGATCTGTTCATCGAGACGGTCGACCCGGCAGACCCCGGCCGCTACCTGGAGGGAGGGAACTCCCTCCCCTTCGAGGTGATCACGGAGACGCTGAAGATCAGGGACAAGGCCACCCCCGGTGGTTTCCGGGAGGAAAAAATCGCGATTCGCCTCACAAAGCGGGGTCCCGTCGTTTCCGGCGTCCTGAAAGGCCTTGGTGCGGACCACGTCATGAGCCTGCGCTGGTCGCCCTTCGAGACGATGGCGGCCTCCCTTGGAAGCGAACGCCTTCTTCAAGCCCGCAATGTACAGGAAATCAGGGAAAGCCTGCGCGGCCTGACCCTCATCATGCTGAATTTCGTCTTTGCCGACACGGACGGGAACATCGGCTGGCAGACAACGGGCCGCCTGCCCATCCGCGCCCGGGGACAGGGACTCCTTCCCCATAAAGTCACGGACGGCCGCGACGACTGGACCGGCTGGATTCCCTTCGAAAAGATGCCCCATGCGGACAATCCGCCGAGAGGCTGGGTAGGAACCTGCAATCATCATGCGGTTCCGTGCGATTATCCCCACTACTACTCGTCCCATGCGTCGGCGTCCTACCGCTACCGGCGGCTGATTGAGCTGCTGGACGCCCCGGGGAAGAAGACGGCGGCGGACCACTGGCGCTTCCAGAGGGATGCTGTAAACCTGATGGCCCGGAAGATTGCACCCGTCATGTCGGAGGCCCTGCTCCGGCACGAGGACACAAAAGCCCTGGGCCGCATCCTCGGCCGCTGGGATTTTGTCGACGATCCGGACCAGGCGGCGCCGGCCGTCTTCCAGGCGGTGTACCGCCGGTTCTTCTTCGCCGCTTACCAGGACGAGCTGGGACCGGCCCTCACGGAGCTCCTGGCTGACAATCCATACTTCTGGCAGGAATCTCTCCAGAAGATGTTCCTGGCCGGAGAGTCCGCCTGGTTCGACGACGTCTCGACGCCCGCCGTCCGGGAAGCGAGGGACGACGTCCTGCACCGCGCCGGGCGGGAGGCGATCCGGGAGCTGGGCCCCCTGTACGGCGGAGATCCGGAGGGATGGCGATGGGGCCGCATGCACCGCTTGACCCTGGTGTCTCCGATTCGCCGCGAGGGGTTTGCGGCTTCCATTCTGGGCGGCGGATCCCACTCCATGGGCGGCTCCCAGGAGACCCTCAACCGTGCCGCCCACGATTACAACCGTTCCTACGATGTGTCGTTATCCGCGTCCCTGCGCATGGTCATGGACCTGGGGGATCCCGACAAGGTCCTGGCCGTTCTGCCCGGCGGCGTTTCCGGCCGCCTCTTCGACCCCCACATCAAGGACCAGGTTGAACCCTTCATGAACGGAGAGGTTCGCTCCTGGTGGTTCAGCGACCGGAAAATCCGGGAAAACGCCCGGACGATCCAACACCTGCTCCCGGAAAAACAGGAGTGAGGATTCGAAGCCGAAGAAGGGATATCCCGCGACCGCCCCGCCCCGAAACTGCCGGCGGGCGGCGGGATGACAGGAAGGATGGATTCAAGAAGCGCCGGAAAGGCCGGTCCGCGCCGTTCAGCGCGTGGTCCGGTTCCGCTGGTGAAGCTGGATTTCCAGCTCCTTGAGGAGTTTCAGATCTTTTCTCAACTGCTCGTTTTCTTGCTGCAGGGTCGCCAGTTCCGCCTGGAGGCGCTCCCGGATCTGGCTCATTTCCCTGCGGAGCTGCTCATTCTCCCGCTGGATGCGCCTGGCCCCCTCCGCCGCTTCCGTGGCCGTCTTGGCCCCCGTCTGGATCGACTCGATCAGGCGCTCCTGCTCGTCCAGCAGGCGGACCAAGGCCTCTGCGGCTCTCACCCATCGGCTCTCGGGATACGTCACCGTCAACTCTGCGAAGCTGTTTCTCGCCTTCGCCAGCACTTCCTTGCTTCCACCCGCCTCAAGGGCCGCGAGTCCCGCCTCGAACAGCTCCGTGTCGGAGGCGGGAGGTCTGGGAACGTCCCGGTCGGCGACCGTTGTTTTCGACGGGGCGCAGGCGGCGATTCCCAGCACCAGAAGAATGACGGCCATGATCCGCATCCACGGTTTCATGCGATTGCCTTTCCCAACGTCTCCTGCTTCACGTAATTGCTTCCCGGCAGGGTCTTGGCGTATTCCTTGAGCTCCGCCGCCTTTTTCGCCATCGCCAGCGCGCTCGGGAAGCGGCTTCCGTCGTCCGTAACGATGGCCACGCTCACGGTGATCAGGGGGAATTTCTGCGCCTGCCCCTTCCGGTCTTTCCCCATGATGGACCCGCGCTCGCGGTCCTCGGTGCTGTAGAATGAATGGATCTGATTCTCGAACTCCTCCACGAGCTGCCGGCTCATCGCTTCGGCGGCAGCCGGCTCGGCGATAACGACAAAGTCGTCCCCGCCGATATGGGCGACGAAGACGTCCTCCTCGCCCGCCGCGTCCAGGTGCTGCGTCAGGATCTTGGCCACCTCCTTGATGATCTCGCTGCCCCAAGCGTATCCGTACTTGTCCGCGAAAGGCTTGAAGTTGTCAAGATCCACGTGGCAGAGGGAAAACATTTTTCCCTCCGTCCGCCGTCGTTCCAGTTCCCGCTCGATGGCCAGGTTCCCCGGGAGACCCGTCAGGGGGGAGGCGTCGAGATTCAGGGCCTCCAGCTCCTTCAACCTCTCCGTCATGACCCCGAAGGCTTTGGCCAGGGAGCCGATCTCGTCGTCCCGCTCCATCCGGATGGCCGGATCGAAGTTCCCCTCGGCGATCACCCCCGTGGCCTTTTCGAGTTTCCGGAGGGGAATCGATATGTTGTACGTAATGAACAGGGCGACGATCATCCCGCCCAGGAGGCTGACCAGGCTGAGCAGGATGGTGATGCGCGAGGCCCGGAGTCCCTGTTCGTTGATCAGGCTCATCCGGGAATCGACGTCCCGTTCCCCGAATTTCTGGCAATCCCGCAGGGAGGAGGCGATCTGGTCGAGCAGCGGTTTTCCCTCCTGCTCGGACAGCGCCCGGGCCTCGTCGACCTTGTTCTCCTCGACGAGGGCGATCTCCCGCCGGAAAACCTCCCCGTACTGCCGGTGGAGAAGTCCCATCAGGGAGACCCGCTTCGTGATGATCTTCGAGCGGTTCTTGCCCATGGCCTCCAGGCCGGACTTGAATTCCCGGTTCAGGCTCCAGAAGATCTCCGTCAGCTGCGGGTCCTTGAGGATCAGGTATTTTTTCTCGGCGCTCTCCTGGGCGAGGAGCGTCTCCGAGAGGCTCTTGGCGGTCTCCACCACCGGGACATCCTCGCTGATGATCATGTAGGCCAGGTCGCTCAGCCGGCCCAGGCTGAGTACGGCGTAGAGGCTCGCCAAGACCGTCAGGAGGGCCATGGCGAAATAGCCGAGCAGCAGTTTGCGGCGGATGTTCAGTTTCATGAATTCGTCCGGAAGCCTTTGAAAACAGGCCAATCCGTATCATATCGCCGAGCCTTAGGCAATTGTGAAATTGCCCTTTCCCTGCCCGCCGGCCTCTGCTACAAGGGCCGCGGAGACCATGAACATGAACGCGGCGGTCCGGGACGGATTCAAGAACGGCCTCAGCAAGGGATGGGACGGCTTCGTCTGGATGATCCAGATCATCATGCCGGTGTCCCTTCTCACGTCCCTGCTGGCCTGGAGCGGCTGGCTGCGGGAGATCGATTTCATCGTCCAGCCCCTCATGAACGCCGTCAGCCTGCCGGCCATGGCGGCCCTGCCGATCGTCATCGGCATGTTTTCGAGCATCTACGGCGCCATCGCGGCCATGGTCGTCCTGCCGATGAACCAGACGGAAATGACCCTGGTGGCGATCTTTGCCCTGATGGCCCACAACCTCATCCAGGAGGGAATCATCCAGGCCCGGTCCGGCATCCATCCCTTCAAGGCGACGGTCTTCCGCCTCGTCGCCGCCTGCCTGACCGTGATGGCCGTGGCGGCGCTGATGGGGTACGCCCCTTCCGGCGCGGCGGCCGCGGTGGCGGGTCCCGTCCCCGCCCGGGGTCCCCTGGACCGGGCCCTCCTGGAATGGCTGGTCGCGACGGTCAAGCTGTCAGCCATCATCTTCATTGTGATCATGGCTCTTCTTTCCGTCCTGGAAATCATGAAGAGCCTGGGCTGGATTCACCCCATCGTCCGGGCCTGCGCACCGGTTCTCCGCCTCATGGGACTCAACGAGAAAGTGGGAATCCTGTGGATGACGGCCGTCGTCTTCGGGCTATCGTACGGAGGGGCCGTCATCGTCGAGGAGGCCCGGCAGGGACACCTGACCCGGGAAGACCTGGAGACGCTGCATCTGTCCATCGGCATGAATCACTCGATGGTGGAGGATCCGTCCTATTTCATCGCCCTCGGACTTCATCCCCTCTGGCTCTACCTGCCGCGGCTCACGGCCGCAATTCTCACGGTCTGGATCATCCGGCTCTGGTACCGCATCCGGGATGGACGGTCCGCTCCTTCCGAGAAGGCCTAAACGCTCGAATCCCGGGGAAATCGCGGGTATTTGCGGGTTGCCCCGACTGCCGTCTTCTGCTATTTTACAGAAAAATCTCTTTTGCCGGAAACGCCCGTCCTTTCAGGATGCCGGGGCGGCACGGCGGGGAAGACATCTCCGGAGGGCATGGTGCATGATCTACAATGAAGAATTTGAAACGCTGCCGCGGGAGGCGCTGGAGGCGCTGCAGTTGAAGAGGCTCCAGCAGGTCGTCCAGCGGGTCTACCATACGGTCGGGTTCTACCGGAAGGCCTTTGACGACGCCGGGGTGAAGCCGGATGACGTGAAAAGCCTGGCGGACCTCCGCCGGCTTCCCTTCACCACCAAGCAGGACCTGCGGGACAATTACCCCTTCGGCCTCTTCGCCGTCCCCATGAGCAGCGTCGTCCGTCTCCACGCCTCTTCCGGAACGACCGGCCGGGCCACCGTGGTGGGCTACACGAAGCGTGACATCGAGCAGTGGTCGGAGCTGATGGCCCGCTGCTTCGTCGCCGCCGGGCTCACGAAAAACGACATCATCCACAACGCCTACGGTTACGGGCTCTTCACGGGCGGCCTCGGGGCCCACTACGGGGCGGAGCGCCTGGGGGCCAGCGTCATCCCCATCTCGGGGGGCAACACGAAGAGGCAGATCATGATCCTCCAGGACTTCGGCCCCACCGCCATCTGCTGCACCCCCTCCTACGCCCTGAACCTGGCGGAACAGGGAAAGGCCATGGGCGTCGACATGCAGTCCCTGAAGCTCCGGGTCGGCGTCTTCGGGGCGGAGCCATGGAGCGACGAGATGCGCAACCAGATCGAGGACGCCCTGGACATCCAGGCCATGAACATCTACGGGCTCTCGGAGGTCATGGGCCCCGGTGTCGCCATGGAGTGCACCGAGGGCAGGCAGGGGATGCACATCTTCGAGGACCACTTCCTCGCCGAGATCATCAACCCCGCGACGGGCGAGGTCCTCCCCCCCGGGGAGGAGGGCGAACTGGTCTTCACCACCCTCACGAAGGAGGCCTTCCCCCTCGTCCGCTACCGGACCCGGGACGTGACGCGCCTCATCCACGACCCCTGCCGCTGCGGCCGCAGCCACGTGCGGATGGACCGCGTCATGGGCCGGAGCGACGACATGCTCATCATCCGCGGCGTCAACGTCTTCCCCTCCCAGATCGAGGCCGTCCTCGTGGGCATCGATGGCCTGGAGCCACATTACCAGCTCCTGGTGGACCGGGAGGGTACCCTGGATACCCTCGAGGTTCAGGTCGAGGTCCGGGAAGAGGCGTTCGCCAACGCTGACGAAGTGAAGGTCCTCCAGCGGACGGAACGCCGGATCGTCAAGGACCTGAAGGATTATCTCGGCATCTCCGCCAAGGTCAAGCTGGTGGAGCCCAAGTCCCTCCAGCGCTTCGAGGGCAAGGCCAGCCGGGTCATCGACAAACGGAAAATCTGACGGGAGGTGTCCTCATGAAAGTGGAACAGATCTCCGTATTCCTGGAAAACAAGCCGGGGGTGCTCGAAGAGGTGATGAAGGCGCTCAAGGAAGCCAACATCAACATCCGTACCCTCTCCCTGGCGGATACGTCGGATTTTGGAATTCTCCGGCTCATCGTCAACGACGTGGCGGCCACCAGCACCGTCCTCAAGGAGAAGGGCTTCCGGGTCAGCCGCACGACAGTGGTGGCCGTGGAGGTTCCGGACCGGCCGGGCGGGCTCCATTCCATCCTGGAGGCCCTGGGAGGCGAGGCCATCAACATCGAGTACCTCTACGCCTTCGTGGAAAAAAGCGGCGAGAACGCCGTCATCATCTTCCGGTACGACAATCCGGACCGGGCCATCGAGGTCCTTCAGAAGAAGGGTTTCTCGGTCCTCTCGGGAGAAAAGCTCTACTCCATGTAACAACCGGTGCACCCGGGATCCGGCGTCCACGCCGGCCGGCAGGGATCAGCGAACGGGCCGGGCGGAAGGATGATTCCGGTACAGTCCGAAAAAAACGCCAGTGAAAGGAGGCCCCCATGAAAGCAAAGCCCCGCTCCGTCGAACAACTGGTGAAAGAGCAACTGGACAAATGGAACGGCTTGCCGCTCCGGACCGGAGAGACAAGGAAGAAACCCGCTTCCGTCATTACCGTCTCCCGGGATCCCGGAAGCGGGGGCACCGCGATTGCCCGCAGGCTGGCGGCGGCACTCGGCATGGACCTGGTCAGCGGACAGATCATCCAGAGGGTGGCGGACAGCGCCGAGATGAGCGAGAAGGTCGTAGCCTCCCTCGACGAGAAGCAGATCACCCGCCGCGACGACTGGATCACGTCCCTCTTCGAGGTCCGCCACCTCTGGCCCGACAGCTACCTCCGCCACCTGACGAAGGTCGTCGGCACCGTCGGGAGACACGGAAACGCCGTCATCCTGGGACGGGGCGCCAATTTCATGCTCCCCCCGGAGGAGACCTTCCGGATCCGCCTGATCGGTCCCCGGGAGGCCCGCATCGCCCGGGTCATGAAAGACAAAAAGGTCTCCCGGGACAACGCCGAGGAGTACGTGATCCGCACCGAGTCGAACCGGAGCGCCTTTGTGAGGAAATATTTCCATGCCGACATCGCCGACCCCGCCCACTACGATATGACCCTCGACACGAGCCGCCTCGGCATCGAAGGCACGGTGGAGTGCGTGAAAGCCGCCTACACGGCGTGGTGGAAGACCGCCGGCTGAGGAATCCGCGTTTCACGGTCACACAGGACACACGCCTCGGATTCCTTTTTGGGATCCGGGGCTTTTTTCGCTCTCCGGAAAAACGCGCCCTCCCAAACCGGTTGACGTCCGGGGGCGAAAACATGCAGAATGGCGCCAGCCATTCGGCGGAAAAGGCCCGGAAAGGCGGCAGGAATTCCTCGTGGCGAAAAACCCGGAACAACAGAACCCGGCGGATGAGTTGGCCGGCCTCCGGCGCAGGATCGCGGACCTGGAAAAGGCGCAACAGATCCGCCATGCCGGCGAGGCGCTCCTGGCCAGCATCATCGGCGGCTCCCCGATCCCGACCTTCGTCATCGGGCGGGACCACCGGATTCTCTACTGGAACCGGGCCCTGGAGGAGCTCAGCCGGATCCGCGCCGACGAGGTCGTGGGCACCAACCAGCACTGGCGGGCCTTCTACTCCCGCGAACGGCCCTGCATGGCGGACCTCCTGGTGGACGGCGCCCTGAAGGCCATCCCGACCTGGTACACCGGGAAATACATCCCCTCGAAGCTCATCGACGAGGCCTACGAAGCCACCGACTTCTTTCCCGAGCTGGGAGAAGAAGGACGTTGGCTGCGCTTCACCGCTGCCGTACTTCGCGATCCCCGGGGAAACCTCGTCGGCGTGGTGGAGACGCTGGAGGACATCACGGAGCGGCGCCAGGCCGAAGAAGCCCTCCGGGCCGCCCACGAGGAGCTTGAATCGCGCGTCCGGGAGCGGACCGCCGAGCTGGCCGAGGCCAACCTCGCCCTCAAGGAGACCACGGAGCATCTCTCCCTCATTCTCGAATCCCTGCCGATTGTCTCCTACAGCCGCCAGGCTTCATCCCCCTTCGCCCTCACCTACGTCAGCACCAGCGTGCGGGAAATGACCGGCTTTTCCCCCGGACAATTCCTGGAGGATCCCGGCTTCTGGGAGAGCCGCGTTCATCCGGACGACCGGGCGCAGCTTCCGCAGGTACCGAAGACGAAGCGGCGCCAGGGACGGTCGGAGTACCGCTTCCGCACGGCCGACGGCAGCTATCGCTGGTTCTCGGACTACTGGCGCGTGCCCCGCCACTCCGGGGGACCGCCCCCACAGGTCGCCGGTGTCTGTCAGGACGTGACGGAAGAAAAGCGGATGCGGCAGGAGGCGGAGCTTCGGCTCCAGCAGATGATCCAGACCCACAAGCTCACCGCCCTGGGTGAGGTGGTGGCGGGGGTGGCCCACGAGATCAACAACCCCGTCAGTTTCATCTCCTACAACATCCCCCTCCTGGAGGAGATCTGGAACGCCGTCGAGCCCGGCATCCACCGCCTGGGGGAGATCGACCCGCGCTGGAAGAACCGGGACATCCACCCCGAGGAGCTCACCCGGCACATGCGGGAGATCATCGAGGCCTTCCGCGTTGCTTCCAACCGGATCAGCCGGGTCATTACGAATCTCAAGGAGTTCTCCCGCTCGGACGAGCGCTCCGCCCGGATGAAGCCCCTGCAGGTCGCTGAGGTTGTCCAGGGTGCCCTCCTGATCGTCGGCGGCCAGATCCGGCGGACCGTCTCGACGATCGAACAGCGTATCGAGCCTGACCTGCCGCCGGTTCTGGGAAACCTCCAAAAGCTGGAGCAGGTCCTGACGAACCTGCTCATCAACGCCCACCAGGCCATGCCCGGCGGCCGCAAGGGCCGCATCACCGTCTCTGCCCGCTCCATTCCCCGCCTGAACGCGATTCTCCTGGACGTGGAAGACAACGGCCGGGGCATCCCCCGGGAAAACCTGGGGCACCTGTTCGATCCCTTTTTCACCACCCGGCGGGATTCGGGCGGAACAGGACTCGGCCTGTCCATATCTTACGGCCTGGTGCGGGAGCACAACGGCCTCATCGGCGTGCTTTCCCGGCCCGGCATGGGGAGCCGCTTCTCCGTTTTTCTTCCCGTCGAGGGCAAGACCCTGCCCAGGATCCTGCCGTCCATCCTGTGCCTGGGAACGGACCTGGAATTTCTCGGCGCCCTGAAGGCGGCTCTCGTAGAGGTGGAAACCTGGGAGGCCCGCCCCGGGGTCGGTGCACCCGCCGTCCTGAAATACCTGGACGAGCACCCGGAAGTGGACATCGTGGTCACGGAGTGGAGCCTCCCGGATCTGGACGGGCGCGATCTGCTCAAGGCGGTCCGGGACCGGTTCCCCCTGGTGGAGGTAGTGCTCTGCGCGCCCGAGGAGGAGATGCAGCGCCTGTCCGCCGGGGATGGCGCCACAGAGATTCTGCCCAAATCCGCCGCAACGAAGCGGCTGCAGAAAATCCTGGAGGAAAAGGGGAGGTTGCAACTGTGAGAATCCTGGCCGTGGACGACGAGGAGATCTCTCTCTCCTCGATCAAAAGGCTTCTGAACTGGCGCGGGTATAAGGACGTCGAGACCTGCCGCAGCGGGGCCGAGGCGATCCGCCGGCTCCGGATGGAGGACTTCGACATCGTCCTTCTGGACCTCCTGATGCCGGAGGTGGACGGACTGACCGTGCTGGAGACGGTAAAACCCTATCTGCCGCAGACGGAATTCATCATTCTGACCGCCGTGGACGACCTGTCGACCACGGTCAGGGCCATCCGGACAGGGGCCTACGACTACCTGGTGAAGCCCGTGGACAACGAGCTTCTGATCCTCACGATCCAGCGGGCCTTCGAGCGGAAGGGCCTGCTGAACAGCCTGGCCCCTGTGGCGGCGGGCCGGGTCTCCGAGACGCCCGAAGCCTTCGCGGCGATCGTCACGAAGGACCCGCGCATGAGGTCGCTCCTTGCCTACTCCCAGGTTATGGCCCGGAGCGGAAACCCTGTCCTGATCACCGGCGAGTCGGGAACCGGCAAGGAACTTGTGGCCCGGGGCATCCATCGGGCAGGCCCGTCGCCCGATGGACCCTTCATCGCCGTCAACGTAAGCGCCATCCCCACAACCATGTTCGAGACCCAGTTCTTCGGCCACGCCCGCGGGGCCTTCACGGGGGCCGAGTCGAGCTATCGCGGCTTCTTCGAACAGGCCGACGGAGGCACCCTCTTCCTCGACGAGATCGGTGAGCTGCCTCCGGGCCTTCAGTCGAAGCTCCTCCGCGTCCTGGAGGACAAGACCTTCACCCCCCTGGGGAGCAGCCGAGCCATCCAGGTAGACGTCCGGGTCATCTCGGCAACCAACATGGATCTGGACCGGGCCTGCCAGGAGGGACGCTTCCGCCTTGACCTTTTCTACCGCCTCAAGTCGGCTCACATCCATCTTCCGCCCCTCCGGGAGCGGGAAGGGGACATCTCCCTTCTGGCGAACCATTTCCTGAAAGAGGCCGTCCGGAGATACGCTAAGGAAATCAAAGGTGTCAGCCCGGAGGCCATGGAGATTCTCCTGCAGGGGCAATACCCGGGAAACGTCCGGGAACTGGCCCAGGCGGTGGAGAACGCCGTGCTGCTGGCCGATACGCCCTGGATCCTGCCCCGGCATCTGGGAGCGGCGGCGCTCCGGCCGGCCCCCTTCGCCCGTCGCCTGAGCACCCTCAAGGAAAACGACGAGGCCCATGTGGCCTACGTCCTCACGCACACCGGGGGGGACCGGAAACAGACTGCCCGGATCCTCGGGATCACGGTCCGCCAGCTCCAGAGAAAGCTCGCCCAGATGCGACAAGACGCGGCCTGGCTGGCTTATCTGGACGACCATTCCACCGCCTGATCTAGACGACCTTTCCGTCACCAAAGGGGCGACCTTTTCGTCGCCCCTTTTTGTTTCCTTTTATTTCAACTGGTTCGCTTCCAATGGTGTCCGTTCGGCGACCGTCCGGCCTCCGGGTGAAAGGACGGAGACAGGAACGTCCGGAACGTCCGACCCGGCGGCCGCAGCGTTTTCCTCTGCATATTCAAGCATATATACGCGAGTGGCCGACCCGCCATCCCTGGCATGCCCGTTGCTCTCTAAACGGCAAAGGACAAAATCTGCGAGAGGAGGTGGCGGACATGTATATGGGCATGAAGTTGATCGACCTGGTGGAAACGCACGCGGAACCGATCGCCCGGCAGTGGGCCAGGAACGTGCGGAAGAACCCGTTCACCCCTTACTACCATAACGTACCGGAAAAGGACCTGATTCCTCAGGCGGTGGTCTTCTACGAAAATTTCCGCAGGCTGTTCATGGAACCGAAGCCGGTGGAAGCGTCCCAGGGATACTTCACCCGTTACGCCGAGGAGAGCTACCGGAAGGGCGTGCCCCTCCACGAGGCCCTCTATGCCTTGATCCTGATGCGGAGGCAGATCTGGCTCTACGCCGAGTTCCAGGTCCTCTTCCTCACCGCGGTGGAGCAGAACCTGGCCGTGGAAAGCATCACCCGGACGATTCTGATGTTCGATTACGCCGTCTACTTCATCTCCAAGAGATACCGCGAGCTGATGAAGCTCGATTGGTTCGAGGCCCCCAACACGTAATCCCCCCCGCCCCGGGGCCGGCCGACCGCCGGTCCCGGGGCACCCCCCTCGTCCTCGCGATGCCGGGGGAGACAAGGAGGGCTGGCCATGTCCGGATCGCTGAAGCTGATCGCCCTGATCGAGAAGCACGCCGATCCCATTGCCCGCGCCTGGGCGAAGGACGTGTGCAAAAATTCCCGGACCGCATCCTACCACGACATGCCGGAGGACAAACTGGTTCCCCTGGCCATCCGCTTCTATGACAATTTCCGGAAGATGTTCTACGCCGAGAAGCCGGCTGAAGTCTCCCGGGAATTCTTCGCCCGGTACGCCGAAGAGCAGTACGAAGCGCATGTTCCCCTCCACGAGGCCATCTATGCGCTGATCCTCATGCGGCGCCACATCTGGCTCTACGCCGAGTTCCAGGTCATCTTCATCACCGCCGTGGAGCAGAAGCAAGCCGTGGACAGCCTGGTGCGGACCATCCTGATGTTCGACTACGCCATCACCTTCATGAGCCAGCGCTACCAGGAGCTGATCCGCGGCGAACTCAACGACCGACTGGCCCTGCTCAACATGATCCGGCTGGAGAGCCCTCTCGGCACGCGCCTTTCCCCGTATCGGACGGCCATCATGACGGTCCTGCTGATCGGCTCGCTCCTCTTGACGTACTACTACCACGCGATGATGGGGTCCAATGTCATCTTCACGCATCTTTTCTATATCCCCGTCGTCCTGGCGGGTATCTGGTGGAAGCGAAAGGGGATCCTGCTGGCGGTGGTCCTGGGAGTCTTCCTGATCCTGAGTCACCTCGTTTTTCTCGGGGGCATCCCCATCACCGACGACTTCGTTCGTGCGGTGATGTTCATCGTGATCGGAGCGGTGGTGGCCTTCCTGAGCGAAGGCATCACCATGGCGGAAGAAATCTATCGGCTGAAGGCCATGTAACGCCGGATTCAGCAAAGAGGGAGTCCGGCCATCCCGAAACGCGGAGGGTACGAATCGATGAAACGGGAAGCCAGCGAAGGAGTCATTCTGTCTGTCCGGGGGAGCGTCGTGGACGCCCGGTTCCCTACAGGCCGTCTTCCGGCCATCGGCAACGTTCTGACGACCGGGGATGACGGCCGGATCCGGGTGGAGGTCATGGTCCAGCTCAACGCGGAGACCATACGGGGCATCTCCCTGATGCCGACCCAGGGGCTGGCCCGGGGGTCGGCCATCAACGATACCGGCCACCCGTTCATGATTCCCGTCGGGAAAGAGCTTCTGGGGCGCGTCTTCAACGTGTTCGGGGAGCCCATCGACAACATCGAGTTCCACGGGAGCGGAGAGGTTCGGTCCCTCCACGGCACACCCGTTCCCATCACCCAGCAGTCCACCGTCTCGGAGATCTTCGAGACGGGGATCAAGGCCGTCGATGTCCTCTGCCCCCTGGAACGGGGCGGAAAGGCCGGGCTGTTCGGGGGGGCCGGCGTCGGCAAGACGGTCCTCCTGACGGAGATGATCCACAACATGGTGGGGCATCACCACGGCATCAGCATCTTCTGCGGCGTCGGCGAGCGCTGCCGCGAGGGGGAGGAGCTCTATCGGGAGATGAAAGAGGCCGGGGTTCTCCCCAACACGGTCATGGTCTTCGGCCAGATGAACGAGCCGCCGGGGGCCCGCTTCCGGGTCGGCCACACGGGGCTTACCATGGCCGAATATTTCCGGGACGAGGAGCGACAGGACGTCTTTCTCCTCATCGACAACATCTTCCGATTTATCCAGGCGGGCCAGGAAGTCTCGGGACTCATGGGGCTCCTGCCGTCCCGCCTCGGCTACCAGCCGACCCTGGCCTCCGACCTGGCGGAGCTGCAGGAGCGGATTTGCAACACCACCACCGGGGCCATCACATCCATCCAGGCCGTCTACGTGCCGGCGGACGACTTCACGGACCCGTCGGCCTCCCACACCTTCAGCCACCTGACGGCCTCCATCGTCCTGTCCAGGAAGCGGGCCAGCGAGGGGTTCTACCCGGCCATCGACCTCCTGCAATCTGGCTCGAAGATGCTCATGCCCAACATCGCCGGGGAGCGCCATTACCGGATCGCCCAGGAGATCCGCAAGAACCTGACAATCTACGAGGAGCTGAAGGACATCATCGCCATGCTGGGCATCAACGAGCTCTCCCGGGAGGATCAGCGCACTGTTTACCGGGCCCGCCGCCTGGAGCGGTTCTTCACCCAGCCCTTTCACGTGACGGAGCAGTTCATCGGCAAGGCGGGCAAGACCGTCTCCCTGCAGGATTCCCTGGACGGATGCGAGCGCATCCTCAATGACGAGTTCGCCGATTTCCCCGAAAACGTCCTCTACATGATCGGCTCCATCGAGGAGGCCGCAAAACAGAAGGAAGAGGCGTCATGAACCTGAAGATCCTGCTCCCTTCGGAAGTCTTTCTCAGCGCCGAGGTAACCAAGGTGGTGGCCGAGGCCGAAAACGGATTCTTCTGCCTGATGCCCCAGCACGTCGATTTCACGGCGGCCCTGGTCCCGAGCGTGTTTTCCTACACCGCCGCCGACGGCGCAGAGCACTACCTGGCCGTTGACGTGGGCACCCTGGTCAAGAAGGGAAGCGAGATCCTGGTCTCGACACGGAACGCCTTCCAGAGTCCGGAGCTTGGTCACCTGAAGGACGTGGTGATCCGCCAGTTCGAGGAGATCGACGAGCGGGAGAAAAAGGCCCGTGCCGCCGCGGCCAGGCTGGAGATCGATCTGCTTCGCCGATTTATGGAGCTGCGCCATGACTGAAGAGAAACTTTCGTCGCGGGAGAGGCGCCGGAAGCAGGCGGAGGAGTTCACCCGCAAGGTGGATACGAAGGAGAAGCGCCGCATCAAGGGGAAGACCCACAAGGACGAAACGGTCTGGTTCGGCCTGGGCATGATCGGCGTCGTCGGCTGGTCCGTGGCCATTCCCACCCTTATCGGGGTAGCCATCGGGCTCTGGATCGACAATTCCTGGCCGAGCCGGTTTTCCTGGACCCTTATGCTCCTGATCCTTGGAGTGTCTCTGGGAAGCCTCAATGCATGGTACTGGGTGAAAAAGGCCCGGGAAAACATCATCAAGGACTGACCGGAGTGTATCCGGGCAGGACGCGGCCAAAAGGACAAAGGAACGCATAAGGAGGATGCCTTTCATGGATTCCCTGACGCCTCTCTTGATTCCGCTTCTCGCGGGAAGCCTGCTTGGGCTCGTCTATTTCGTCGGCCTCTGGCAGACGGTGAAGCGCCTCCCCGGCGCCCGCCATCCATGGCGGCTTTTCGCCGTCAGCTATGCATCAAGGATGGTGGCGGTGCTGGGGGGATTCTACCTTCTCATGGATGGAGTGTGGGAGCGCCTGGCGGCGGCGGTGGTCGGCTTCCTCGTGGTCCGGACGCTGATGGTTCGCGGACTCGGCCCGAAGGACACCCTTCCTCCGAAAGGAGTACCGGCATGGAAATCGTAGCCATCAATCAGATCAGTCCCGACGAGGTCGTCCTCTTTGTCTGGCGGTTCGTCACGATCAACGCCACCCTGGTCTACACGTGGCTGATCATGGGTGTCCTGGTCGTCGGATCCGTCCTCATCACCCGGAACCTCGCGACGGACCGGAAGATGTCCCGCTGGCAGAACCTGATGGAGGTGATCGTCCTGGGGATCCGCGGGGAAATCAAGGAGATGGTGAAGGACGGGGTGGATTCCTATTTCCCCTTCATCGCCACGATTTTCCTCTTCATCCTGTTTTCCAACCTGTTTACGTTCCTCCCCGGCTACGTCGCTCCGACGTCCTCGCTGACAACCACCTCGGCCCTGGCGATCCTGGTCTTCTTCGCCGTGCCGATCTACGGCATCAGCAAACAGGGAATCCTCGAATACCTGAAGGAGTACATCCGCCCGAATCCCATTTTCTTCCCCTTTCACGTCATGGGAGAGCTGTCCAGAACCCTGGCGCTGGCGGTCCGGCTCTTCGGAAACCTCATGAGCCACGAGAAGGTCATCGCCATCCTCCTGGCCGTGACACCCCTGTTCTTCCCGATCGTCATGCAGGCCCTGGGGCTTCTCATCGGGCTCATCCAGGCCTACATATTTGCGGTTCTCGCCATGGTCTACATCGCATCGGCCACACAGACCCACGAGGAAGGGGAGCATTCCCCCCACAAGCCATCATAACCATCAAAACCAGAGGAGGTATCGGTATGGACAGCGTGACTATCGTAGCAATGGCATCGATCATTACAGCGGGCATCTGCATGGGGATCGGAGCCATCGGCCCCGCCCTCGGCCAGGGGCGGGCGGTTCAGGGAGCGCTGGGATCGATCGCGCAGCAGCCGGACGAGCGGAATTCCCTGACGAGAACGCTTTTTGTCGGTCTCGCCATGATCGAATCCATCGCCATCTACTGCTTCGTCATCTCCATGATCCTGGTCTTCGCCAACCCTTTCTGGGCCTATGTCATCAAAAAGGCGGGAGGATGATTCCATGCACATCGACTGGTTCGTCTTTTTCTCCCAGATCGTCAACCTGATGATCCTGATGTTCCTCCTGAAGAAGTTCCTCTACGGAAGGATCATCGGGGCCATGGACGCCCGGGAGGCAAAGGTCGCAGCGCTCTTCGACGAGGCCGAGCAGTCCCGCCGGGAGGCCGAGACCGCAGCCCTGACCAGCGAGCGGAAGCTCCGGGAACTGGACGAGGGCTACGAGTCGATGACCGAGAAGGCCCGCCGGGACGCGGAGCAGTACCGCGAGCGGCTCGAGGAGAAAGCCCGGGAGGAGACGGACTTTTTGAAAACCCGGTGGATCGAGGCGGTCAAGTCGGAACGGGAAAACTTCCTTCGGGAGCTCCGGCACCTGGCGGGGAAACAGACCTACGCCATCACCCGCCGCGTGCTTTACGACCTGGCGGAGATGGACCTGGAGGAGCGGATCGTGGAGATCCTGGCGGAACGGATCGCCTCCATGGACGACCGGGAGCGGGAAAAGTTCCGGGAACCCCTGGAGAACGGGGGCGTCGTCACCGTCACGAGCGCCTTCGACCTCTCGCCGGCAAGAAGGGAAAAACTGACCACCGCTCTCCGGCGGCACGTCGCCCCGGACATCGTGCTGGCGTACGAGGAGTCCGACGACATCCTTTCCGGCTGCGAGCTCCGGTCGGACGGCCACAAGATCGCCTGGAGCATCAAGGACTACATCGACACCCTGGAGGAAAGCTTCTACACGGCGCTCTACGAGGACACGCCGGAACGGTAACCGGGCTCCAAACCGGTCCAAGGAGAGAACACCATGACGGATACGACACCGGAAAAAGAACAGATGAAGGCCTTTCTGGACGGAACCTTCAAGACCATGGACGCCGTCCTTGCCGGCAAGGAGGCGGAACTGAAAGACCGCGAGATCGGCACGGTCAAGTACGTCGGATACGGCATCGTCCAGGTCAGCGGCCTGCCGAACATCCGCTCCGACGAACTGGTCCTGTTTCCCGGGAATCTGCAGGGGCTCGTGTTCAACATCGACCCCGACGAGATCGGCATCATTCTCCTCGGCCCCAGCGAGCACCTGTCGGCAGGGTCCGAGGTGAGAAGGACGGGACGCGTCCTGGACGTTCCCGTGGGGGAATCGCTCATCGGCCGGGTCGTGGACGCCCAGGGGCGGCCCCTGGACAACGGCGGGGAGGTCCGGACGACCAAGCGGCTGCCGGTGGAAAGGGAGGCGCCCCGCGTCATGGCCCGGGATCCCGTTACGGTACCGCTCCAGACGGGCATCAAGGTCATCGACGCCCTCTTCCCGATCGGACGGGGACAGCGCGAGCTGATCGTCGGGGACCGCCAGACCGGGAAGACCGCCATCGCCATCGACACCATCATCAACCAGGCCGGCAAGGATGTCCTCTGCATCTACTGCACCATCGGGAAAAAGGCCTCCGACACGGCCAAGGTCATCGCCGACCTGAAGCAGTACAACGCCATGGACTACACCACCGTCGTGGTCGCCACCGCGGAAGATCCTCCGGGTCTCCAGTTCATCGCCCCCTACGCCGCCACCTCCATGGCGGAGTACTTCATTGCCCAGGGGCGGGACGTCCTGATCATCTACGACGACCTGACCAGCCACGCCCGGGCCTACCGGGAGCTGTCCCTGCTCCTCCGGCGGCCCCCCGGGCGGGAGGCCTTCCCGGGAGACATCTTTTATATCCATTCGCGCCTCCTGGAACGGTCCACCCACCTGCGGAAAGAGCACGGTGGCGGCTCCCTGACGTCCCTGCCCATCGTGGAGACGGAGGCCCAGGACATCTCGGGGTACATCCCGACGAACTTGATCTCCATCACCGACGGGCAGCTCTACCTGTCGCCCCGCCTCTTCCAGAAGGGAATCCTTCCCGCCGTGGACGTTGGAAAATCGGTCTCCCGCGTCGGCGGCAAGGCCCAGCTTCCGGCCTACCGGGCCGTCGCCGGGGACGTCCGGATCTCCTACTCCCAGTTTGAGGAGCTGGAGACCTTCTCCCGCTTCGGAACCCGCCTGGACGAGGCGACCCGCAATGTCCTGGAGCGGGGCTGGCGGCTCCGGGAGATCCTCAAGCAGCCCCAGTACAAACCCATCCCCGTGGCCGAGCAGATCGCGGCGATTCTGGCCGTCACGTCCGGGCAGTTCGACACCGTCGCCGTGGAGGATATCCGGACCGCGGAAGACAAGCTCCGGAAGGACGTGGCGGAGAATCAGGCCGGTTTCTGCACCCGCGTCAGCGACGGAGAGAAATTCAGCGACAGGGACCGGGAGACGATCGTCTGCGTGGCCCAGGAAACGGCCGTCTGTTTCCGGAAGGAGCCCGAACGTGCTGACCGCTGAAGCCCTGAAGCGCAGAATCCAGAGCGCCCAGGACCTCCTGGGGGTGGTGAGGACCATGAAGGCCCTGGCGGCGGTCAGCATCCGCCAGTACCAGCGGGCCGTCGAATCTCTGATGGACTACAACCGGACCGTCGAGTTGGGCCTGCAGGTTCTCCTGAAAGACCGCCGCGAGGCCTCTTCCGCCACATCCCGGGTCCCCCGCCTCGGGGCGATCGTCTTCGGCTCAGACCAGGGGCTCTGCGGCCAGCTCAACAACATCATTGTACAGCATGCCCTGGAGGAGATGGCAAAAACCGGCATCCACGAGGAAAACCGGATCGTCATCGCCATCGGGGTAAAGACCGCGGATCTCCTGGAGGACGGGGGGCAGCAGGTCTTCGAGACCCTCCCGACACCGAGTTCGACGGCAGGAATCACGCCCATGGTCCAGGATATCACGCTCTTCCTGGAGACCTGGCGGTTCCGGAGTCTCGTCGAAAATATGGCCCTCTATTACAACGAGTACACATCCGGAGCGAATTACCGGCCGCGTTCGCAGAAGCTCCTTCCCGTCGACCGGGAATGGCTATCGAGTCTACGAAAGCAGAAATGGGAATCGCGCACCATCCCGATGTTCACCATGGACTGGGAACCCCTCTTCCGGGCCATGATCCGGGAATACCTGTTCGTCTCCCTCTACCAGGCCTTCGCCAACTCGCTGGCCAGCGAAAACGCGAGCCGGCTGGCGGCGATGCAGAATGCGGAGAAGAACATCGAGGAGCGCCTCGAAGAGCTCCACGTCCAGTTCCACCGCCAGCGCCAGATGACCATCACGGAGGAACTGCTCGATATCGTGAGCGGATTTGAAGCGATGAAGGAAAAAACGGTCGAAACGGTCGGGGACGGACCGGTGGCGTCCCGGAAAGGAGGGACCGGATCATGACAACGGAGAAACGGCTGTGTGTGATCTGTGCCTGGCGGGAGCACTGCCAGAAGCGTTTCAGTGTAACCTACAACGGATCGCTCAACATCCATTGTCCCGATTTTACGAGAGATTACACAATCCGGGACCTGGAGGCCGACAAGCAGGTCGTCGAGGCCGTCCTGGAAAAATGGCGCAAGGAGGGGCTGGCAGGCCCCCGCCCCTGCATCACCATCTCCCGGGAGCCCGGCGCGGGCGGGAGCGAGATCGCCCGGAAACTGGCCTCCGACCTCAAGATGGACCTGATGGGAGGCCAGATCATCTCCCGGGTGGCCGAAAGCACCGGCATGAGCGAGAAGGTCGTGGCCACCCTGGATGAAAAGCGCGTGACCACCCTGGACACATGGCTCTCGTCGCTCTTCACGGCGCGCCATCTCTGGCCGGACGTCTACCTGAAGCACCTGACGAAGGTCATCGGCACAATCGGGGAGCACGGAAACGCCATCATCGTCGGCCGGGGCGCCCAGTTCATCCTGCCGGTGGACAGGATCTTCCGGCTCCGGTTCATTGCCCCCCTGGAGCAGCGCATTGCTAAGGTCATGAAAGACCGCAAATGCAGCCGGGACGAAGCGGAGAGCTATGTGACCAAGGCGGATGCGGATCGGGCCGCATTCATGAAGAAATACTTCCGGGAGGACATCGCCGACCCGTCCCACTACGACCTGGTCCTCAACACGGCGGGCCTCTCCGTGGACCAGGCCGTGGAGATCGTAAAGGCCTCCTTCCGGGCCAAGTTCCCGTGATTCCACCGGGGCCGCGCCATCCCCGGCATCGTCCCCGGGCCGGCCGCCGGCCTTCGCCGGCCCGGGGCATTTCCCGGCCCGAACGGTCCCCGGCGATGGGCTATGGCCCGGACGGGATCCAATCGGGTTTACAACGCTGTCCCTGTCGCAGTTGGTGGTCGTTTCAAGAAAGGAGGACTTCATGAAAGAGAAAACCGTGACCAAGCGGACGTCCGACAGGAAAGAAAACGCGACGCGCCGGGTCAGGGCCGCCGCCGTTCCGGCGGTGTCGAGCCTGATGCACAGCGTGATCCAGGGGTTCTCCATTCCCGCCTTCGTCATCGGGAAAGACCATAAGGTCCTCTGCTGGAACCGGGCACTGGAGAAGCTGAGCAACATCCCCGCCTCGGAAATCGTGGGCACCAGCCAGCACTGGCGGGCCTTCTACGCCGAGGAGCGGCCCTGCATGGCCGACCTGATCCTCAACGGCATCCACGAGCGGATCCCTAAGTGGTACGCCGGCAAGTACCGCAAATCGGACCTCCTGGAGGAGGCCTACGAGGCGACGGACTTCTTCCCCGACCTGGGAGAAGAGGGGCGCTGGCTCCGCTTCACAGCCGCAGCCGTCCGGGACGAGGGCGGCAGGCTCGTGGGGGCCATGGAGACGCTGGAGGATATCACCGAGCAGAAGGTGGCCGAGCTGAACCAGCGGGAAATCGAGCAGCGGCTCTTCCACGTGATCGAGGGATCTCCCATGCCCACCTTTGTCATCGGACTGGATCACAAGATCCTCTACTGGAACCGCGCCCTGGAAAAGCTGAGCAAGCTTCCCGCGGCGGAAATGATCGGCACGAACGGCCATTGGCGGGCCTTCTACGCCAAGGAGCGGCCCTGCATGGCGGACCTCCTGGTCAACGAAACTCCCGAGATCATCCAGGAATGGTATCGGGGGGTGTCGAAATCGCAGCTCCTGGACGAGACCTACGAGGCGGAGGGCTTCTTCCCCGACCTGGGCAACGGCGGCCGATGGCTGCGCTTTATCGCGGTGCCCATCCGCAGCTCCCAGCGCGTCCTCCTCGGGGCCATCGAGACCCTGGAGGACATCACCGAGCGCAAGCGGATCGAGCAGTCGCTCATCGAGAGCGAAAAACGGCTGCACAGCCTGATCCAGGGCTTTTCCATCCCCGCCTTCGTCATCGGGAAGGATCACAAGGTGCTCTACTGGAACCGGGCTCTGGCGAAACTGAGCAAGATCCCCGCCTCGGAGATCATCGGAACCAACCAGCACTGGCGGGCCTTCTACGACAAGGAGCGGCCCTGCATGGCGGACCTCCTGGTGGACAGCGCGCTGGCCAGGGTCCCGAAATGGTACTCCGGGAAGTATCGGAAATCGGACCTGATCGAGGAGGCCTACGAGGCGACGGACTTCTTCCCCGCCCTGGGAAAGAAGGGACGCTGGCTCCGATTCACCGCCGCGGCGATCCGTGACACCCACGGGGACCTCGTCGGGGCCGTGGAGACGCTGGAGGACATCACGGAGCAGAAAGAGGCGGAAGAAAGCCTGAAGAAGGCGGCCCGGGTGAAGAAGTGATCCGGCATGATGCTACGGGAGGCGGCCCGGAAGATCCGTTTTTCCGCATGCGACTTTTTCCCGAGAAAAGGAGGGGCAGGCCATGACCACATCCTATGCCACAAAACTGATCGAGATCACCGAGCGCAACGCCGAGACGATCGCCCAGCAATGGTACAACAACGTGAGAATGAATCCCCGGACGCCGTCGTACCACAAGATGGCGGAAGAGGAGGCCAAGAAGCAGGCCATGTACTTCTACACGAATTTCCGGAAGCTCTTCTATTCGGACAATCCCTTTGAGGAGGCGCAGGATCTGTTCTCCAGGTACGCGGAGGCCCGCTACCGGGAGAAGATCCCCCTCCCCGAGACCGTCTACGCCATGACGCTCATGCGGCGCCACATGTGGCTGTTTTCCACCTCCCAGGCCGTCTTCATCACGGCGGTGGAGCACCACCACGCAGCGGAGAGCCAGAGCCGCACGATCCTGATGTTCGATTACGCGGTGTACATCATCATCCAGAAGTACGAGGAGCTCATGAAAAAGGAGTTCGAAGAAAAGAGGAAGAAGTGACGGCCCGGCGGGCGGGCAGGAATGGATCCGATCCGCCGGGGACGCGAGCGCCCGAGACCCCCCTCGCCCCGGGACGCGCCGGCAGCATAGGCCGTCCCGGGGTCCCTCCCGCCGCCGTCAGCCCTTGATGCAGCCGACGGCCCGCAGGCGGGCCACCCTGCGGGCGATCCCCGCCCGGTGAACCACGTCCACGACGGCCTCCAGGTCCTTGTAAGCCTCGGGAATCTCTTCCCTCAGGGTTTCCTTTCCGCTGGCCATAACCAGGATGCCCCGCTCCGCCAGTTCCCGGGCGACGGCCCGGCCGCGGCTCGACTTGACCGCCTGGGTGCGGCTCATGACCCGCCCGGCACCATGGCAGGAGCTTCCGAAGGTCTCCGCCATGGCCATCTCCGTTCCCGCCAGCACGTAGGATCCTGCACCCATGTCCCCGGGGATCAGGACGGGCTGGCCCACCGTCCGGTAGCGGTCCGGCAGGGCCGGATGGCCCGGCGGGAAGGCCCGGGTGGCCCCCTTGCGGTGCACGCACAGCGTCCGCTCCCGGCCTTCCAACTGGAAGGTCTCGACCTTGGCGATGTTGTGGCAGACGTCGTAGAGAAGGCGCATGCCCAGCTCGCGGGGGCTTTTTTTCAGGGTTTTCTCAAAGGTCTCCCGGGTCCAGTGCATGAGCATCTGACGGTTCGCCCAGGCATAGTTGGCGGCGCAGGCCATGGCGGCCAGGTAATCCTCCCCTTCCCGCGAGCGAATGTAGGCGCAGGCGAGCTGGCGGTCCGGAAGGTTGAGATCCAGGGTCCGGACGTGCTTCACCAGCCGCGCCAGGAAATCGTCGCAGACCTGGTAGCCCAGTCCCCGCGATCCGCTGTGGATCATGACGGCCACCTGCCCCATCTCCAGGCCGAAGGCCCGGGCCGCCTCGGGGTCGAAGATCTCCTCCACCACCTCGATCTCCAGGAAGTGGTTCCCCGAGCCCAGGGTTCCCAGCTGCGGCCGTCCCCGCTCGATCGCCCGGGGGCTCACCTTCTCCGGATCGGCCCCGGGGAGGCATCCCCGGTCCTCCGTCGTTTCGAGATCCGACTCGGTTCCGTACCCCTGGGCCACGGCCCAGCGGGCCCCCTCCACCAGGACACGCCGCTGCTCCTTTTCGGAGAGCTTGAGGACCCCCGTCGATCCCACGCCGGAGGGGATGTTCCGGAAGAGCGCCGCCACCAGGTCCTTCAGGGAATCCCGGATCTCCGGGAAAGACAGGCGGGTGGCCACCAGGCGGCAGCCGCAGTTGATGTCGTAGCCGACTCCCCCGGGGGACACGACCCCATCGTCCAGGTCGAAGGCCGCCACGCCGCCGATGGGGAATCCGTATCCCCAGTGCATGTCCGGCATCGCCAGGGAGGCCTTCACGATTCCCGGGAGATGGGCCACGTTGGCCACCTGGCGGATCCCCTCGTCGGCGGTCTTCATCAGCTCCCGGCTCGAGTAGATGATCCCGGGAACCCGCATGCCGCCGACAGGCTCGATGATCCAGCGGCAGGGGTCGACCTGCCTGAGCGGGATCTCAGACATCGAAGATCACCCTTCCCTTCCACCGTTTCACGTCCCCGGGCGTCTCCTCCAGGGATGCACCGTGCCACGTGACGGCCTTGATCTCCGTCCGGAGCCGGTGGCGGCCCGGATCGTACGGCTCGCCCGACACCTTGGCATCGAGGCTCGTCTCCTCCCCCAGGCGGACCCGGGCGGCCCGGATCAAAAACCCTTGCCCGGTGTAGAGATAGAGGCATTCCCGGAGGAAGTTGACCAGGAGATCCGCCGGGTCCTCCCCCGCGGCGCTTACGGCCCGGGTCTCGACATCCCGGATCCCGTCCCGCTCCGCCAGGAGGTCGAAGAGGGCCTCGGCGGCTCGGGCGAGGACGTCTTCCGGTGTATCCCCCGTGACCTCGATACCCAGGTCCGCGGTGTGGTCGATGATCCGGTAGAAGCTCACGGCGTCCCCTTCGGGGGGTCCGGCGGCTTCGCCTGCCGGACAAAGCGGATGATCTCGTGCCGCCAGAAATAGGCCAGGAGAAACGCGAGCGATCCGATTCCCAGGGCGATCATCCACGGTATGTTTTCCCGGCAGGGGTCCCGGGCGATCATGCCGCTGATGGACAGGCCGATGGTCCCGACGAGCCGGCCGACGGTGGAGACGACCAGGAACGGGCCCGCTTTCATATGGCTGAGCCCGAGGATGTAGCAGAGGGAGTCCTTCGGGAACCCGGGAATCAGGAAGAGGAAGAAGGCCACCACCGTCCCCTGGCGGGCCATGAATTTATCATACCGCTGTATCAGCGAGGGCCTGACGAACCGCTCCACCAGGGGCAGGCCGAACCAGTGGGCCAGACCGAAGGCCAGCCAGGAGCCGATGGTGAGTCCGATGGTCGAGTAAAGCGTGCCCAGGACGGGACCGTAGAGGAAGCCCCCGATGAACCCCGTCACCTCTCCCGGGATGGGTGCCAGGATGACCTGCAGGATCTGCAGGATGATGAACACGACCACCGACAGGGGTCCGTAGGACTCCAGCAGGCGGATCGTCTGCTGCCGGTCCCTGAAAAAATCGGCCAGGTTGAAGTGAACAAAGGCCCAGGCCGCGATCGCCACGAGGACTGCAAGGAGAATCAGCCTCAACCACAGTCGGTTTTTCATCCTGCCTCCGCCCGGGCTACGATCGTTCGGGAAGCCTGTCTCCTACCCACGCGTCCGGGACCGGCGCTTCATGCATCCTCCCCGGGCAGGTCATGGCCGTTCTCCCCGTTTCCCTCATCCTTCTCATCGCTTTCCTTGTCCGCCCGGGCGATGCCGACGAGTTTTTCCTCCGGGGCCAGGTCGATCAGCTTCACCCCCTGGGTGGACCGGCCGATGACCGGGATCTCCTCCACCTTCACCCGGATGATGTTGCCGGCGCTGGAGATGAGCATGATGTCCTCCGTCCCCATGACCTGCAGGATCCCTGAGACGTTCCCGATCCGGGGCACTGTCTTGAGATTGATGGTCCCCCGTCCTCCCCGTCCCTGGAGCCGGTATTCGGCGATGTCCGTCCGTTTCCCGTAGCCTTTCTCGGAAACGGTGAGCATCGTGCTGCCCTCGACGGGGATGTCGACGCCCACCACCTCGTCGTCTTCCTCCAGGTGGATTCCCCGCACCCCCCGGGCGGTTCTCCCCATGTCGCGGACATCGTCTTCCTGGAAACGGATGGACATGCCCCGCCGGGTGGCCAGGAAGATGTCCTGCCCGCCGCTGGTGAGCTTCACGTCCATCAGCTCGTCCCCGTCGTCGACGGAGACGGCGATGATCCCCGTCGAGCGGGGGTTGGAGAAAGCCAGAAGCTCCGTTTTCTTGATGATCCCCTTTTTGGACACCATGACCACGGACTTCTTTTCCTCGAAGGAGCGCACCGGCAGGATGGCCGCCACCCGCTCCTCCTGGGACATGTTGATCAGGTTCACGATGGCCTTGCCCTTGGCGGCCCGGCCAGCCTGGGGAATCTGGTAGACCTTGAGCCAGTAGACCCGGCCCTGGGTCGAGAAGATCAGAATGTAGTGGTGTGTGTTGGCGATGAAGACGTTCTCCACGAAGTCCTCTTCCTTCGTGGCCATCCCCACCTTGCCCCGGCCGCCCCGGCGCTGGCTGCGGTAGAGAGTCGCGGCGTTCCGCTTGATGTAGCCGGAATTGGACACGGTGACCACCATGTCTTCCTCGACGATCAGGTCCTCCACGTCGATGTCGTCTACGCTGGCTACGATCTCCGTGCGCCGCTCGTCGCCGAACCGGTCGCGGATCTCTACCAGTTCCTTCTCGATGACCTCCAGGACCTTGGCCGGGTCGTCGAGAATGGCCTGAAGCTCGCCGATCAGCGCCATGGTCTGGTCGTATTCCTGCTGGATCTTGTCCCGCTCCAGGCCGGTGAGCCGCTGGAGCCTCATCTCCAGGATCGCCTTGGCCTGAACGTCCGAAAGCCCGAAGGTTTTCATCAGGGCCTCGGATGCCTCGGCGGGGCTGCCGGAGGCCTTGATAACGGCGATGACCTCGTCGATCCGGCCGAGGGCGATCAGGAGCCCTTCCAGGATGTGGGCCCGCTCCCTGGCCCGGGCCAGGTCGAAGGTGGTCCTGCGGATCACGACCTCTTGCCGGAATTCGATGAAACGCTGGAGAATCTCCTTGAGGTTGAACACGCGGGGCTGCCCCCCGTCGATGGCCAGGAGGATGATGCCGAAGGAGCTCTCCATCTGGGTATGCTTGTAGAGCTGGTTCAGGATGACCCCGGCGATTTCGTCCTTCCGGAGGTCCATGACCACGCGGATGCCCTCCCGGTCGGACTCATCTCTTAAATCAGCGATTCCTCCTATCTTTTTCTCTTTTACGAGCTCGGAGATCTTCTCGATGAGGTTCGCCTTGTTGACCTGGTAGGGCAGCTCCGTCACGACGATGCTCTCGCGGTCCGTCCGGGCGTTCCGCTCGATGAGGGCCCGGGCCCGAAGCCGGATGATCCCCCGGCCGGTACGATACGCGTCGAGGATCCCGTCCCGCCCGTTGATGAAGCCGGCGGTGGGGAAGTCGGGCCCCGGGATGATCCGCATCAGTTCTTCCACGGAGATTTCCGGGCGGGCCATCAGGGCGATGATGCCATTCACCAGTTCCCCCAGGTTATGGGGGGGAATGTTCGTGGCCACCCCCACGGCGATGCCGGCGGTGCCGTTCAGAAGGAGTTCCGGAATCCTGGCGGGCAGGACCGTCGGCTCATCCAGGGATTCGTCGTAATTGGGTACAAAATCGACGGTGTCCTTTTCCAGGTCCGCCAGCAGCTCCTCGGCGATCCGTGACATGCGGACCTCGGTGTAGCGCATGGCCGCCGGGGGGTCCCCGTCGATGGAGCCGAAGTTTCCCTGGCCGTCGACGAGGGGATAGCGCATGGAGAAATCCTGGGCCATCCGGACGATGGTATCATAAGCGGCGGAATCTCCGTGGGGATGGTACTTGCCGATGATGTCCCCGACGATGCGGGCCGATTTCTTGTAGGCCTTGTTCCAGCGGTTCCCCATCTCGTGCATGGCGAACAGGGCCCGCCGGTGGACCGGCTTGAGGCCGTCCCGGACGTCCGGAATGGCACGCCCGATGATGACGCTCATGGCGTAGTCCATGTAGGACTTCTTCATCTCGTCTTCGATATTGATGGGAAGGCTCTTCTGCAGGAAAGACTGTTCCATTCCTCGTTATCCTTTTGTTTCTCTTGAAAAAAACGCGGCCAGAACCGTACTCGGCCCTGACCTGTCGGGAAATTCGGGCTCCTGCCCGCTATACATCCAGATTCGACGCGTACAGGGCGTTCCGGTAGATGAAATCCCGTCTCGGCTCGACCTGATCCCCCATGAGGGTGGTGAAAATCTCGTCGGCCACGACGGCGTCGTCCACCCGGACCTGGAGAAGCGTCCGCTTTTCCGGATTCATGGTGGTGGACCAGAGCTGCTCGGGATTCATCTCGCCCAGGCCCTTGTAGCGCTGGACGGAGAGCCCCTTCTTTCCGGACGCCATCACATGCTCCACCAGGGCGTCGAGAGACGGAAGCTCCACGTTTCCGACCTCTTCGCCTTCCATGGACAGCTTGAACGGCGTCTCCCCGAGGGCCGTCACCTGGCCGAGCAGGCTCCTGAGCTCGATGAACTTGGCCGATTTGACAACCTCCGGCTGGAGCAGCATGGCGTTCTTCCTGCCCGGACGGATGATCCGCAGGCCCAGGGCGTTCTCCTCCTGCTCGGGATCGCCCACGAACGAGATTTCGCAGCCGTCTCCTCCCAGCCGCGCGGACAGGCGCTCCCCGATTTCCTGGAGGGATTCCCGGGACCGGAAGGTTCCGGACGTAAGGGCCTGATCGGCGGCCAGAAGACGGATTACGTCCTGGTCGAAGCCGTCTTTTTCAAAGCGCTCGCCGATGCTCTGGATCCTCATGATTTTCCGGATCATCGCCAGAAGCCTTCCCCCGGTGAAGACGGCTCCGCTTTCTGTAACCAGGCGAATCCGTTCGACGCCGTTCTCGAGGACGAAATTTCGCATCTCTTCTTCGTTGTGGATGTAGATCTCCCGCTTCTTGTCGACGACCCGGAACAGGGGCGGCTGGGCGATATACAGGTGGCCCCGCTCGATCAGCTCCCGCATCTGACGGAAGAAGAACGTGAGCAGGAGGGTCCGGATATGGAGGCCGTCCACGTCGGCGTCGGTCATGATGATCACCTTGTGGTAACGCAGCCGGGTCACATCGTAGTCCTCCTGGCCGATACCGGTTCCCAGGGCTGTGATGATGACCTTGAGCTCCTCGTTCTGGAGCATCTTGTCGAACCGGGCCTTCTCGACGTTGAGTACTTTTCCCCGGAGCGGCAGGATGGCCTGGTTTTTCCGGTCCCGGCCCTGCTTGGCGGATCCCCCGGCCGAATCCCCTTCGACAAAGAAGATCTCGCTCAGGGCCGGATCCCGTTCCTGGCAGTCCGCCAGCTTTCCAGGAAGAGCCCCGACTTCGAGGGCGCTTTTTCTCCGGGTCAGCTCACGGGCCTTCCGGGCTGCTTCCCGGGCCCGGGAGGCATCCAGGCACTTTCCGAGGAGCTGGCGCCCGACGGAGGGGTTCTCTTCGAGGTACGTGCTGATCTTCTCGTAGACGATTCCCTCCACGAGGCCCTTCACGTCGCTGTTCCCCAGCTTGGTCTTGGTCTGCCCCTCGAACTGGGGTGCCCGGATCTTGACACTGATGACGCAGGTAAGCCCCTCACGCAGGTCTTCACCACGGAGGGATTCCTTGCCGTTCTTGAGGATGTTGCTGGCCGTTCCGTAGTTATTGAAGGCCCTCGTCAGGGCGGCGCGGAATCCGCTCAGGTGGGTTCCGCCCTCCGTGGTGTTAATGCTGTTGGCATAGGAAAAGATGCTTTCCGTGTACGTGTCGTTGTACTGGAGGGCCACTTCGACCTGGCAGTCTTCCCGGGCGCCGTCCACGTAGATCGGCTTGGTATGCAAAACCTTCTTATGCCGGTTCAGGTACTCCACGAACGAAACGATGCCGCCCTTGTAATAAAACTCGCTGGTCCGCTCGTCCCGCTCGTCCGTCAGCGTGATCCGGATGCCCGAGTTCAGGAAAGCCAGTTCCCGGAGCCGGTTGGCCAGGATGTCGAAGCTGAATTCCGTTTCTTCGAAGATCTCGGGGTCCGGTTTGAAGGTGACCTTCGTTCCCCGGCCCTTCGACTTTCGGACCTGCTCCAGCGGGGCCTTGGGAATCCCCGCCGCATAAGACTGAGTCCAGAGGTAGCCGTCACGCCGGACCTCGAGCTCCAGGTATTCCGAGAGGGCGTTAACCACGGAAACGCCGACGCCATGGAGGCCGCCGGAGATCTTGTAGCTCTCGTTGGAAAACTTGGCACCCGCATGCAGCTTGGTCAGCGCCACCTCCGCGGCGGAGACCCCTTCCGTGGGATGCATGTCCACGGGGATGCCCCGGCCGTTATCCGAAACCATGATGCTGTTGTCCAACCGGATCTTGACGATGATCGTGTCGCAATAACCCGCCGATGCCTCATCCACGCTGTTGTCCACCACTTCGTACACCAGGTGGTGAAGTCCTTCCTTGCCGGTGGAGCCGATGTACATGGCCGGCCGCCGGCGCACCGCTTCCAGTCCTTCCAGAACCTTTATGCTTTCCGCATCGTAATTTTCTGCCATAAACCTTCTATCCCGCTCTTTCAAAGACAAATGATCGCTTTATCAATGCAATCTTCTAAAATTTCAGAGGCATGATGATGCACAAGTAGCGCTCCGAGTCTACCGGCCTGACAATTCCCGGCTTCTTCGCCCCGCCGATCTCGAACATCCCGTCTCCCTCTCCGATCACTTCGATGGCATCGATCAGGAAATTCACATTGTAGGCCACCTCTACGCCCGGATCCTGGTAGGAAACCTCCACCTCCTCGCTGGCCTCCCCGACGTCCGGATTCGTGGAGTGAAGAACCATTTTGTCCGCCGTCATCTTTACGATGACCCCGCTGTATCCCTCGCTGGAGATGACGCTCATTCTCCGGAGGGCATGAAGAACCCGGTCCCGCTCGAACCGGACGAAATATCCCTTCTCCACGGGAATCACCCTCCGGTAATCCGGATACTCGCTGTCGATGAGCCGGACCTTGAGCATCGCATTGTCCGTCTTGAAGATGCACATCCCCTGGTGAATCCCCATCCTGACCTCGCCGTTTGAATCGTCCAGCAGCTTGCGGATCTCTCCCAGACCTTTTCGAGGCAGAATCACCCCCTTTTCCATCTCCAGGAATTCAACGTCGGGGCCGAGGGTCTTCCAGGCCATCGCCATCCGGTGCCCGTCCGTGGCTACCATTCGGATCTCCGCCCCGGATTCCTTCTTCTGAGACTCGAACAGGACACCCGTCAGATTCTTGCGAAGGGGATCCGTGGAAATGGCAAAGTACGTCTTCCGGATCAGCTCCAGGATATCCTCGGAGGATACCGCAAAATACCGGATTCCTTCCTCTTCCGCTATATTCGGGTATTCCCCTGCTCCCAGGCCGGGTATCCGGTACACGGCCTTGTCACAGGTGATCGTGACCAGATCCTTTTCGTTCTTCACAAAATGAACCATTTCCCCCTGGGTCTCGCGGACCAGCTCGTGGAGTTTCCGTGCGGAAAGGGTGATCGTTCCTTCCACTCTAACATCCGCCTCGTATCCGACCATCATGGCGATTTCCAGATCCGTGGCGCTGATGGTCACCTTCCCCGTCTGGGCGGTAATCAGGACGTTGTTCAGGATGGGCATGGTTGTTTTCTTTTCAACGATTCCCGCGGTTCTTTGCATTCCGGCCAGGAGATATTCCCGCCTGATACAGAAATCCATGTCTCTCTCCCTTTCTTTATCTTTTCTTTAATTTTTCTTTAATGAATGTAAATAGCAGTCTTAGTAAGGGGTGTTGATATCTTCATGAAAATCATTTTTCTGAATGAACACGAATGAATAGGTAACCAAGATGCTGTGGATAATTCGTTGATCCCGCTGTTATGAAGACTGCTGGAGGGCATCTTCAAGGTCCTGGATCATCTTTTTCAGGTTCACATCCTTTTCGATCATGGTACCGATCTTGTTGACGGCGTAGATCACCGTGGAGTGATCCCTGCCGCCGAGCTTGTCACCGATGTCCGGGAAGGAGGCATTTGTAAGCTTTCGACACAGGAACATGGCGGCCTGTCGGGCAAGGACAATGTTTTTGCTCTTCTTTTTCGACTTCAGATCGGAGAGCTTCACGTTGAATTTTCCCGTCGCTGCACGGATGATCTCGTCGATGGTAATGTTTTCCCGCTCGTTCTGACGGACGATTTTCCGGAGAACCTCCCGGGCCAGATCCAGGTCGATGGGGCGTCCGGTTACGGAGGCATAGGCACTGATCCGGACCAGGAAGCCCTCGAGTTCCCGGATGTTCGACTGTGCGTTGGACGCCACGTAGTGGGCGACGCTGCTGGAGAGCAGGATGTTGTTATCCTGGGCTTTTTTCTGCAGGATCGCGATCCGGGTCTCAATGTCCGGAGGATGGATATCGGCAATGAGGCCCCATTCGAAACGGGAGCGCAGCCTGTCTTCCAGGTTCGGGATGTCCTTCGGGAACTTGTCGCTTGTCACGACGATCTGTTTTCCGGCGTCGTGAAGGGTGTTGAAGGTATGGAAGAATTCCTCCTGGGTCCTTTCCTTGCCGGCGATGAACTGGATGTCGTCGATCAGGAGACAGTCGATTTTCCGGTATTTTTCACGAAATTTCGGCGTCCGGTCGTATCGGATGGAGCTGATGAGTTCGTTGACGAACTCTTCCGCCGACACATAGACCACGTTCATGTCGGGGTAGAGATTCGTGGTGAGCAGTCCGATGGCGTTGAGCAGATGCGTCTTTCCCAGACCGACGTCACTGTATATGAAAAGCGGATTGTAATTCTTGGCGGGCAATTCCCCGACGGAAACGGCGGCGGCATGGGCGAACTGGTTGCACGAGCCGACGACGAACCGCTCGAAACTGTAGCTCGGATTCAGGTTTGAATCATACCGGGCAGTCGGGGCTTTCCTTGCGGCCTTTCCCTCCACCTTCTTCGTTTCTGCCGGTGTCTCCGCGGGCCGGCCGTCTCCCTTGCTGACGGAAAAATGGACACTCAGGTCAATCCCCGAAACCTGTTTCAGGCTTTCCTTGATCAGGGACAGGTAGTTGTCATTCAGCCAGTCCTTGAAAAACTTGTTCGGGACGGAGAACTGAATGCTGTTCCCCTCAATGGTTGTGACCCGGATCGGCTGGATCCAGGTCTCGAAGTTCTGCTGGCTTACCTGCTTTTGAATGATATTCGTTGCTTTTTCCCAAATAATATCCACTATCTAATTACCTCATCCACAAGTTTTTCAACAGCTGTGGATAAATGAATTCGGTATTGCCTGGATGTCCCTGTGGGCCGCTACCGGATCAGGATTTCCCGTCCAAAAGGAGCCGAATCAGCCGGTTGAGCTCTTCCTCTCCGGAAAAGCGGATCTCGATCCTCCCGCTTTTCCGGCCCTGGCGGATCCGTACCGCACTGAGATAACGCTCCGCCAGGGACGTCTCCAGATGCTTCAGATGAACCGAGCCGGGCGGCTCCTTTTTCCGGTCTTTATTACCCTTTTTTGTCAGGAGTCCTTTGATCAGCCGCTCTGTTTCCCGAACGCTCAGCTTTCGCTCGATAACGGTCCGGTAGGCCTGGAGCTGGGACGACGCCTGTTCCAGGGAAAGGAAGCAGCGGGCATGGCCGGAAGAAATTTTTCCCGCCGTGAGTCCCTCCAGGATCTCCGAAGGAAGACGGAGGAGACGCAGGGAATTCGCCACGGTGGACCGGTCTTTCGCTACACGGTGGGCGATGTCCTCCTGGGAGAGGCCGAACTTGTCCGCCAGGATGCGAAAAGCATCCGCCTCCTCCACCGGATTGAGGGACTCCCGCTGGATGTTCTCCACGATGGACCACTCCGCCGCGTCGAGATCCCCGGCCTCCCGGATCACGACGGGGACCTCCTTCAGTCCTGCCTGCTGGGCCGCCCGCCATCGGCGCTCTCCGGCAATGATTTCGTATCCTTCCTCCGCCCGGCGAACGACAATGGGCTGGATGACGCCGCTTTTGCGGATGGAGGCGACCAGGCTCTTCTGTTCCTGGTCCCGAAAAGACTTGCGGGCCTGGAACCGGTTGGGAGTCAGCTCCTCGATGCCGCACAGAATATAGGAAGGCCGTTCGTCGACCCGCTTGAGAAGCTCCGGAAACATGGCGCCCAGGCCTTTTCCCAGGGAAGATTTCGTCGACATCAGGACCCGCTTCCTCCGTTTTCCATGATTTCCCTGGCCAGCTCCATGTAGGAAACGGCGCCCCGGGAGCGGACGTCGTACAGGATGATCGGCAGCCCGTGGCTGGGACTCTCGGAAAGTCTCACATTCCGGGGGATGACCGTCTGAAAGACCTTGTCCCCGAAGTGCCGCCGGACATCTTCGCTGACCTGGCGGGACAGGGTGTTCCGTCCGTCGAACATGGTCAGGAGAATTCCCCCCAGCACCAGGGCGGGATTGAGCCTCGCCTGGACGAGCTTGACCGTTGCCAGGAGCCGTCCCAGCCCCTCCAGGGCGAAGTATTCGCACTGCAGGGGTACGATGACGCTGTCCGCCGCCACCAGGGCGTTGAGTGTGAGAAAACCCAGGGAAGGCGGACAATCGATGATCACGTATTCGTAGCCGGAATCCGAGGACCGGATCAGACGGCGAAGTTTCTTTTCCCGGTCTTCAATGGCGACGAATTCGATTTCCACACCGGTCAGGTCCTGGTTGGAACCGACCACATCGAGAAAAGGAAGACGGCTTTTCAGTACAACGTCCTGCAGGGAGCCGTCCCCGCTGAGTGCGGTGTACAGGTTGTGCTCGGGCAGCGCCTCCAGGTCGATGCCCAGGCCGCTCGTGGCGTTCCCCTGCGGATCCGCATCGATGAGAAGCGTCTTCCGTTCCGCTGCGGCGAGGGTAGCCGCCAGGTTGATGGCGGTGGTGGTCTTGCCGACCCCCCCTTTTTGGTTCGCGATGCTTATGATTTTACGCATGATTTTGGGGAAAGGGACTGGAACGTATTCACCCCCCTGACGCGACGGAACGGTACCATAAATCAAGGTTTTTTCAAAGGAGATTTTTTCAGATAACTAATTGTTATTGCATACTTTTTTATAGATAAACATTTTTCGCCGGTCCCCGGAAAAAGGCAGTTCGTAATCGTGGATCGAAACCGGCTCGAGGTGGGCCTCCTCCGGGGGGGAGGTCCGTCGGTCGGTGCAGGGACCGGCCATGACCACAAGGTATCCTTCCGGCTTCAGGAACGGCGAGCCGGCCAGGGCGAACCGGGACGGGGGCAAGAAGGCCCGGGAAATTACCATGTCGAAGGATCCGGCGACACCTTCCCGCCGGAGATAATCCTCCGCCCGCTCCCAGAGAACATCGATTCTGTCCAGGCCGAGGATCCCCGCGGCCCGCTTCAGGAAAGACGCTTTCTTGCGGGACGCTTCCAGAAGCAGGACGTCGAGCCGCGGGCAGGCGATCCGGAGAGGAATGCCCGGAAAGCCGGCGCCGCTCCCCATATCCAGCAGACGCCCGTCGCGACGGGGAAGCCGCGGGACCGGCGCGAGCGAGTCGAGGACATGCCGGATGACGATCTCTTCCGGGTCGCTCGTCGCGACGAGGTTGTGGCTTCGGTTCCAGAGGAGGAGTTCGTCGATGTACAGGCGGAAGAGGGCCAGCTGCGCCGTGTCGAGGGGAACCCCGGCGATCCGGGCACCCTCGGCCAGCATCTTAAGATGGGTTTCTTCCATGGTTTTTTGCCTGCATGGGTTGGCCGGATCCGCGAACCCGGCCGTGCCGGGGAGGACATGCTTTCCCGTGCCCGATAGCAGAAGGAGGAGGAACGGACAATCAAAAAATGCGTGCCGGTCCGTTTTGTGGTATCAGGGTCACCGCCGGGAATAAAGGATACGGAGAAAATGAAGAAACAAGACAATCAGGAAATCCGGGTGCGAATGGAAAACGTGGCGGTGGTGCTCTGCCGTCCGAAATTTTCAGGGAATGTGGGGTCCGTGGCCCGGTGCGCGAAAAACATGGGAATCGGGAAACTGATCGTTGTCGGAGGGGAGCCCCTCGACCGGGAGGAAATACTGCAGCGGGCCACCCATGCCGCCCGGGACCTGGTGGACACGATGGAATGCTGCGAAACGCTGGAGGAGGCCGTGGCCGGTTTTTCGTGGCTTGTGGGCACGACCGGCCGCCGGGGGTCCGCGCGCGGTCCCGGCGTCTCCCCGCGGGAAATGGCCCGGAGGATGTGCGATCTCAGCCGGAACAACCGGATTGCCCTGCTCTTCGGTCCCGAGGACAAGGGGCTCTCCAACGAGGAGCTCCGCCTGTGCCATACCGTCGTCAACATTCCCGCCTCCGAGGCGTTCCGGTCCATCAACCTGTCCCATGCCGTAATGATTCTCTGCTACGAGCTGTTCGTCGCCGCGGCGGATCCTCCTCCCGTTTTCCGGCCGCGGCTTGCCTCGTCGGCGGAGCTGGAGGGAATGTACGGGCACCTGCGGGATGTCCTCACCCGGATCGGGTTCATCAACAAGCAGAATCCCGAATACTGGATGCTCCATGTACGGCGGCTCTTTTCCCGGGTGCAGCTTCAGGCCCGGGAGGTAAAGATCCTCCGCGGGATCTGTCGCCAGATCGACTGGGCCACGGGACAGCCGGGACCGGACCCTGGGCGGCGGTCCGCGGAAAAAGTACCGGAATGCGCCGCCGGCTCAGAAAATGCGATGGAATTTTACAAGGAAAAGAAGTAGGTTTTTAAACTTCCATATTTAAGGAATATGACACCGGGCAAGGGGAGGTATGAATGAAACGGAAAACGGTGAAGACGGGGATCCTTCTCCTGGGGCTGTCGGCCCTGGTGATCCTCATCGGCCTTGCCGGAGACAGCCCGGTCTCGGCCCTGGACCGGAGCACCTACCGGAGCCTCAAGACCTTCAACGAGATCCTCGACATCGTCGAGAAGAATTACGTCGAGCCGGTCGAGACCAAGAACCTGCTCCAGGGGGCCGTCAACGGGATGATGCGGTCCCTGGATCCGCACAGCTCGTACATGACGGCGGACATGTACAGGGAACTGGAAGTGGAGACCAAGGGGCGCTTCGGCGGTATCGGCATTGAGATCACGATCCGAAAGGACGTTCTTACCGTCGTATCGCCGATCGAAGACACGCCGGCCTACCGGGCCGGCGTCAAGGCCGGTGACGCGATTATCCGGATTGACGGCAAGTCCACCAAGGACATCACGATCATGGATGCCGTCAAGAAACTCAGGGGGCCGAAAGGAACAAACGTCACCATCACGATCATGCGGGACGAAACCACGAAGCCCCAGGATATCACCATTACCCGGGATATCATCCAAATTGTGAGCATCCGGTCCAGGATCTTCGAGGATGGGATCGGTTATGTCCGGATCTCCTCTTTCCAGGAACGGACCGCGGAAGATCTGGCGAAGGCCCTGGCCGAGGTGACGAAGAAGACCAATCCACTCAAGGGGCTTGTCCTGGACCTCAGGAACAATCCGGGCGGACTTCTGAGCCAGGCCGTCCAGGTCTCGGATGTGTTCCTGAAATCGGGAATGATTGTGTCCACCCGCGGCCGCGTGAAATCCGTGGAGAGCTCGGCGAAGGCGCGAGACAACGGGAACGAGCCGAGCTGCGCCATCGTGGCCCTGGTCAACGAGGGGACCGCCTCCGCGGCGGAGATCGTCGCCGGTGCCCTCCAGGACAACGGACGCGCCCTCGTCCTCGGAACGCAGACCTTCGGCAAGGGGTCCGTGCAGACGGTCATCCCCCTGGACGACGGATCGGCCCTCAAGCTGACGACGGCAAAATACTATACGCCCAAGGGCCGCTCCATCCAGGCAGAGGGAATTCAGCCGGACATCGTGATCCGCAGGACGAGAATTGTCAACGGCAAGGAACGGGAATCAACGGAGGAGCCCCTGCGGGAAAAGGACCTGGCTGGACACATCCCCTCCCCACGGGAGAACGGGGAAGTCAAGGAAAGTCCGGCCGCGCCTCCGACGCAGCCGCGGCCGCTCCCCAGGCGGGAGGAAATGGGGGATGTGACCCAGGACAACCAGCTCAAGAGCGCCATCGACATCCTCAAGAGCTGGGACCTCTTCCGGAAGGGAGCCCGCAGCAGCTGAGGAAAGGGAAACGTCCCCCGGACGCCCCGTCCGGGGGGTTCCGGTGAGGACGAAGCCGGAACGGACAGATGGCAGGCAGAAAACGCAGAAAAAAGGGGAAGTGGACGGCTTGGATCGTTTTTCTCACAGCGATCGCAGCCATTGTCGCCATTGCCTATTTTCTGCACGTGGAGCGGCAGCGGGAGACACGCCGGGTGCAGGCGCCCCCGCGCAAGGCCGCTCCGGCCCGGACCGTTCCCGCTGTTGTCGTTCCCAAAGCCGTTCCCGCCGAGAAGGACAGGGCCGGGCGGAATGTTCCGGAACCCAGGCCGGAACCGAAGCCGGAAGCTGTAAAAGGCCCGCTTCGGGTGGTGATCATCATTGACGATATCGGACACGATCTGGCCCCGGTCCGGGAACTCCTTTCGCTCAAGACGCCCATTACCTTTGCCGTTCTTCCCGATGGTGCCCGAGCGGCCCAGGCGGCGGCCATGATTCACGGGGACGGACGGGAAGTGATCCTCCATCTGCCCCTCGAACCCCGGTCTGGGACAAAGGCCAACCCGGGGGCGATGGTCCTGCGGACGAACATGAATGACGAGGAAATCCGCCGTCAGCTTGTACAGGATATCCGGGCTGTGCCCCATGCCAGGGGAGCCAATAGCCACATGGGGTCCCTGTTCACGGAGAACCCGGAAAAAATGGTTGTTGTCATGAAAGTTCTTCATGAAAAGGGGTTCTATTTTATCGACAGCCGGACGTCCGTCCGGAGCCGGGCTCTTGAAGCGGCCCGGCAGACGGGCGTTCCCTTCGGGAGACGAGACCTGTTTATCGACGGTCGTTCCAAAGACGAGATCCTCCAGCAGATCCTCCGGCTGGCGAGGACATCCGATACGGCGCAGCCGCCTGTCGTCATCGGCCACCCCTATCCCGGCACCATCCAAGCCCTCCGGAACGTTATCCCGATGCTCCGTCGTCATGGAATCCACGTGGTTTCCGCATCGGAGGCGGTCCAGCCGGTGGGTGGCGACGCCAGGGCCATGCGATGAAAAAACGAACCCGTTCCATTCTTTTCCTGCTTTTCCTTGCCAGTGCGGTCCTCCTTTCCCTGTGCGGGTGCGCAACGGCGCCTTTCCGCGGCAGTCCCGCCTCCGTGCCGGGTCACGGCGACGCCAGGGCGATGTTCCACTATTCCATCGCCATCCAGTACATGCTGGACGGGAAAATGGACGAGGCCATCGCGGAGTTGGAGACTGCACGCCGCTTTGACGAGCAGTCCGTGGAACTGACCATTGAGCTGGCGGTCCTGTACGCGGAAAAAGGAAACCCGGAAAAAGTGATCGCGACCCTTCAGGACGCGACGCGACGGCATCCCCGCGAACCCATGATTTATCTCCTTCTCGGGGGAGCCCAGGCCGCCCGGAAGGAGACGGACCAGGCCGAGCGCTCTTTCCGGAAGGTTCTGGAGCTGGACCGGAATAATGAGACGGCCTGGCTGCATCTGGCGGCCCTTTATTCGGAATCGGGGAGGCATGAAAAGGCCCTGGCCTGTTATGACCGTCTCCTCGAAATTCATCCGGACCATGCGGCGGCTCTCTACTACCGGGCAAGGATTTTCCAGGAGCTGAAAAGGGATGGGGAAGCCGAGGCGGGGTTCCGGAGAGTCCTGGAGCTGCGACCGGCCTTTGAGGCGGCCTGGATCGACCTGGGGTACTTCTATGAATCCCGCAGGCAGACGGAAAAAGCGGTGGATACATACCGGCGGTTCATGAAGCAGTATCCCCTGCGCATGGGGGTACGGCTCCGGCTGGCGGAGATGCTCCTCCGGCTCCAGCGGTTTGACGATGCGGAACAGACCCTTCAGGATGCCCTGAAGATCGAGCCGGACAACCGGGATCTCCGGCTTACCCTGGCCATTGTCTACCTGGAGCGCAAGGATCACCCCCGCGCTGTTGGCATGCTGGAGACCCTGGTACGGGAAGATCCTGTAGATGCCCGCCTTCGGTATCTTCTGGCCTCGGCATATGAAGAACGGGGCGACGCGGACAAGGCCATCACCGCCTATGGCGAAGTGGCGGTGAAATCGGAATTCTTCGGGAACGCCCGGGTCCGGATGGCCTTCCTGCACAGCAAGGCGGGCCGGAAAGAAGAGGCCCTGCGGACGGCCGGCCAGGCCCTGGAGAAAAAGAAGGACTACCCGGGGCTCTATCTGTACCTGGCTTCGCTTCACGAGGAGATGAAGAACCCGGCAGCGGCCGAAAATGTGCTGCGCCAGGGAATGGCCGCCATTCCCCGGAACGTGGATCTTCCCTACAGCCTGGGGGTTTTATACGAGAAAAGCGGCCGCTTTGAGGAGGGCATCGTCCTGATGAAGGGGATTCTCGCCATCGAACCGGATCACGCGGATGCCCTGAATTTCATCGGATACAGCTATGCGGACCAGGGGTTGCACCTCGATGAAGCGGAACGGCTCATCCTGAAGGCCCTGAAAGCGAAGCCAGGGAACGGGTACATTACGGACAGCCTGGGATGGGTTTACTACAAGAAGAACGAATTGGGTAAAGCCGTCCGGTATCTCCGGGAAGCTGCTCTTGCGGTTCCTGACGATCCCACCATTGCCGAACACCTGGGAGATGCCTGTGCAAAGGCAGGGTATCGGGAAGAGGCCCTGTCGGCCTATCGGAAGGCGCTCAAGCTGAATCCGTCGAGTACCGAGCTCCCGCGGAAAATCCGGGAACTCGGCGAGAATCCATAAAAAAAGGAGACCGGCGGATGTGCCGTCTCCCCTTCTTTCCTGGAAGCCGCCGAAGCGCAGCCTCTATTTCAGTTCGTTGAGTTTCGTCCGGGCCGTCCGGGCTGAACTCGTGTTCGGATAGTCCTTGATGATCTGCTGCAGAATCATGCGGGCGCTGGTTTTATCGCCCAACTGGGCAAAGGCCAGCCCCTGCTTCAGGAGGGACGGGGGAACCTTGTCCCCGTCCGGATAACTCTTGATGACCTTTTCATATTCCAGGATGGCCTTCTCGAACTTGCCTTCGGAAAAATAGCTTTCGCCGATCCAGAACTGGGCATTGTCGGACAACTCGGTGCGGGGATACTTCTTGAGGAAATTCTGGAATTCTCCGCGGGCTTTCTCGTACTTTCCCTCTTTCAGGGTGGCGTAGGCCGCCCCGTAGAGGGACTCCCGATCGGATTTGCCCTTTGTTTCCTTGCCGTTGCCTCCGTTGTTCCGGTTTACCGGCTCGCCTCCGTCCTTCTTGCTGATACCCATGTAATTCTCGAGAAACTGGATCTTCAGAGAGAGGGCGTCGATCTTTTCCTTCAGCTCGTCCTGACGGCCGCCACCGCTGGACATGTCTTTCTTCATTCCGTCCACGAGGCCGCGGATCTGGCGAATCTGGTCTTTCGCCTCCGCCAGGTCGGCGCCCGTTTCGGCCTGCCGCTTCTGCAGCAGCGTTACGGATTCCGAGACGGTCCTGGCATCACCCTTGATGGTCTGATCGGTCTGGTCCAAGGCGGCGATTTTCTGCTCCGTCGCCTCGATTCGGGCGAGCAGGTCTCCCTGAACCCTTCTCAGGTCCTTCGAGGTGGCGCAACCGGACACCCCGGCCAGACCGATCAGAACAAAAAGGACAAGACAAAACTTCCTCATACGAGGGGCATCACAGCGTTATTTTGCGTTGAGTTCGAAATGAGCCCGGCGGTTCTTGGCCCACGCTTCTTCGTTGGAAGCAGAGTCGAGGGGACGATCTTTCCCGTAGGAGATCGTCTTGATCCGCCCCTTGTCGATACCCAGGTCGATCAAGTACTTCATGACGGCATTCGCACGCCTTTCACCCAGGGCCAAGTTGTACTCGGCGGTTCCACGCTCGTCGCAGTGACCCTCGACGAGAAGCGAATCCGCTGCGCTTTCCTTCAGGTAGGCGGCCTGTGCAGCCAGGCGATCCCGGAATTCAGGCTTGACATTGTACTTGTCGAAATCGAAGTTGACATCCGCGAACAGGGCTGCGAGTTTCTCGGCCTTTTCACGGGCGAGACGCTCCTGCTCGGCCCGGCGGGCGGCTTCCTCTCTCAGGGCGCGTTCCCGGGCTGCTGCCTCAGCGGCCTTCTTGGCGGCATCATCGTCTGCCGTCGCCTGGGCGGTGACTTTCTGCTCCTGCATTCCCGTGTCTTCCTTGACGGCCTTCTTCGCGCAACCGACGGCGACCAGGAGAACCAGGCAGGAGAGAATCACCATGGTCCGAAAGAACCGGCTCTTCATAATACCAATCTCCTTTCTTGAATGGGGAATCATAGTGAATGGGTTCAATAACAACGGCACCTAAATAACCACAATCAGCAGGGCAGGTCAATGAAAAACCGGCCGTTCCCGCAGACCATCCGGTGTTGTCAGGGCGTTTCGGGGATCAGGAGGAGTTCCCGGCGCGAATGTGTGACAAGGCCCCGGCGATTCGCTTGAGGGTCCGTTCCCGGCCGAGGGTTACCATGACCTCGTCGATTCCCGGGCTGACGGTCTTTCCCGTCAGTGCTACACGCAGCGGCTGGGCGATGTCCTTGAGTTTCACCTGGCGGGACTCCGCCAGGGTGCGAAGAAACGTCTCGATACCCTCCTTGGAGTAATTCTCGAGTCGGGGCAATTCCATCTGAACCACTTCCAGGTTGGCGGCCGAGGCCGGCGTCAGGAACTTTTCCGCCGCCTTGGGATCATAGTCCACCTCCTCGGCGAAGTAGAAGGCGGCACCGTCGATCAACTCAAGAAGCGTCCGGCTCCGGGACTGGAGATCCCGGACCACCCCGCGCACGAGAGGCTCCCGGGCGGGGTCCGATGCCGCCGGCCACAGGGGCCGAAGGGCTTGCACCAGTCGGTCCGGCGAATAGGAACGGATGTAATGCTGGTTGAGCCACAGGAGCTTTTCCGGATTGAACACCGCCGGGGACTTGCCCACGGCGTCCAGGTCGAAGAGGCTCGTCAGCTCGTCGCCGGTAAAGATCTCCTGGTCTCCGTGGGACCAGCCCAGGCGGACCAGGTAGTTCACCAGGGCCTCCGGCAGGTAGCCCATGTCCTGGTAGGCCATGACGGAGGTCGCTCCGTGGCGCTTGCTCAGGCGGGCTTTGTCGGATCCGAGGATCATGGGGACGTGGGCGAAGAGCGGCACGGGAAATCCGAGGGCCTCGTAAAGGAGGATCTGTCGGGGCGTGTTGTTCACATGATCGTCTCCCCGGATAACGTGGGTGATTCCCATCTGGGCGTCGTCGACGACGACAGCGAAGTTGTACGTGGGATACCCGTCGGCCCGCTGGATGATCAGGTCGTCCAGCTCCTCGTTCTGAAAGACGATGTTGCCCTTGATGAGATCCCGCATCAGGGTGGCTCCGCCCTCGGGGCAGCGGAACCGCACCACCGCGCCCGGGGTCGGGGCGAGGTGCCGGTCCCGGCAGGTTCCGTCATATTTGGGCTTCCGTCCCTCGGCCAGGGCCGTCTTTCTCTTTGCTTCCAACTCTTCCTGGCTGCAGGTGCACCAGTAGGCCTTCCCCTCGTCCACCAGCTTCTCGACCATCTGCCGGTGGATGCCGACGCGCTCCGCCTGGAAGAAGGGGCCTTCGTCCCAGTTCAGGCCGAGCCATGTCATGGCGTCCAGGATGGCCCGGGTGGATTCCTCCGTCGAGCGGAGCTGGTCCGTGTCCTCGATGCGCAGGAGAAAGATGCCGCCGTGCCGGCGGGCGAACAGCCAGTTGAAAAGGGCCGTCCGGGCGCCGCCTATGTGGAGATAGCCCGTGGGAGACGGGGCAAACCGGGTCTTGAGAGGTGCGTTCATGGGATTCATCCTTCCGCTGCGGGCGTTATAGGAGCCCGGACCGGCAATGTCAAGGGGCTTTGCTCACAGCGGTGCTGCCAGTTTACCCAAGGCGGGAGAGAATGTCCACCAGTTCCCGGACGGCCGCGGCCGACCGCTGCAGGTCTTCCCATTCCCGCTTCAAGAGCTTCAGGGCCATGATTTCCTCGACACCGCCCTTTCCCAGTTTGACGGGAACCCCCACGAACAATCCATGGATGTCATACTCGCCCTCGAGGAGGACCGAACAGGGAAGGATCTTCTTCCGGTCCTTCAGGATGCTCTCGGCCATGTCCACGGCCGCCGAGGCCGGGGCGTAGTAGGCGCTGCCGGTCTTGAGAAGTCCCACGATCTCGGCGCCGCCGCTCCTCGTCCGGGCCACGAGCGCCTCGATGCGCTCCGGCGGGAGAAGCTCCGGGAGGGGAACCCCGGCAACGGTCGTATAGCGGGGCAGGGGGACCATGGTATCTCCGTGCCCGCCCAGCACGGTGGCATGAACGTTCTCCGCGGAGACGCCGAGCTCCCGGGCGATGAAGGAGCGAAAGCGGGCGGCGTCGAGGACGCCGGCCATGCCGATCACTCGGTTCTTCGGGAAGCCGCTGGCTTCATACGCAACATGGCACATGGCATCGAGGGGGTTGCTGACGACGATCAGGACGGCCTCGGGGGAACGGGCAGCGGCCTCTTTCGTCACGGCGGAAACGATGCTCCGGTTCGTTGCCAGTAGATCGTCGCGGCTCATTCCGGGTTTCCTCGGGATGCCGGCGGTGACGACGATGAGATCCGATCCCCCGGCCTCATCATAGGCGTTCGCCCCCGTAAGAAGGGCATCGTGTCCCTCGATGGGGGCCGCCTGGCTCAGGTCCAGGGCCTTTCCCTGGGGGACCCCTTCGACGACGTCGATGAGGACGACGTCACACAGTTCCTTTTCCGCCAGCCTCTGGGCCACGGTGGCCCCCACGTTGCCGGCGCCGATGACGGTTGCCTTCGCGCGCATGGACTGCATCTCCTTTCCTTGCGGTGGGGAACCTGTGTATACCAAAAAAAGGCGGAGCACAACGGACTCTTTCCCTTCTTCCAGGGGATTGGAAATCCGGGTTGCAAAAGACATTTCGGTAGGATAGGATCGCCGCCGATTCCCGGCCGGGAGATGAAAACCGCCGTTTTCCCCGGGCGTTTTAGAGTCCGGTCCGGGAGTGACTTCCAGGAGGAGTGGAATGGGAAAGCTGTTCGGAACGGACGGGATCCGTGGACCCGTCAACCGCTACCCGATCACTGCGGAGATGGCCTTCCGCATCGGCCGCGCGGCGGCACTTTTCTTCCTGCAGCGGGAGCAGCCGGCCCACCGGATCGTTCTCGGGCGCGACACGAGGGAATCCGGGGAAATGCTCGAGCGGGCCCTGATGGAGGGAATCTGCTCGACCGGCATGGACGCCCTCCTGGCCGGCATCATCCCCACGCCGGCGGTGGCCTTTCTGACGTCGGACAAGCAGGCCGACTGCGGAATCGTCGTCTCGGCCTCCCACAATCCCTACCAGGACAACGGGATCAAGATCTTCTCCGCGGAAGGCACGAAGCTGCCCGATGACGCCGAAGAGACCATTGAGGGGCTGATCCTGGGCGATCGGGAGAACGGCGCCGGACCGCTTCCCGACTCCCCCGGAATGGCCCGTTCCCTCGATGACGCCCGGAGCTGCTATGAATCCTTTCTCCGGGGAACCGTACCGGGTCTTTCCCTTGCGGGCCGGAAAATCATCCTTGATTGCTCAAACGGGGCGACATACCGCGTGGCGCCGGAGGTCTTCGCCGCCCTGGGGGCGGAGGTGACGGTCCTTTTCGCCCGGCCCGACGGGAAGAACATCAATGACGGCTGCGGCTCCCAGCACCCGGGCACCCTTGCCGGGAGGGTCGTGAAGGAGAAGGCCGATGCGGGCTTTGCCTTCGATGGCGACGGAGACCGGGTCATTGCCGTGGACGAGACAGGCAGGGTTCTCACGGGGGATACCCTCCTGGCGATCTCTGCCCGCCGGCTTCGGGAGGAAGGACGGCTCGCGAACAACCTGGTCGTCCGCACGGTCATGAGCAACATAGGCCTGACACTGGCTTTCCGGGAAATGGGGATCGACTCGATCATGACGGATGTCGGGGATCGTTACGTCTTCGCGGCCATGAAGGAGCGGGCGGCCGTCCTCGGCGGCGAGGACTCGGGCCACCTGATTTTTCTGGAGCACCTCTCCTCCGGCGACGGCATCCTCACGGCCCTCCAGGTCCTGGCGGCAATGGACCGGGCCGGAGCTTCCCTCTCGGAGCTGGGACGCCTCATGACGGTCTATCCCCAGGTGCTTCTCAATGTAGAGACGCGGTCCCGCCCTGACCTGGAGACCGTGCCGGAAGTCATGGCGGCCGTCCGGGAGGCGGAAGCGGCGCTGAACGGCCGGGGCCGGGTCCTCGTGCGATATTCGGGGACCCAGAACCTCTGCCGTGTGATGGTGGAAGGCCCGACGAGGGAGGAAACGGAGACCCACGCCGGCCGGATCGCCGGGGTCGTGCGAGAGGTTCTCGGATAGGTGCGGGCCGGCAATGCGGCGCGGATTGCGGGGCCTTTTTTCGTTCGGTATGGCGATGATTGAAACCTGCCGCGAGGCAGGCTATGATCCATGGAAAAAAAGGAAGCCGGGAGGCCGGCCCAAAGAAAGGACCGGGTCATGAAAATCCGGATCTACGTCTGCGTTCTTCTTTTGCTCCTGATGTCCGCATCCGTTTCCGCGGCGGGCCATGAGGCCGCTTCCATCGTCCAGTTCGGCAGCGACGTCACCGTCGAGGCGGGAACGAAGGCAAGGCGCGTTGTTTCCTTCGGCGGTCAGGTAACGGTGAACGGTACGGTAGAAAAGGACGTCGTGGCCGTGGGGGCGTCGGTCGTGGTGAGTCGGGGGGCCATCGTCGAAGGCGACGTGGTTTCCATCGGGGGCACCGTTGTCCGGGGACGGGGCGCGGAAATTCGGGGGAGCGTCACCGCGATCAACACGACCAACTTCTGGGCCTTCGTATCCTCCGCCGTCGAGGACGAAGCGGAGGGCTGGTCCTGGGTCCTGGCCGTCATTTCCCTGGCGATCTTCTTCTGCCTCCTCATCATCGCCATGCTCGTGACGGTCTTGATTCCGAAGCCCATCGCGGTCATCTCCACGACCATCCGGGAAGAAACCCTTCGCTCTTCGCTCTGGGGGCTCCTGGCCCTGGTCCTGGCGGTGCCCCTGGCGATCCTCCTGGCCATCTCCGTCATCGGGATCGTCCTGATTCCCCTGGAGGTCGTCATCATGACCGTGGCGGCCCTGACCGGGTTCATCGCCATGTCGCAGCTTGTCGGCCGGCAAGTGTACGCGCTGGTGAAGAGGCGGAACCAGGGAATCGTCCGCGAGACCTTCTGGGGCCTGATCATCCTGTGGTTCGCCGGGTGGATTCCCTATATCGGGCCGATCGTGAAAGTGCTGGCCGTCGTGCTGGGGCTGGGCGGGGTTATCTTCAGCCGGTTCGGGACCCGGATGAAAGGCATCCACGTCCAGCCTCCGCCTCCACCCGTGGAGCAGCCGCCCGCGGAACCGCCACCCGCCGTCGCTTGACCGGACACCCGCCGGTCCGCACAAGAGAGGAACGGATTTCAAATCCGCTCCCCTTCCTTTCTTACACTTCGCATCAGGGCACGGGGGCTGCCACGGGGGCTTCCGCCGTCGCGGACATTTTTCCCCGCGTTCCCTCGTCGACGGTCCGTCAGGCTGGAGGGATGGGGAAAAAGTCCTAATCGCTCCTCTGGAAACCCCCGGTCGCGCCCCCGCGAACGTCGGCCAAAAAGAACACTTCCCCCAAATATTTCGTTACGAACAGGCATGGTGCGTTGTTACCGAATCAAAAAAATGGGGATGTGTCCTTCGTTTTACTATGTCTAACCCCACGAACGTCGGTCCGGGAGAGGGGCTTCCCAGAGGAGCAATAGGGATAAATTTCCATTGCAAAGTCATAACTCGCACCGGACGGTGCTCAGACAGATGACTTTGCGGGCGCTGCGCTGCGACGGCAGGGTGCCCCGAAAAAGCCGCTATTCGCGCTCCGGGAAGCCCCCTCTCCCCTGACCAACGTTCGCGGGGGCGCGACCGGGGGTTTCCAGAGGAGCAATCAGAAAACGTTTCCGGACCCCAGGCTCTTCGGTTTCAGAAGGCGAAGAACAGAAACGTTTTCGCGACAGAGGAAGCCCCCGTGGCAGCCCCCGTGCCCTGATGCGAAGTGTAAGAAAGGAAGGGGAGCGGATTTGAAATCCGTTCCCGTTTTTCGTGGCCGCGGCATCCGTCTCTTCGGAGGGGTTCCGAAAAGAACTTCTGTTATCGCCGTCCTCCGAACAGGGATCCCAGGACGCCGCGGATGAGCTGCCGGCCGATCTGGCTGCCGATGGCGCGGGCGGCGCTCGTGGTCAGGGCGCCGACGAGTTGCTCCGTCTGGCTTTTGGGCTGCCTTTTCCCTCCCTTCGCGGGCGGCATCGACTCCGATTCCTGTCCCGCCCGGGTCTTGAGCTTTTCGTATGCCGATTCCCGGTCCACCACGTTTTCGTATGAGCCGTATATGGGAGACTCCTTGACGATCCCGAGCAGCTCGGCAGGCGTCAGGGGCGTAAGAGCGCTCCGGGGCGGAGCGATCCAGGCTCGCTCCACGATCCCGGGCACCCCTTTCTCGTCCTGCATGGAGACGAGTGCCTCCCCCACGCCCAGCTCCAGGATGGCCGCTGCCGTGTCGAGGCCGGGATTGGCCCGGAAGGTCTCCGCGGCGGCCCGGACCGCTTTCTGGTCCCGGGGCGTGAAGGCCCGCAGGGCGTGCTGGACACGGTTGCCCAGCTGGCCGAGAACGGCGTCGGGGATGTCCAGAGGGTTCTGCGTGACAAAATAAACCCCCACGCCCTTGGAGCGAATCAGCCGTACCACCTGCTCGATTTTTTCCTCCAGGGCCTTTGGGGCGTCGTCGAAGAGGAGGTGGGCCTCGTCGAAGAAGAAAACGAGCTTCGGCTTCGGAGGGTCCCCCGCCTCGGGGAGGTGTTCGAAAAGCTCCGACAGGAGCCAGAGGAGAAACGTGGCGTACACCTTGGGGGACTGCATGAGCCGGTCGGCCGAGAGGATGTTCACCGCTCCCCGCCCCGCCGCGTCGGTCTGCAGGAGGTCGTCGATGTTGAGGGCAGGCTCACCGAAGAATTGCTCGCCGCCCTGTTCTTCCAGGACGAGAAGGTTCCGCTGGATGGCGCCGACACTGGCCTTGGAGATGTTCCCGTACTGGAGCCGGAACGTCTCGGCATTGTCGCCCACGTACTGGGCCATGGCGCGCAGGTCCTTGAGGTCGAGAAGCAGGAATCCGTTGTCGTCGGCGATCTTGAAGAGGATGCTCAGGACGCCGCTCTGGGTCTCGTTCAGGTTGAGGATCCGGGACAGGAGGATCGGTCCCATCTCCGTGACCGTTGTCCGGACCGGGTGACCCTTCTCGCCGAAGACGTCCCAGAAGACGGCGGGATACCCCTCGTAGGAGAAGGAGAACTCCTGCATCTTGAGCTCTTTCACACGCTCGGCCACTTTGGCGTGATCCCCGCCGGGCCGGCCGATCCCCGAGAGGTCTCCCTTGACGTCGGCCAGGAAGACGGGGACACCGAGCGCGGAGAACTGTTCCGCCAGTACGCGCAGGGAGATGGTCTTGCCCGTGCCGGTGGCGCCGGCGATCAGTCCGTGCCGGTTGGCCATTTTCGGGTACAGGAAGAGGTCCGATTTGCCTCTGGCGACGAGAATCGGCGGGATTTGCTGAGCCATGACGCCTCCGGATGTTCCGGCCGCGAAGGGGCCGGGAAAGAAGGCGGCCCCGCCGGGGGGCGGGACCGCCATGCATGCCTGCGGGAACCCGCCGGCTACTTCTTGGCGGGCGCCTTCTTGTCAGGTGCCTTCTTCTCGGCCTTCTTGTCCTCTTTGACGTCAATGCTGGCGGCGGTCATGGTGTACTCGATGGTGACCTTGGAGCCGACCTTGAGATCGCCCTTCACCTTGGTGTCCTTCGACAGGGCGAGCTCCCACTTGTCCTTCCCCTTCTGAACGACGATGATGTTGTCCTTCTTCTCCAGGACCGGCCCCGTGACCTGGTACGTCTTGGGACCGGCGGCGGCTGCGACGGTGACAAACAGGAAAACGACGGCGACGGCAAACAGGATTCGTTTCATAAGCATTCTCCCTTCCTTTGGATTTCCTGTTACATGGAAGAACGGAGGCCAAAAGTCAAGGCCCGCCTGTCTGTCGGGATAGGGTTCAGCCCCATGTCCGTTCCGCCTCTTCTTCCATGCCTGCAGCCACAAGGGCCTCCCGGGTCGGGATCCCCTTCTCGGGGTCGATGTCCATGAGTTCGTAGAACCGGGCCTTCATGAACGCCAGGTCCACCTGGGAGCCATCGGCCTCGCCATCCTTGCCCGGCTCGAGCATCCGGGGCGTCAGGCTGTCGTCCGCGGCCGTGAGGCCGAATTCGTGGTTGATGAGGCGCTTGAGGAAATAGATCCGCCTGCCTGCCCGCATCATCTCCTCGGCGTCCCATCCATAGTCGGCCACGGCGTTGAAGAGGATGAGCCAGTCCGGGATGGTCACCTCGGCGTCGGCGAAGTTGCAGAAGCAGGCGCTGTTCTCGATGGCCCCCAGGGCCACCGCCGTCACGGCGGCCTCCGCCTTGTTTTCCGAGGTCTGCGGCTCCAGGATCAGGTCGAAGCCGATCTCCGGGTAGTACCGGGCTCCCATCTCCATGAACAGCATCGGGTCGGCGACGTGGCAGGCCCCCCGGGCGCCGACGGCGTATGTCAGGGCCATCCCGTGCCCGCCGCCGCGCGGGTCGTGCATGGGCGCCTCCAGCCCCTTGCTGTGAACCGTGTACTCCAGACCCTTCCCGATCTTCTTGGCGGCCTTCACGCTGCCGTCGGCAAGGAGTTCTCCGAGCATCCCCTCCCGTCGGCCGATCTTCGGGAGGATCACGTCGATGACCGTGGCCATGTCACCCCAGACGAAGGGCACGCCGTCCGTCTGCTCCAGGGTGAGGTCCCCCCGTTCGAAGGCCTCCATGGCCCATGCGATGGTCCCGCCGGCGGAGATGCTGTCGATTCCGAGGTCGTTGCAGAGGCGCCCCGCTTTGCAGGTCGCCGCAAGGTCGATGCTGCCGATGAGGGTGCCGAATGCGACAATGGTCTCGTATTCAGGCCCGGGTCCCTCGGGGACGGCGAAGGGGCCTTCCTTGACCTCCACGACCCGCTTGCAGGCGATGCCGCAGTAGGCGCAGGCCCCGCGGCGGGTCAGGTACAGGTCCGTCAGGGTTCCTCCCGAGAGGGCCTCCGCCGCTTCCTCCCAGAAGTTGGAGGTCCAGTTTTTGACCGGGACATCGCCGCTGTAGACACCGCCCATCAGGTTCGCCGCCGTCCCGTTCTCGTGAAGGACGTTGGACGCCAGGGCCTCTTTGATGCGCTCGTTCAGGTCTTTCCGTAGCTCCTCGAACGCCTCCGGGTCCGCCAGTTCCATCGTTTTTTTCGAGGCCTTCACGACAATGGCCTTGAGGAGCTTGGCCCCCATGAGGGTGCCGAAGCCGGCCCGGCCCGTGGCGTGGTGGCCGTCGTTGAGGATCAGGGCGAACTTGACCAGCTTTTCCGCCGCGGGACCGATGACCAGTGTCCGGGCGTTCTTCCCGTAGCGCTCCTTCAGAAGGCGTGTCGTCTCTTCGGTCCCCTTCCCCCAGAGGTCGGAGGCGTCAAGGATCTGCACCCGGTCGTCCTCGACCAGGAGCAGGGAGGGTTTGTCGGACCGCCCCGTGATCACGAGACCGTCGAGGCCGCAGTAGCGCAGCTCCGGGGCGAAGAACCCCCCGCAGGAGGAGTCGCCCCAGTGCCCCGTCAGGGGAGAGCAGCCCGCGACGCTGTTCCGGCTGGCCCCGGAGAGGCGAAGCCCCGCGAAAGGGCCGTTCATGAAGATCAGCATGGCCGCGGGGTCCAGTGGCTCCAGGTCGAATCGCCCCCGCTCCCGGAAAAGCTTGGCCGCCAGCCCGCTGCCGCCGATATACTGCCTGTACCAGGCCTCGGGAAGGGCCTCGATCTCCGTTTTCCCTGCCGTCAGATCCACGTTGAGTATCTTGCCTGTGTTGCCTTTCATGGGGGCACCTCCGAAAAATGGCCCCGGTTCTCCGAAGGTCCCGGGACGGTAAGGGGTTTGGGGTTATCAGGACGCCGGACCCGGCGCGATGAGCCTCTCGAGAAGGCTCTCCGCGGCCTGAAGGGCGGTGTTGTCCGGGTCCATGGACAGCAGGTCGACTCCGGCGAGGTTGCGGGCCGCCACGTCGCCGTCTGCGGGGATCACACCCAGGGGCTCGATCCCCGCTTCCCGCGCCAACCTTAAGAAGATGTCCTCCGACTCCCGGGGGAAACGGCTGCCCACCACGTAGATCCGGTCGTAGGGCAGGGACAGTTCCCGTACCAGCTCGTCGATCCGCCGGGCCGTGTCAAAGCTTAGCCGGGAGGGATCGCAGGAAATCAGAAGGGTATCCGAGGGGTTGCCGGCCCGGCGGCTGAAGTGCTCCAGCCCGGCGCCGAAATCCATCAGGACCAGGTCGTACATGGCCATCGTGTCCAGCAGGCTCTCCGTCAGGACCGAATGCACGGCGCAGTAGCAGCCCTCACCGCTGGTCCTGCCCATGACGAGAAAGTCGAAGGAGCGGTCGTGGCGGATCGTGTCCCAAAGGGAAAAGCGCAGCTTTCTTCCCCGCCCCGCCGATCCCTTGAGCTCGCTGCGGCGGCGGTCCACTGCCTGTCCGACCGTGGCCTCCACCGGGATCCCCAGGGTCGCCGACAGGTTCGCGTCCGGGTCAGCGTCGATGACGAGAATGTCCTGGAATGTCCCCCGGCGGATCAGGGCGGCCAGCATGAGGGAGGCCAGGGTCGTTTTTCCCGATCCTCCCTTGCCTGTAAAGGAAAAGACGCGCGGTTTCTTCATCAGAGAATCTCCCCCGTCCGGAGCCAGACATGCTCGTACAAAACGTATTCCACGATCAGGGCGAAACGGCCAGGATTCTCGATCTCCAGGGTCTCCGCGGGAACGAGTTCCTGGAAGACGCCATGTTCCCGGTGATACCGGACGATACCGGCCCCGATACCGGCGATCCGGTCCGTGGTTTCTTCATCCAGGTCATACGGAAAGATGAACTGGGCCCGGGAGTAAGACCCGGCCAGCGCCTCCAGTCCCTTCATCTTTTCCGCCAGGCGGTCCGTGCCGTCGAAGGCCACCAGGCACTCCTTCGCCGGCGGCCGATAGTCCCGGATCCGGCAGCGGGGCTTACGGTTCTCCATGTCGAGTTCAACCCAGTGTTCCCGGGCCGCCTCTTCGAGGACCGACACGATGTATCCGGGCGGATATCCCGTCCGGCGGGTAATCTCCTCCAGGGACACCCAGCCGGCGCCGATCAGCGGGTGCAGGACCCCCGTGGGAACGAAGCCGCGCTTGAGCCTCGCCTTCAGGTCCCGCAGGCGGGGGAGAACTGCCGCGACGTCCACGCGGATGTCCGTCCCCGGCACGCGGAAATCCGTGCGGGCGGCGTAGCCCCGGCCGGCAAGAAAGGCGGCGCAGGCCGCACGCATTAAGTTTCCGCCCATCCTAGTCGGGGAAAATCTCCGTCCCGTCGGCCAGCGTGCCGCAAAGGACGATGCTGCCGTCCCGGGGGATGAGAGCCCGGGGGACCTGCGACTGCGGAACGACCAGCGTCAGGGCGCTCTTGGGGCAGACGGCGACGCACTCGCCGCAGCCGTCACAGTTGATCATAAAGCCGGAGATGATCCGGTGGTCGATGTCTTCGAGCCTTCTGGGAATGAACTTGTCCGGATCCGGGGCCTCCTTGTTCATGTAGGCCAGGACGTTCGGCCCGTGGTCGAGGCAGGTCCGGACGCATTTCAGGCATTCGATGGCGTTGCCGCAGGCATCCTCGTCCACGGCGATCCGGTAGCGTGGCGTTACGTGTTCTTCCATGGCTGGCACCTCCTTTCCGCCGTTACCACTCGTCCACAAGGGCGGGATAGGTCGTCCGGTCCACCAGCCGGATGGCCCCGGTGGGGCAAACGGGCCGGCACAGGCCGCAGCCGAAGCATCGGCTGATGTTCACGCTGGCGATGGTGTCCAGGGGGGAGTACCGAAGGGCTCCGAAGGGGCAGCGGGGAAGGCAGAGAGGCATTTTCGTGCAGCCTTCGGCGCATTTCTTCCGGTCCACCACGGAGACGTATTCCCCCTTCCGCTGGGCGTTGACGATCCCGAAGTGCGCCCGCATGCGGGTGGGCATGCAGTCCGTCTCCAGGCAGTGGCACATGACGATGGGCGGTTTCCCGTCGGCGTCCACGCCGGAGTCCCACAGAGAATGGACCAGGCCGAGGCGGTCCATTTCCTTTTCAAATTCCCTGGCCTCTTCCCGGGTAATGACCCGGCTGTCGGTCTCCCAGGGGCGCTGCTCCAGGGCCCGGTCCACGACGGGATCGAAAAAGAGGCAGGAGTACACGTCCTTGTGGCCGAAGTAGCGCCGGCAGGCGCAGTGCATGAGGAGGAAGCGGTCCCCCGGCATCATGTCGATGACGTTCAGGGCGTCTTCCAGGGGGAGGACCTGCCCCTGGTGCTGGGTGATCTTCTCGAGGGCGATGTTGAAGGCGCCACCGAAATTGTAGTCCGGGAGCGTGTCCTCGCTGTCGGCGACGGCGCCGACCTCGAAGCTGTTCTTGTAAACCCCCGAGAGCATGTCATAGGCGGTGTTGTGTCCCGGGGCCTGGAACAGCTCCGGGCGGTAATTGTCCGGGTTGAAATACCACTTTGTTCCGTTGCCGTATTCCGTGCAGTAGCGGCACATGATCCTTCACCCTCCCTGTCTTGAGTGGAAAGGCATCCGGGCGGCGGCCGAATGGGGCGCACCGCCCGGGGTTCCGGCGATTATTTGATGATCTTGTCTTCCCAGCCCAGCTCCCGCAGGACCTCGTTGTAGGCAAGGGCTACCTTCTTGAGCTTCGGGGCCAGTTTCAGGAGTCCCACGGCGGAGCCCTTGACCCGGATCTTCTTGCGGGTGATCGCCATGACCGGGTTCAGCTTGTCGGACCAGGACCGGTGCGCGTCGTCCGCGGAGAGGCTCATGACCAGGTCCGGCGTCCCCGGGGGATCGCCAGCTCCGAACTCGAGCTTGCCGCCGCGGGAGTCCACCCAGACGGCGCAGCCGGGGCCGCTCTCGGTGTAATCGTACAGGATGAGCTGGTTCACTTTCTTCATCCCTTCCGAAAGCTCCGGATCCTGCGACACCTTCTCGTGGAGCTTCAAAACGGCCGTGACGGCCTCCTGCGGATCCTTCCAGAATTCCATGGGCTTTCTCCTTTCTAACGGGCTTTCAGGTAAAGGTTGATGATGTCTTCCTCTTCCACGTACCGCGGATTGTAGCTGATCTGTCCGTCCCCGGACGCCAGTTCCACCAGGGAGGCGAGACCCTCCCGATCGCCGGGGACATCGAAGTCCTTCAGGGTCTGGGTGAGGCCCACATCCAGGAGGAGGTCCTTCACGGCCTGCACGGCCAGCCGCCCGGCCTCGATGGGATCCTTCCCGTCCACGGGGATCCCCATGGCGTCGGCGATCATCATGAAACGCTCCGGCCGCTCCTCCAGGTTGAACTCCATGACGTGGGGCAGCATGATGGCGTTGGCCAGCCCGTGGGGGATGCCGTAAATGGCGCCCAGCGAGTGGGCCAGTGCATGGACGGCGCCGGTCAGGGCGTTGACGAAGCACATCCCGGCGATGCAGCTGGCCAGGAGCATGTTCCCCCTGGCGTCTACATTGTCGGGCTCCCGGACCGCCGCCGGCAGGTAGCGGCAGATCATGCGGATCGCATGAAACCCCAGGGCGTCCGAGATCGGCTGGGCGTTGTTCGACGTCACACCCTCGATGGCATGGGTCAGGGCGTCCATGCCCGTGAAGGCGGTGATCTTTGCCGGCAGCTTCAGGGTCAGCTCCGGGTCGAGCATGGCGATGTCGGAGTTGCAGAAGGGATGGGTGACTTGCAGCTTTGCATGGGCCTCCGTGTCGAGGACCACCATGGCGTTGGTGATCTCGCAGCCCGTCCCCGCCGTCGTCGGAAAGGCGATGTGAGGCGGGAGTGGTTTCGCCCCGTCCCACAGGGCAGCCTGGGCGGCCAGAGGGGCGAAGTCGTCCAGGCCCTCGCCGATGAGGATGTTGACCGCCTTGGCCGTGTCCATGACGCTCCCGCCGCCCACGGCGATCAGGCAGTCGGCGCCCTTTTCCCGGTAGAACCGGGCCCCTTCGTTGATGAGATCGATCCGGGCGTCCTGGAGGACCCCGTCAAAGATCCCGACCAGCTCGAGATCCGATTTCTCCACGGCCTCGGCGACCATCCCGGCCACCCCGGCGCCAACGAGACCCTTGTCGGTAAAGATCACCGCTTTGGTCCCGCCCAGCTGGGCCATTTCGTAGCCCACCTCGCTCCGCAGGCCCGGGGAGTACATGATCCGGGAGCGGTTCACCCAGCTGAAAAACGATTCATACGAAAGTTCTGGATACTTCATGAATCCTCCTCGTCTGGAATGTTCGGTGATGGGTTGATCGTCAGACGGCGTCCGCCGCCTCCCGGCTTATCGCAGGATCTGTCCGGCGATGATGGTCCGCTGGATCTGGTTGGTCCCCTCGTAGATCTGGGTGATCTTCGCGTCCCTCATCATTCTCTCTACAGGATATTCCCGGACATAGCCATATCCCCCGAAGACCTGCACGGCGTCGGTGGTCACCTTCATCGCCACGTCCGAGGCGTACCACTTGGCCATGGAGGCGATCTTCGGCAGGTCCGCCGCCTCCGGCTCCGAGTCGATCATCGACGCCGCCCGGTACACGATCGACCGCGCCGTCTCCACCGACAGGGCCATCTCCGCCAGCATCCACTGCATCCCCTGGAACGAGGACAGCGGCTTCCCGAACTGCACCCGCTCCTTGGCGTACTTGATCGACGCCTCCAGGGCACCCTGGGCGATCCCCAGGGCCTGGCCGCCCACGGCCGGACGTGTGTAGTTGAACGTCGTCATCAGCGTCCGGAATCCGCCCCCCTCCGGGCCCAGCAGACGGTCCGCCGGCAGGAACACGTTCTCGAACACCAGCTCCCGCGTGTCCGAGCCGTGGAGCCCCATCTTGTGCTCCTTCTTCCCCACCGTGAATCCCGCCTCGCCCTTCTCCACCAGGAGCATGCTGATGCCCCGGTTCCCCTTCTCCCGGTCCGTGTAGGCCAGGACCGTCACGATCTCCGCCTCGCCCCCGTTGGTGATGAAGATCTTCGCGCCGTCCAGGACATACCCGCCATCCACCTTCTTCGCCGTCGTCTTCATCCCCGACACGTCGGAGCCCGCCCCCGGCTCGGTGATCCCGCAGGCCCCCAGGCACTGCCCCGAGGCCAGCCGGTACAGCCACTTCTTTTTCTGCTCCTCCGTCCCCACCAAAAGCAGCGGGTCGGAGGCCAGCGCCTGGGTCGTCAGGATGACCGAGGTCGAGCAACACACCCGGGCGATCTCCTCCACCACCAGGACCATCGCCAGCATCCCGGCCCCCGCCCCGCCGTACTCCTCGGGGATCTGCACGCCCAACAGGCCGTTCTCCGCCAGGACCTTCACCGACTCCGACGGGAACACCTCCTTCTCGTCGATCTCCGCGGCGATGGGCGCAAACTTCTCTTCGGCGATCCGCCGGACCGTATCCCGGAGCATCTTCTGGTCTTCGTTCAATATGAAATCCATCGTACTTCTCCTTCCAAATTCGTTTCTTGCTATTTATCGTTAATGATTCTGCGGATTTCCCGCTTCAGGATCTTGCCCAGGCCCGTCTTGGGCATGGCGTCGAAGAAGAAGATCTTCTTCGGGGCCACGAAATGGTGGAGGTGTTCGCCCAGGTAAGCCAGGAGCTCCTCCTCGGTGGCCTGCTGGCCCGGCTTCAGGGTCACTGCCGCTGCCACTTCCTCGCCGTATTTCGGGTCCTTCATGGCGACGACGGCGCACTCCCAGATCGCCGGATGCTTGTACAGCCAGCCCTCGGCGACGCCGGGATCGATGTTCTCGCCGCCCTTGATGATCAGGTCCTTCAGGCGTCCCGTGATGTAGAGCTCCCCGTCCTCGTCGAGCTTCCCGACGTCGCCGGTGTGAAGCCACCCGTTGACGAGGGCCTTGGCGGTCTCCTCGGGCTTGTTCAGGTAGCCCTTCATGACGATGGGGCCTTTGCAGATGACCTCCCCCTCTTCGCCCCGGGGCACGTCCTTCCCGTCGGCATCCACGACCCGCAGGGCCAGGCCGGGCAGGGGGAAGCCGACGCTGCCGGGCTTGCGGGGCCAGTCGCGGCGCTGCCGTGTCATGGAGCCGCCGACTTCCGTGCAGCCGTAGCCCTGGGTGATCTCGATCCTGAAGGTCTTCTGGGCGTTCTCCAGGGTATCCAGGGCCAGGGGGCCGCCGGAGCAGATGAGGAGGTCCAGGGAGGACGTGTCGTCCTTCGCGGGATCGAAGACCATCATCAGGAAAATGAGCATGGTGGGTACGACGGGGATGAAGGACACCTTGTAGTCCCGGATGGCGTCCAGGACCTTGCGTGGATCGAAGGGGGGCATCAGGAGGCTGACGCAGCCCAGGTGGTACAGCTCCAGGGTGCTGATGACGCCGAAGATGTGATTCATGGGAACCGTCGTCAGCATGATCTCACCCTTCTTTCCTCCCCACACCTGGGAGCCCGTCATCATCTGCTTTTCCATGTTGCCGTGGCTCAACATGACGCCCTTGGGGAAGCCCGTCGTGCCGGAGGTGTACATCAGGATGGACAGGTCGTCCGCCTCGACGGGGACCACGTCTCCCAGTTCGTCCCCCTTCGCCAGCAAGTCTTCATAGGGAAGAAGCCCCTCTCCGCGCTCCTGGCCGATCACGATGATCGTCTCGACCGTTTTCACACCTTCGGCGGCCTCCCGGACCTTGGGCAGAAGCTTGTCCTCCACGAGGACGAACTTGCAGCGGGAATCCTCCAGGATGTAGCGGATCTCCTTGGCCGTCAGCATGAAGATGATGGGGAGATAGACGGCGCCGCACCGGTTGATGCCGTTGATGAGCGACGGAGTCTCGGGGAGATTGCTCACCACCGTGCCGATGATGTCGCCCTTCTGCACACCCATCTTCCGGAGGCCCGTGGCCAGGCGGCGGGCCTGGTCCAGGAGATCCGTGTTTTTAATCCGTTTTTCCCCTTCCGGGCCGAGGTAGATGAACTGCTCGTACTCTCCGTAGTGGGCGACGTTGAATTCCAGAAACCGGCTGATGTTGCTCTCCATAATCATTCTCTCCCTGTCTTTTTTTTGCGGACCATGCTGTCCGGAGACGGTCATGCCAGTCCCCGGAGCCGGGCCATGTTCAACATCTGTTCCATTGTTCCATGCGGTGGAACCCTTTGTTCTTCCTTCGGAACCATCCGGATCGCCTCGAGGGGGCAGTCGGTCGCGCAGAGGCCGCAGCCGATGCAGCGGTCCCGGTCGATCCGGGCATGCTCGGTTTCGTCCATCGAGATGGCTGCCATCTGGCAGCGGTGCAGGCAGGCCCCGCAGCCGGTGCAGGCGTCCGGATCGACCCCGGCATAGTAATTCGAAAAGACCATTTCGGCGGGCCTGGAATGCAGGTTCAAGGCCCGAAGCACACTGCAGCAGTCGCCGCAGCAGTTGCACATCCCCCCGGGATTCTGTGCCGTCGCCGGCTGTGTGACGAGGCCGGCGTCCCGGGCCTCCTTCAGCAGCCGTACGGCTTCTTCCAGGCCGACCTCGCGTCCGAGCCCTTGATCGAGGTAATACTGCCCCATGGAGCCGAACATGAAACAGACCTCCCGCGGCTTGCCGCATCCCTTTCCGAGCAGGGTCTGCTGCTTGCGGCAGATGCACTCGGCGACGACGATGCGGGGCTGTGCGCGAAGGATCTCCACGGCGTCCTCCCAGGCGGCGACCTGATGGGTGACATCCAGGGACTCCCGCACGGGCACGGTCCGCAGGAACGCCGCGGCGCTCCGGGAGACGGCGTCGTAGAAGGCCTCGTGGAAATAGCGCTCCAGGAGTGCCGAGAAATCCCGGTCCAGACGGGTCACCTGGAACTCAAAGAGGCCGTGGACGAAGGGGATGGTGCCGTATTTTGTGACACCGCCCTTCTTCAGGGTGAAAAGAAGACCCCGGGACGCCATGTCCTCGAGGTGGCCCGCCGTTTCGCCGGGATCGAGATTCAGGCGGGCGGCCACGTCCTCCGGTGTTTCCAGGCGCGGGCTCATGGCCAGGAACAAAGAGGCGTCCCGCTCGGAGAACATCTTCCGCAGGATCTCGATCTCGATGCCCGAATCCGTGGGGGGAAATCCCAGGGACAGGAGGTCCAGGTACTGCTGGAGCTTCCGGAACGTATCTTGAGGCATGACAGAATCCTTTCTCCGTCCTCTGGAAGAGAATGAACAATCCTGCGGTCGGGTCCGGCCCGTGTCTCGCTCCGTTGAAACGGATTCCGCTTTCGGCGATCAGAGAAGTCCCCGCTCCCGGGCGATGGTGATCTGCATCTCCATGACGTCCCGCGGGGGGGTATAGCGCTCTTCTGGCTTCTTGTAGTCGAGCCTGACGGCCTCGAACGGGCAGGCGCCGACGCAGACGCCACAGCCGATGCAACGGTCCGGATTCACCACGGCGCTGTCTTCCACCCGAATCGCGTCCATGGGGCAGCGGCCCTCGCAGATGCCGCAGTTCGTGCACTCCTCCGGGATGACCCGGGCCCGGAAATTCGTATGGGCGACCTCCGCGGGCCGGTCCATCTGTTTCAGTGTTCGGAGGAGCGCGCAGCAGCAGCCGCAGCACATGCAGAGGTTCCAGACCTTCTGCCCGTTTCCCGGCTGGAGCACGAGTCCCGCGTCCATCGCCTTCCGGAGGATCTCCAGGGCCTCCTCGACCGAGACCTCGCGGCCCAGGCCGTTCTCGATGTAGAAGTATGCACCCGTTCCGAAGGCCATGCAGGTCTCCACGGGGTGGTCACAGCCCACCCCGACCATCTTCTCCTCCTTCCGGCAGATGCAGGTGGCCACGGAGATCTTCGTCTGGGCCCGGACGAGGGCCTCCGCCTGCTCGTAGGGAAGCACCTCCATGTCCGGCGTCACACTTTGCGATATGGGCACGATCCGGTGCTGGCTCGTCTTCGTCCCGTACCACCCCTTCGTCATGAACTCGTCGAAGTACTTCCGGAGGAGCCGGACATCCTCCGCGTTGTTCTGGTGGATGTGAAACTCCCACATGCCCTCCGCCAGGGGAACGAGGTTGTAGAACCGCCTTTCCCCCTTGGCGATCCGGAATATGAGCCCCCGCTTCGACATGTCCTCGAGCACCGGGGCCAGGGTCTCCTCCTTCACTCCCAGGCGCGTCGCGATGGCCGGCGCAGCCTCGGGGAGGCCCGTCATCGCCAGGGCGATGCGTGCCTCTTCCGGGGTAAACCAGCGGGCCAGGATCTCCCGCTCGATGCCGGAGGAGGTCTCCGGGTACGGAATGGGCAGACGGTCCAGGTGCTTCGCCAGCTTCGCATACACTTCTTCCATGCTTCCCGCCTTTCCTCTCTCCGCCCCGGACCGCCCGCGAGGCGGTCCGGGGCGATGTACGGCCCTATTTCGCG
>DAOSEM010000009.1 GCA_035363115.1 Syntrophales bacterium | reverse complement strand
GGTCCTCATCGGGCGACTTCGGCCCGTGGATGAGGTAGTGCAGGAACGACCCGGCAACCACGCCGCCCGCCGCCAAGAGGGACAGCGGCTTCAGGAAGTCCTTCCACACGATGATCGAGGCCGGGACCGTCGGCTTCTTCGGCAGCTTCTCGTACACCTCCACCTTCTCCGGCAGTACATAGAGCACGTGGGTCCCGTCGACGAACTTGTCGCCGTAGACGGAGGCCTTTTCTCCCAATTCCTCCGCCCGCTTGTAGGCCGCCTTGGTCATGGCCTTCTTCTCGCCGAACGTGAGCGCACCCGTCGGGCAGGCCTTCACGCAGGCCGGGTTGAGGTCCGCCTGGATCCGGGAGAGGCACAGATCGCACTTGTAAATGCGGTCCGTCGCCCGGTTCCACCGCGGGATGTCGAAGGGGCAGGCGGCGATGCACTCCTTGCAGCCGATGCACTTCTCCTGGCTCAGGCCCACCGTGCCGTACTCCGTGTGGTAAAGGGCGCCGCTGGGGCAGACCTTCACGCAGGCCGCATCGGTGCAGTGCATGCACCCGTCCTTCCGGAACAGCCACTTGAGGCCGTCCTTGTCGGCCACTTCCTGGAACCGGATGAGGGTCCAGGTGTTCCACTGCAGGTCCGGGGGATTCTGGTAGGTGCCGTTGTTCTTCGTCTGCCTTGCCGGCATCTGGTTCCACTGCTTGCAGGCCAGCTGGCAGCCCCGGCACCCCGTACACTTCGAAACGTCAATCAGTTTGATGTATTCGGCCATGATGTCACCCCCCTCACTTCTTCACCACGTTGACCATGAAAGCCTTGCTTTCAGGTATCGTGGTATTCGCGTCGCCGATGGTCGGAGTCAGGTGGTTTGCGGCGTCGCCCCGCGTGAAGACCTCCGGTTTCTTGTCGCCAGGATTGTATTTCCGCTCAGCCGTGGTGATCCAGCCGAAATGCCAGGGAATGCCCACTTCGTGGATCGTGTTGCCGCCGATGTTGAACGGTTTGAACCGGGCGGTGACAATCGCCACGCACTCCACCTTGCCGCGCGGAGAACTGACGATTACCTTCTCGCCGTTGGCAATGCCCTTCTCCTTTGCCAGTTCTTGGCTCATCTCACACCACATTTCCGGCTGCATTTCTGCCAGCCAGGGGCACCAGCGCGTCTGGAGACCAGTCTGCCAGTGCTCGCTGATCCGGTACGTGGAACAGACAAAGGGATACTTCGGATCACAACTGGCGATATTGGAATAAATATCGAGATCGGAGCCGACACCGGACTTGTCGAATCGCCGGATGGCGGGATTGTGCTTCTGCGGCGACATCAGGTTCTTTTCCACGGGGCACTCGAGAGGCTCGTAATGCTCCGGGAAGGGACCGTCGGCGAGGCCGGGGCCGTAGAGACTGGCCACGCCGTCGGGTTTCATGATGAAGGGCGGCCGCCCTGAGCCGGGGTTGCCGACACCGTCGGGCACGTCGCCCACCCACTTCTCGCCGTTCCATGTGATGATGCTCTTGTTGTTGCTCCAAGGTTTGCCGCTGAGATCCACGGAGGCGCCGTTGTAGATGATCCGGCGATTCACCGGCCAGGACCAGGACCATTCGGGGTAAAGGCCGATGCCGGTGGGGTCCTTCTGGCCGCGACGGGCCGACAGGTTTGTCCCCGGGTAGGAGCCGCAATAGATCCAGCAGCCCGATGATGTGGACCCGTCGTCCTGCAGCCAGGCGAAGGTCGGGACGGGATCGCCCTTCTTGAACTCCTTGAATTCGCCCTTCTTGGTCGGGTTTTCGACCTTCTTGTCCTCCAGGAAGAAGCCGTTGATCTCCCGGGCTGCGGCATGGGGATCGAAATGGAAGTGCGCACCGGACATTTTCCCGTAAGGCCAGGACATTTTTACGATAGCATCCTTTAAAGGACCGCCTTCCTTTTCATAAAGGGCTTTGATCCTGACAAAGAGATCGGAGCAGATGTCCCCGTCGGGGAGACCCACGCCGGGAGGGTTGACCGCCTTGTAGCGCCACTGCATCCAGCGTCCGCTGTTGGTGATGCTCCCCTCCTTTTCGACGGAGGAGGCACAGGGCAGCATGAAGACCTCCGTCTTGATCTTCGTCGGATCCATGCCGGGGCCGCGCCAGAAGGAGCCCGTTTCGTTGTCGTAGAGGTTGACGTTCACCATCCAGTCCAGCTTGCCCAGGGCCTGCCGGACCTTGTTGGAGTGCGCCCCGCTGCAGGCAGGATTCATGCCCCAGGCAAACAGACCGGTGAATTTACTTTTGTACATATGATCGAACAGTACGAGCCATGAGTGGTTGGCCCCGTCGTCGATTTTCGGAAGCAGTTCGTATGCCTCATCCAGTGTGGCGTTCTTCCCATACATGGACCGGAGGAAACTGGCGACATACTTGGGCTTGTTCTTCCACCAGTTGAGGCTGTCGGGCTCCTTTGTCGACGGTGTTTCCTTCTCGTTGTATGCCTTCAGTGTGCCGAGCGACGCCTTGGGGGTGTTCAGGTAGCCCGGCCAGATGTGGAAGAGGAGGCCATAGTCCGTGGAGCCCTGTACGTTGGATTCGCCGCGCATGGCCGCGATGCCGCCGCCGGGAATCCCCATGTTGCCGAGAAGAAGCTGGATGATGCTCATGGTCCGGATGTTCTGGACGCCGACGGTGTGCTGGGTCCAGCCCATGGCGTACATCTCGACGCCTGCCTTGTCGGGCTTGCCCGTCGAGGCGTACAGCTTGTAGACTTCCAGGAGTTTCTCCTGCGGCGTCCCCGTGATCTTGCTGACCAGCTCCGGCGTATAACGAGAGTAATGCCTTTTGAGGAGTTGGAAGACGCAGTTCGGATCTCTGAGGCCCATGTCCTTCTTGATCCGTCCACTGCCTTCGGTCTGGTAGGCCCAGGTATCCTTGTTGTACTTCCCGCTGCCATCGAAGCCCGAGAACACGCCTTTGTTGTCTCCCGGGAGCTTGAGGGCCGGGTTCACCAGGAAGGGAGCATTGGTGTAATGTTTGACGTACTCCTCGAAGTAAAGGTTGTTGTCGAGGATGTACTTGATCATCCCGCCGAGGAAAGCGATGTCCGTCCCGGAGCGGAGCGGGGCGTAAATGTGGGCCTTCGCCGCCGATTGGGTGAACCGCGGGTCCACGCAGATCACCTTCGCGCCCTTGTCCACGGCAGCCATGACCCATTTGAAAGAAACCGGATGATTGGATGCAGGATTGCCGCCCATGATCAGGATCACGTCGCTGTTCGCGATGTCGATCCAGTGATTCGTCATGGCGCCGCGTCCGAAGGATTCCGCCAGGGCGGGAACCGTGGAGCTGTGGCAGAGGCGAGCCTGATGCTCGATGTACACCAGACCCAGGCCCCTCAGGAATTTTTGAAAAACAAAGCACTCTTCGTTGTCGAGAGCGGCGCTGCCGACGGAGGCGATCCCCTCCGTTCGATTGACCGTCTCACCCTTATCGTTCTTGAACTTGAAGCTTTTATCGCGGCTTTCCTTGATATTGCGGGCGATTTTCTCAAGAGCCCATTCCCAGTCCACCTCTTTCCACTCCGTCGTGAAAGGTGCCCGGTAGAGCGGTTTACCGAGGCGGTTTTCGTTGACGGCCATCTGGTAGATGGAACCGCCCTTGGTGCACAGGGACCCGCGGTTGATCGGGCTGTCGGGATCACCCTCCGTGTTAACCACCACGCCTTTGCGGACGGAGACGATGATGCTGCAGCCGACGGAACAGTACGGGCAGATCGTCGTGTACTCCTTGGCATACTGGATCTTCAGCGGTTGGGCATACGCCGATACGGGCCTGAGTCCGATGCCGATACCGCTGGCGGCCAGGGCCGTACCGGAGAGCTTCAGGAACCCTCTTCTGCTTACATCCATAACCATACACTCCTTTCTCTGTTGGATTTCCCGTCATCGCTTTCTCCTTTCCGAGCACGGGAGGCGCAGCCGTTTCCAACTGCACCCATTGTCCGCCGCCCATGGAAGATCTCTTTAGGACCGGCGGCTCGGAGCGCACAATGCTGGTTCACTGCCGATGTTTTGAAGGACGCAGCGGCCATGCCTTCGATCGGCTGGAACCGATCGGGACTTGCCTTCCCCGGGGCCGGACGAGTGTGTCGTCAACACACACACGACAGGCCGTCAGACGCACACAGGTGCAATGACGGCATGACAGTTGCCCTTCAAACGAGAATAAGATTGAGGAATGCTGTTTGGATTCTGATGACCAAACACGGCATCATTCCTGGTCCCCGCCGCTCTCACCGCGGCAGGACAGGTCCGGGCCTATTCGGTCTGAGGTGGGATCGTGGCGGGTGGTGCCTGCAAAGAGAATCCTCCAGATTCTCTAAAGGCGCCTCATATTCTCTGGTTATAAAGCAAAATGGACATTTCCTTTTTCCTTCTAAAGACAATGGCCCTTTTCAACTGCAGGACCTGACTCGGTGTTATGCTGCTAAACATAGCATAGCCAGCGGTCAACCCTATAGATTATCGGGTTGATCTTGTCAACAACACTGCTTCTCGATCGCCGACCAGCCGGCGATGTCTTCTATGCGGACATCCCGCCTTTGACATCATAGACATCTTTTCCCTCCTGTTCCATATAGGTCATTCGTTCCCGGGAGGAGGACGCCCGGATGATGTAACGAGCCACTTTCCCACAGCAGTATCGCCACTCGGAGAAGTACGGTTTTCGCAGAAGAATTAACCGGGTACATAACACCTGTTTCCAGGAATTGATGCAGGAAAAGTAAGGCGTTATGTCCTCGGAATGGATTCGCCCATGCAGAAACTTGTCCTGCATGGGCTGTGGGTCTGAATCTTTCTATTCGATGGTAATCAAATCCAGCGGGTATTTCGTAAAGACCTCCGCTTTTCCGGGTTTCACGCAAACGACATATTCCAGTGCGAATACGCCGCAATTGGTCTTGAAATCGTAGATGTGCGCACAGGGAACGATCATGACGTTTTCTTCAAGGATGTAGTCGTCGTCGTGGCAAAAAGTCGGGGGCAGATGGCCTGTTCCGATCCCGTGCCCGAGGGGAACGGATCCGAAATCTGGATACCCGCCTTCTGCGAGACGGCTGATATACCATTTCTCGATTTCCTTGGTGCTCGCACCGGGCACAAACATCCCGTTCAATTCCTCGATGACCGGCCTGATAAAATCGACCATCTTCATGTAATCCTTTGACTGTTTCCCAAACGCCAGCGTCCGGAAGCTGTCCGTACGGTATTCGTCCCAGACGGGATGCAGGTCGTAATAGATCCGGTCTCCGTTTACGAGAATCCTGTCGGTCGGCAGGTGATCGCCGTAGCCCATCTGGGATGTAAAGAGGCACTGGTTCGGCGTGTAGTAATAGGAGGCGCCCAGCCGCCGCATTTCAAGCTCGGCATGGCCGATCAGCTCCGCCTCGGTAACTCCGACCCGAACGTTTTCAAGGATTTTCCGGGTGCCCGCATCGGCGATGCCGCAGGCGCGGCGAATCAGCGCCAGTTCCTCCTCGTCCTTTTTCATCATGACGTCGTTGATCATCTTTTCGCCGTCCACGATGGTTGCATCGGGCAGGTTTTTGGCGAGGTGGTCGTACATCAGGTAGGCAATGGACGGCATTTCCACGGCGATCACCTTATTGTGGCATTCGCGCTCACGAAGGATCGTGACAACCGTGTCCAGAAAGCTGATGGGCTCGATGCCGGCATACGCAGGCATCCAGAAGCGAATGTCCTTGATGTAGCCCTCCGTCATGAGCCTTCCCATCTCCGCAAGCGAGACCAGGAGCGTGGGCTCTTCCTTTGCCCACACGAACAGGCAGTTCCCGAGGTTGAAGTCGTTGTGGAACGTTCCGGCGACATAGGAGTACTTTTGCTGATGCGTCAGGATCAACACATCGATTCCCTCTTTCTGCATCGCCTGCCGGACTTTTTCTGCATTCTTCCTGAAGAAAGAATAGTTCATCTTACAGCGTCCTCCATTTCATTGATTTTTCCTCCAAGGAGTCCTCCATTTAAGCTATTACACGAACTGACGAACACGGAATTCTTCTCTACTTCACATGATTTGATGGAGGGAATTTTTCCTTCAGCCAATCAAAGAAGTCTTCCTGCCAGAGCATCATGGCACCCTGCTGGCAGTGCTGGTCTCCACCGGTTTCCTCAGAATAGACAAACGTGGACACACTCCTCGCATTGATGAGGCTTTGTTGAAAGTCCTTGATTTGATTTTCAGGAATGAAGTGGTCGTTTTTCCCACCAAAGATTAGAACATCACACCGGATGCTCTTCGCCGCATCCTTCAAGGAATAAGCGGCCAGGCGGCGGTACAATTCTGCCGGCTCACCATCGCCCATCGTCCAACGAAGATTGGCAAAACCCCACCGAAGGCTCGGGTCGAGCCAAGATCTCACGTTGATAAGGAATCCCACCGTACCATCCATTTTGTTATCCAATAGATAGCGCATCGCAGTCCTGGCAAACGGAGGAATGCGATGGAGGAAGACTTCCTGAAAATCGAAAAACACATCATAGGCAACAACTCCGTCGACCCTCTTTTCAAAGGCAGCTGCCCGGGGCGCCAGATAACCTCCGAAACTGCTTCCGAAAAGCACGATTTTTGTTGGCCTTTGATGAGTGCGCAGGAATTCGTCCAATACGGCAGCCACGGGTTTTTCCCATTGAGCAGTGAACTTGAGATTTTGATTGCGCAATGCGGATCCCTGTCCCGGGCCGTCAAACGTCAAAACAGAGTAACCGTGCTGCGTTGCCGCCGAGGCGATTGTGAAATAGACCTCCTCTTGCATGCCGTCAAAACCGGGCATCGCAACGATGAGGGGTTTCCGTTCCGATCCCGACGGCCCCGGATAATATACCGCCTGCAGCGATTTGCCCTCATAGGGAACGTGGATCCTCTCGTAATTGACCTTCAGGCTGTCGAGACCTTTATAGAAGGCTTCGACACACTTGGAATAGCTTTCAGGTCGTTTAGGATCGCTTGCCATCAAAAAGAACTCGGCCGAACGACGGTAATTATGCGCGCGGAAATAGGCCCAGCCGCGGCTGATCGGATCCTTTAGACTTTCCGCCCGTTTCTCGATGCGGATGGCCGTCCTTTCCCAGGCACGAAACCATTCCTGCTCGTTGCCGGAGGGGATACCCTTTATTGTGGCATAGATTTCGGCAACGTCAGTTCCCCTGCTGGAACAGCGAGAAAGAGCCCGTAGCGTTTCGTAATAATAGGCCTGATCTTTGAAATAGCGAGGTTGTCCGACGTCCTTTTTCATAAAGAACAACGCGAGTAACGCCACGGCAAGTGCACAAAATAAAAGAAGGAATAACCACTTCTTTTTCATCGTTTCAATCTGCTCCATCCCGATCTTGTTGTTAAATAATACAATTTAATCGTTAAGTTACAGAACTGACTCACCCTCGAATCATGTACCACATCTCGGGCTGAATTTCTGCTTTTATTGGACCTTCCAGGATACCAGAGATCTTCTGTTTGTTTCTGACTGCAATGGGGCATTATATGGAAGTTTGCAATTTTGTTGGCAAATGGAAGCTATCTTTTTCGTGTGTGTGGATCTGCAAACTCGCCGGCATCGACGCACAGCAGTTGCTCAGAAGGTCTCGAACGGGTCGGTTTGGTAGCGCCTTTGGACGAAAATATCTTTTCCATCAATCACGGAAGTACTCCTCGCGGGTGATCTGCTTCCCGGCCGATATGGCATCATGGTACAGATTGGAGCTATGGCTCACCTCCTCCTCGGCTTGCCCGTAAAATCGGCGAAAGACCTTTCCCGTCTGCTTCTCATAGCGGAACTTGACATCCTCGAAGGGGTAGTCGAGGTAAACATCTCCTTGACGAAACGCATCCAGCAGCACCATAAAACAGCCCTCCCTTAAGAATGTTTATAAAACATGACTTACGAAAGGTCGCCCGCTGTTTTCCCTGACAATCTGAATTACCTTGACAGATTCAATATTTACATCCATACATCAGTGACGATCATGGTTGTGGCTTGTTCTTGCGGGTAGTATTCTCGTCGAATTCGGTCAGCAACCGGACAACGTTTTGTCGGCATCCGAATTCCTTGGCAGGCGCAAGACGAAAAAAACTGCCGGATTCGTAATATTTCCATGCATAATTTCCTGTTCTTCTTAACTTTCATCACGATCCCCTCACCGTGACTGGCAGATGATGATTACCCGACAGGTTGAGAACATGCGGCTAACTATAAGGTTTCTCTGGATTTCATGAGTAAGTCAACTGTTATAAAATAAGATCCTAATTGTGAATGAAATATTTATACGGTATGAGGCGCTAAAGCTATCAGTTGAGGAACATCGTCAGGATGAATGGTTTGTTATAAATCATGAATAAACAAAATCTTGTTGTCGTTGACGGTGACTTGCTTGATCAAAACGTTGATGCCATCGTCAATCCCTGGAACCGCAATCTCATTCCCTGGTGGCTTCTAATCCCAAAAGGTGTTTCGGGAGCAATCAAAAGCAGAGCAGGGTTTGCTCCCTTCAGGGAACTTCGCCGTCATGGCGTGTTGCCTTTAGGAGGCGCCGCAGTCACTTCTGCGGGCAGACTTCCGTTTAAGGCCATTATTCATGTGGCCGGGATCAACCATCACTGGTGTTCCTCCGAAGCATCCGTGCGCAAGTCTGCAAAATCAGCCATGGATGCGGCGATTGAGCATGGGTATCAATCTCTGGCAATGCCTCTCATCGGTGCTGGTACGGGTGGGGGTTCTGAAGAAGAGGTTCAGAGGATCATTGAGGAGGAGTGCAAGCGATCAGCCTTCGATGGACAAGTCGTGATTGTGAGATTCAAGGCAAAAGAATGGCCTTACGGGAACTGCTATTGCGATCTCTGGAACAAGAGCCCAGAGACTCTCGAAAAGCAGGGTGTCCCGAAAGGATTCTGCGGGTTGTGCGACAATTGCGGCGAGCCGGGACATCTTCTGCATTTCCCCGGCGCGGTTCCATTCACGGGTGCCTGGTGCAAGAAGCATTACTATCGAGCCATGATTTTACACCCGATGGGAGGAATCGGTTCATTCATCTGGGGCTCGGGTGCTCTTCTGATCGTCTGGTACCTGTTCTTCAAAGGCTGATCCTGAAACGCGGGAAGTTTCTTTGCCCAGAGATGTAAGCCTTTCAAATCCGGTGTGGGTTGCCGAAACCGTCAAATATGGAAAAGAGAGCAGGTCAAAGCCAGGTAAAAGGCTGGTTAACGCTGAACCTTCACGAATCTGCGGAATTTACGAAATTTCCTCATCCGGCTCGTTATGGGCATGCCCGATAAGGCGCGTCAGCCAACTTGAAATGAGCTATACCGCCCCTTTCCTGAAGACATAAATCGACCATCCAAGCGTTTCCCGCCCCCACTTCAGATACGCTGTCTTGCTATCGCGCACTCGTTTCAGCACGGTCTCCACATCCGGATCGTCCCGATGATCACACGCCCAGGTTTCCGCAGAATACCACTGCAACCCTTCATATCGATCCCAGTCATCCTGGCTGCTTACGAGCGTGTAGACCAGCTCCAGTCCGAGCTCTCGCCCGGCGTCTGCATTCTGATCATGGGTTCCGAGGTCGTTCCGTGCCATTTCGATCGCTTCCAAATACTCCTGTTCCGGCTCCTGCCGCCAGTACGGCTCTCCCACGACGATCCAGCTTTCCGGGGCCGCCATCTTCTGCAGCGCGTTCAGCGTCCCTCGATGCCCGCCAAAAATCCAGCTCGCACCGATGCAGGCTGCCAGATCAAAGCTCTGTGAGACCTCCGGGACATACTCGGCCCCGTCCATCTCCAGGAAATGGAGTTGGGCATCCGGAACACGTTCCTGATGCTTCTTCCGGACATCGGCAATGAAGAAGGGAGAGAGATCAATTCCTGTCCCTGTCATTTGCCGGTTCCGCTCTGCAAGCCGGATGAGAAACTCGCCCTTTCCCGTGGCGATATCGAGCACGCGTGCCCCGGGTTTCAGAGTCAGAAGTGTGATCAACTGTTCCAGTTTTTCAAGACTCATCGGGTTTAAGAGAATGTGCTCTAGATGAATGATGTTAAAGAACTTCAACATGTCCATGCGTATATCTCCTTTATCAATTCCATCCGAATCATTCATATCAGCCGGTTCGCATTTATTTTTGCGGACGCGTCGGGATCAATACATCTTACGGCTTCCTCCATTTAATTCATTTATCCTCTTTGGTTCGATCATTCATAAGATACTGCTGTTGAGAGGGCGGAGTATAGAAGTGATGTATTTTTCTGTCAAGGCGTATACTTGATTAAAAACAGGAGTATTTGATGTGTCCGGGCAGCGTATGTCGATCGGCGACAGTCCTTCTTGAGCAACCGCCTCTCCAAGAACCTTGTCTGCCGGATGACGGAACACACCCAGCGACCTTAGCGCCGGGAAGAATGTCAGCGAAAATATCTCATGATAACAACGTGAATACAGCAAGATGAGGCATCGATCATGCCGAAAATGTCACGATGTATGACACAAGAATTGTCATGCCTTGCATCTTTAGGGGCGGTGTTTTTGAGCAGGCCTTACCGGGCGGCATCGTGTCCGCCGGTATGTCAGCATTCAATAGGAAGCGTGTTAATTATCACTGCTATAAAGCCATTTCGTAATCGGCGTAATGAGTCCACTTTGTAATCGGCGCAATGGAGTCGAAACGAAGACTTCTCGAAGGTGGTGCCGGCCATCTCGATGGCAGGCTCACAAAGTGGCAAGCAAACCATAAACACCTGAAAATACAATATAAAAACCGAGCAGATAAACAATGTTTAAAAAAAAGAGTTGACATCTCTGGTTGCCCATTTTATCAGATCCCATCCCGGGGGAGGGGATCTGGTTATGGGTACGCATGAACATACGGATGAGGTCGTCAAGAGGCTGTCCAAAATTGAAGGTCATATCAGGGGCATAAAAAAAATGATTGAAGATGGTCAATCCTGCGACCAGGTTCTGTTACAGTTATCAGCTGTCAGGGCCGCACTGAACAAAGCAACAAAAATACTACTTGAAGACCATTTTGATCAATGTGTGCTGAATAAAAACAAGGATAAGGATCTTGAAAAAGAATTGATGGAATTTCGAAAAACCATCGAGGGATTTTTGAATTTGAAATAGGGTAAATACTGCAAGAATGCAAATCAATGAAACGGAATTGACGGATAAATAAAAGATCAGGGGAAAATCGATGCATCGGGAAAATATCGATATGTGGCAACATCAGCATGTATTCAATGTTGAAAAGAAAACGGTCGAAAAGCAGACGCTCATTGTTGTCATCATCACGTTGATCACAATGATAGCCGAAATATTCTTTGGTTGGCTGACCAATTCGATGGCTCTGTTTGCAGACGGATGGCACATGGGAACACATGCCTTTGCTCTAGGATTGTCATTGCTTGCTTATGTCCTGGCAAGGAAATACGCTCAAGATGACCGATTTACATTTGGAGCTTGGAAAATTGAAATTCTTGGAGCGTATACCAGCTCAATATTACTCGGGATTGTTGGTCTTTTCATGATCTACACATCGATTGAGAGAATAATAAATCCGCTCGAAATTCAGTACAACCAAGCTTTACTCGTGGCGATAATAGGACTGGCAGTCAATATCGTCTGTGCGGTTATTCTCAATGCGGAAGGACACTCACATGATCATCATCAGGATGAACATAAACATTCAAAGCATCATCACGATCATAAGGACTTGAACAGGCAATCGGCATATCTGCATATTCTCGCGGATGCATTAACATCCGTTTTGGCAATTGTTGCCCTGTTTGGGGCGAAATACTTTCAGTTGAATTGGCTCGACCCATTTATGGGGATTGTGGGTGCCGGCTTGATCCTACGTTGGACCGCGCTGCTGCTGAAAGACAGCGCTAAAATTCTGCTTGAGCGTGAGATGGATTCACCGATAAAAAATGAAATTATAGAAGAAATAGAGTCTGACGGTGATACGAAAATCAGTGATTTACATATTTGGCAGGTTGCACAGAATAAATATGCCTGCATTATATCGCTTGTGATGGGTCGTACATATACAATCGATGATTACAAAATGCGTTTGAAGAACATTCATGAGATAGCACACGTTACGATTGAAATACATCAATGTAGAGGACATATTATCTGATACGGCTCATTTCCCGATAAATCACGATTGAACACTTCAGCTAAAACATCATTTATTCAACGGTCCTCTCGGATTTCAAGACGTTCTTGTTCAATGTCGAATCAATGGTGTGGCTCTTCACATACAGACGATGTAGCCCGCACCGCGGGAATCGTGCATTCAGAAACGGCGGGGTCAGCTCCGGGCACTGCCCAGCCGCAACATCTGAATACTGCTTGAAATATACCCCTCTTCCGTGCGGAGGCCGTCACTCATAATCCGAGATTTCATGAGCAAGATGATGATACTTCTCGTGTACGCCTTCGCCCGTCTCGATCTCCTCGATTTTGGCAAACGCCTTTTCCAGTTCTTCTGTGTCGGATTCCGTGAGCAGCCGTTCGGCCATCGGAAACAACACATTGTTTTCTTTGTCAATATGGTTCTCAAGAAGGACCGCATAAGCGGCAAGGTTCTCTGCAATACCCAGTGTTGCCTCCCTGTCGTTCCGCCTTGCGGCGGGAAGCAGTCCGTCGATATTGGAAAGCATTCGCCTTCCTTCGGCATGCTCCGCCAGCATGACGGCGATGGGACCTTTGTCGTGAGCCATGCCCCGTTTTTCGAGCGTGGGGAAAAGGTTCTTCTCTTCCTTTGCGTGGTGGCATTTATCGGCAAAGTTCCTAAAGAAATCAAGCATCATCTCGATTAGGACCGTCCGGATGACGGCTTTCTCCTGCATGCCCCGCGCCTCTGTCGCAGCTTTTTTTAAGACGTGCAGGATCACTTTATGCTCATGAACAAGCTCTTCCGTCGGTTTCATGATGGTCTCCTTTCACTCCCGAACCGGAAACCCCATCTCTTTCGAGAAACGGGTATTTGTCGAATAAAATCGGGGGTACAGATCATAATCCATACCCCCTTCCTATACGTCATTGAATGAACAATATCGATTCGTATCGCTATTTCTTGAACAGTTTCTCGTAGGCGCTCACACCCGCCGCGTACCCCGCCTCGTTTTTGCCCCAATCCTTGTGGCAGCCGCTGCAGGAGTTGGGAACGACGTTCCTGGGATCCTTCCGGAAGGCCTCAAGGCTCTCCTGGGGCTTGATGATCTTGAAGTCATGGGAATGGATATCCCCCGCCTCGGCGGAAGATGCCGTCTTCACCATGTGACAGGAGGAGCAGCGGCTGGTTCCGGTCGTCTCGGGCGCGTAGGAATGCTTCGTGTGCTTCCGTACCGCCTCGGTGGTTCCATACCTGCGTTTGTGGCAACTGAGGCACAGGTCGTTGTTGCTGTCCGTCTTGGCAAGCTGGAAACGATTCGGACCACCGTGGGGATCGTGGCAGTTCGTGCAGGTGACTTTGCCGTAATGCTTGCTTCTCAGCAGATCATGCCACTGCTGGTGATGGCTCTTGGCGTGGGCCGTCATGCCTCCCCATTCGCCGGGGCGGAACTGGTAATACTGATCCAGGGGCTCTCCGACCATGTATGGCTTGTTGTCCTTGTCGTTCCAGGGGTAGCCGTAGTTTCCCGAGGGCTTGCTCACACCGCGGGAATGACACTGTCCGCAGGATTCGATGTTACGGTCGTAGGCAAGTTTTTTGGGATTGATGATGCCCGATTTCGGGTTGCCCATATGCGCCGAACCGGGACCGTGGCATTTCTCGCAGCCCGTGTTCAACTCTGTGTACTTGACCTCGACGCCTTTGTTACCCTTTGACAGGACAAGGCCGGTGTTGTGGCATCCCGCACAATCCAGTTCAAAAGAGTTCCTGGTCGTGGGTTCCTTAAGGCTCCCGTCGGCGCTGTACCACCACTGCGGGTTATAGGATACCCAGCGCGAGGACGCCTGGTTCCATTGAATGGGCAGGATGTAATGGAAGCTTCCAATTCGGACCTGGTAACGCTGTTTCCACCCCCATCCGCCATATGTGCGGACGACCTTGTAGGTCTGCTCACGGGACGGGCTCTTCGTGTCGACCAACGTGGCGTAGTAATCTTTTTCCTTCTTGAACAACTTGACGGTGTACTCGGGAATGTTCCCCCCTTTGAGCTTCAGGGTTCCTTTCCAATCCACGACAACCGTGTCGTTCGCGGAGGACAGCTCCTGTTGGGACTTGTTGTGAAGAGAGTCTTTCCATTTTCCGTAGGCATCGGAATGGCACATGGCGCATTTTTCAGATCCTACATACTCGGCTGCTTGGGAATGGTAAGGTATGATGAACAGGGCTAGGACAAAGAGGCCGACAATCCACATCAATCGTCCCATGGTGCTGCATTCCCTCCTTTCTGAATCCTTGGTGGTTTGCGGGTGGGGACTGGTTGACTTGTCAGACAGATGGCTTCTTGTGTAATTTCAGACTATCACACGACCTTTTACGAGGACAAGCCATATTCGGGATGGCCTCTAAAAGGATCTGCCCAGGCAGTCTTTATCTGGCAGGATGGGGTTTGCAGCGCACCCGCGGTGCACGCGGATCGTCTTCCGCTGTGCTGCTGCTGCTGATTTGAGTCCATTACAAATCAGGAATATTCTGGCCTTTCTCACTTTTTTGATAACGGGAAACAATCCTCACAGCACGCTCATCGGTTGACCCCCGCCATCTCTCCGGGGGAGTACCGGTCTCCCAGGACCTTGTCGGCCAGTTTATTCAACACATCCCGGTCTTCATTGCTTAGCCGGCAGTCAAGCGCGCCCAGATTGGTCTCCAGGTTGGCGAGCCTGGTGGTGCCGGGAATTGCGACAACGTGATCCCCCTGGCCGAGTACCCAGGCCAGGGCAACCTGCGCCGCGGCGCATCCCGTTTTCGCAGCCACTTCCTTGATGGCCTCCACCAGCTTGATGTTGGCTTCGATATTGCCCGGCTGGAATCGGGGCTGCATCTGGGTCCGGTAATCCGTCTCGCCGGCAGGCCGCTCCCCGTTCACAGTATAGCGGCCCGTCAGCATGCCCCGGCCCAGGGGCGAGTAAGCGACCAGGCTGATGTTCAACTCCTTGCACGTGGGGAGGATGTCCCGCTCGACATCCCGGCTGAAAATCGAATACTCGGTCTGAAGGGCGGCAACGGGATAAACGGCGTTCGCCCGCTTGATCGTCTCGGCCGAGGCCTCCGACAATCCGACCGCCCCGATTTTGCCTTCTTTTACCAGCCTTGCCATCTCTCCCACCGTCTCCTCGATCGGCGTCGATGGATCCACGCGGTGGAGATAATACAGGTCGATCCTGTCCGCACCCAGCCGTTGAAGGCTCTTTTCGCAGGATCTGCGGACATTGGCCGGAGAGCCGTCCACCCCCAGAAAGGCGCCCGTGGCCGGATCCCGTTGGGGCCCGAACTTGGTGGCCAGCACGATTTGCCCCCAGCGCCCGGCAAAGGCCTTGCCCAGCAACTGCTCGTTGCGCCCCTGGCCGTAGATCTCCGCGGTATCAAAGTGGGTCACTCCCAGGTCTACCGCACGGTGGAGCAGACGAATGGCCTCCGACTCCTGCGCGGGCGGCCCGTAAAACTCAGAGAGACCCATGCAGCCCAATCCGATGGCCGATACGGAAATCCCTGATTTCCCGAGATTGCGTGTAATCATAGATCCTCCTTGTTTCATTCGTCTTTTCCAGAAAGAAGGGAAGGAACAGGTCCAACGTTCGACTTCAGGTAAGTCGTCAGATTGATTTTCTTGTTCGAGAGATTCAATTTTCTTCTTATGTTTTCACGATGTCGATTGATCGTCGCCGTGGAGACGCCGCGCAAGTTGGCGATTTCCTTGGTCCGCATTCCGTTCCGGATCATGTTGCAGATATTGACTTCCGCAGGGGTCAGTACACTGAAATGTTTCAAGGACCGGTTGATGAAGGGGGCTGTAATTTCTTCCAGATTGGTCTTCAATAACTCTAAGTATTTTATTTTGCTGCTCGATACTGCAGGTGCCAAGGCGTGGAGGATCGGCATGATCACCCTGTCGATGTTTAAATGTATGTTTTCATAAATATGTTTCTTTTCATTTTCGATGTTCGAAAGAACAAGTCGCAAGGCTGTATTGGCTTCCTGCAACGCCTTTCTTTCAAGAAGGAGCTGCCGATTGTTTTCTTGAAGTTCCTGCTCCGCAAGAATTCGGACGGCAATTTCACCGATCTTTTGGGCAACACCCTCCAATAAAACCCTTTCCTCTTTGAGAAACGGTCCTTCATCCTCCATGGGCCGCTCCTGCATATAGATGATGGTTACATCACCTGCAATTTCATTGTTCACACGAATTTCAGCCGACTGTCTCCACTGTGTCCATGCAAACTCCTTGCTTTGAAATGTTTTCCCTTTAAACGTAATTCTCGCACAGGCAACTTCCGCATAGCGCCAGGATGAGGGCAGAAAATCGACGAGACACTTCAGAAATTCCTCTATGGAGCCATGACAGCTTTCGGATAGACGTGCCATGCCATAAAGACAATTCAGTTCCTTGATGCGTTCCTGCAGGGCAATTTCAATGTTTTCATTCTGTTTCATGATGGCCATCCGCTTTGGAAGGAGCTCGCCTGATTCTGTTTATTGCCTATATGACGTAGGCAATGCAAGTGCATTTTATGAGCATTTACTCCACTGTTGTTGTCCGATAATGAAGTGTTGAAAAATACTCTGCAAATCATTCGCCTCCATCGTCCTTCGGGCGGTTTTCTTGATTTGATGGAGGCCGCCCTGTGCATGAATGATCTGAAGGACGAATCGGGGAGAAATCGTCCCACAGTCCTGTAAACGTATCAGCATGAGGGGATCAACGGGAGGCACGTTTCATCGGCTTCACCGAAGATCCCCTCCATGCACTCGAATGGGTATCGGAGGAATGGTTCGCAAGATCATCGATCCGGCATACCGTTTCAACGATGCCTCGAAGGGGCGGGTGTGCGGTCGGGAGTGAGATTGCCAATGAGAATAGACGTGCAGCCAAAGAAAATGGATTCATTGCTTCCCACGGACATTCTCTTCCAGACCACGTACTGGGGAAAGGTTAAGTCCAATCTCGGCTGGGAGCCGCTTGCCTTTGATTTCCTCTCGGAGGAAGGGCAATACGGCGACGTTCTCGTCCTGAAGAGACCCCTGGGCAAGGGGGTTGCCGCCGCCTATATCCCTCAAGGACCCGAGACGGGTCCTGATCCTGACAAGTATGGAATATTTCTCGAAGCGTTGTCCCAGTCACTGATCCGTCACATGGATTCGGACATCGCATTCATACGGTACGACCTTCCCTGGGAATCTCCGTATGCCGCCGAAGCGATGCAGGGAGAACCCTGGCCGGGATGCATATCGCCCAGATTGCAGGAATTGCGAATGAATATCGGCACCAAAACCTGGAACCTCCGGAAAGCGGCGATTGATTTCACGGTTGCCGATGCTCTGATTGTCGACATTGCGCGTACGGAAGAGGAAATCCTGTCAGCCATGAAACCCAAATGTCGATACAATATCCGGCTTTCACGAAGAAAAGGAGTCCATGTATCGGTAGCCTCGCCCAATCAGCTGCCATCGTTCTACGACCTCTATCTGCAGACAGCCAGGCGCAACGGCTTCCAGGCGTGCAGTGATCGCTGTTTTGCCGAGCTTTTCTCCACGCGCATGACTCATCCCGAATCTCCCGAGATTCTGTTTCTCCTCGCCGCTGACGGGAGCGATATCGTCGCCGGCGCAATCATTGCCGTCTCCGGTCAACGGGCGATCTTTCTCTTTGGGGCATCCTCCGATGAAAAGCGCAACCTGATGGGATCGTATGCTGTGCACTGGGAAGCCATCAAGCTGGCGCGTGAAAAGGGGTGCCTGACGTATGACATGGGATCCGTTTCACCGCTTCCTGATCCCGACCACCCCTTTTATGGCATGCACCGATTCAAAACAGGTTTCGGGGGTACGATCGTCCATCGAAGTGGTTCATGGGATTACCTGCTTGACAGTCAGAATTATGAAAATATTCGCAATTTCGAATTGTTGAGCAGTGCGTTGATTCCTTCTTGATTTCCGATCATGGATTGAATCACTCATCAAGAAAAAGGGAAACCTGTCGTTCAAGGCCCGGCTGGACCCATCCTACCGGGTCTTTTTGAAATGAAAGGAAATTAATAAAAAGTGAAGGGACTTGCTTCATATATATACAATTGCGTTCATGATCATGCTTATCAAGAACAATCTGGAAAGAACCATAGAACGAGAAATAAATGCGGGAAGATTATGAACAGTGACTACCAATGGGTTTGTCTTATAGAGGCTGCGGATCGGATTTCTCAATTCGATCACAGCAAGCCCCGGAAGTTAAACGAGGTACTTGAAGAAATGAACAAAAACCTGGCCGGACTGCTGGAGGTATTTCCAAAGGATGTTGATCCTTTAGTGAATATGGAAGGATATGCCGTCCGCCAGTTCATAAAAACCATATTAAATGTGCTGGACTCATATAAAAAATAGATAAAATTGCACATCCCTGGGTATTTCACATACTAAATTCTTGGAGACTGACATCATGAAGATGCCTAAAAAGATTTATATTACTGAGAAAGATATAGACCGCCTCAATAGCATCTTAATGAATATAAAAGACTCACCTGTCGTGAGGAAGCTTCAGGACGAGCTGGACCGCGCAACGATCTTGAATCCCGAAGAGATACCTCCGGATGTTGTAACCATGAACTCGCGGGTTCAATTCAAGACGCTGGAAACGGATTCTACGTCTGAAATCACGATTGTCTATCCGTCCGATGCGGACAGCAGCCAGGCGAGAGTCTCGATCCTCGCGCCTGTGGGTGCGGCATTGATTGGCCTGAGAGTGGGAGATGAAATCGAATGGGTTCTCCCCACGGGATTGGTTCGAACTTTTCAAATATTATCCGTGGGAGATTGAAAGGGTTTTTGCGTCTATCTTCTTGCCTTGCCTGAAACAGATTCTATGGAAATTTTGAAAACTCTTGTTTTATCTTTTTCCCTCTCGATATATTTCAATCCATCAGCGATATAATTGCTTGAATATTTTTGTATCATGCCTTCAAGAGCCGATTGTTTTTCTTCCCCGAATGATTCGGATGCCAGTCCTTGAACAATACAACTCTCATACCGGGTGGCGAATTTCTCGGGGAGAATCTCGGCCTTTCCCACCACACAAAAGGAGACTCTGGGGTTTGCTATGATATTGTTGATTTTTCTGCCTTCAAGGGCACAGTGAAAGTAGATGCACCGGTCCATCAAACAGTAATGAATCGGTACACCGTATGGCACATGATCGACGGACGCTGTACTCAGGAAACCGTATTCGCCTTTTTCCAGAATTCCGAAAGCTTCCGTATTGGTTATTGCCCTGTCTTTTCTGCGCATATCGTCCCCTTTAATCGGCACAAGAACAAGGAAATCCTCGATCATGATGAAGCCATAGATAAATACACAACCAATGGGCGAATATCAAATATCATGTGAAATGTTCAATATCTTGAAGATTATGGATTGAGTATGACAGGAAGGAATCCTCTCTTGTCGTCCTTACACGAGGTCTCAACCGAACTTTGTCCTGCGGCAACGGATCTATTGAATGCCCTTCCCGACGAAAGCGGGGGAAAAGGGGATCCGTTCCCATCTCCCCCGTAGAAGTTACCCACCTTGGGATGCAAAAACTGAGGAAACAAGTAATGGCCTCAGCCGGTGACTGTTTACTTTGGCCCGGCATCAAAATTACCAAACACCTTGTTTTTTCGCAAAATCACATAAATCGCCGACTGTGGTATTTGACATATTTATTTGAGACAATTCTATGTCTTCATCAGGGATTATATTTTCTGAAACCGTCTTGCCATTTAGTAGATAAACTAACTTTAGAGTTGCAACGAAATTATTTTTGCAATCCAGCATGACGGTTGAGATAGACTCATTATGCAAGGGATCCATGGATGAGCCTTTTTCACCTATCGGCTCGTCATAAATGTAGCGGAATTTTGCGACCATAAATTTTCCGGACACTTTATTTCTTTTATCAAAAATAGAACGATAACTTGCATTAAATGTTCCTTCCTTGATACCAAACTGATTCGAAAAATAGGTCTTGCCGGATACGTCTTCTTGACCTGGAAGGCTGCGACTCATTTCTGAATCCACCCATTCGTTATCATTCTGGGCGGTTCCATCTATTGAGCAAGTGATTGCAATGAAAAAAGCAAATAGAAACAAGTTGAATCTATTTGGTTTGGATATGAAGTGACGGGACATATCTTGTTTTTCTTTTTTATCCATCACACGAGCCTTCTCGACTACAGAGGGGGAAAAAGGGGCATCCCCCTTTTCCCCAAAGGCTGGTTGAATTTTCTGTTCATCCGTAATGTCTCTACAACTTGATCTCACGCTGGAGGGGTCGCTTACGCCAACCCGATCATCTTCAGGGCTTCCGTAGCCTCGAGCCAGACACCATGGGAACAGGTATAGCCCGGCACACCGTAGAATGTCGTATAACGATTGGAAACAAATTCAATTGCTTCCCGTGTCTTGGATTGATCAAACTCGTAGATGGTGACCGTCTTGATCCCCTCCCCGACTTCGTGGGTGATATAGGGCCCTTTGAGTGTCATGTATGGGGGAAGGGGGGGGAACGCCAGGAAGCGCTTGCCGATTTCCTTCGATTGTTCCGGTGGGAACATCATGATGCCGACGATAACCATTTGGGTACCTCCTTTCTGCTTTGCCTGAACGGGATATGCGTTCAAGCGGACGATTTGTGGCAGCCTGTGGTTCCGTCTCGTCACTCCGACTTTAAACAACTTCGCCAGCGTTATCCCTGTGGTTCAGATTCTTTGTGTGAGCGGCTTTTTCTGGAAAATTTTTCCTGTGAAATTTGTCCGATGGCTGGATGGTATGGTTGCCGAAAGAAGCACGTCAGAACGAATAGCCCGATGGTATGGAGCCAATCGATACGGCGGCAGATGTGAAACGCGGGAAGCTGATAACGGAATGAAGTGGAACCCGAAGGATTGTCGCCCTTCTTATGTCGTCCTGCTGTTCATGCAGTGGTGCTAAAATGAAAACCAAATTTGTTCCATAATGTAAAGCATTCTTTTTATTAGCATATTATGAGGTTTGGGTTCTGGATGGGCATCCATGCGAGTGTTCATCAATGGGGGAATTCGAGAATAGAATGGCGGCGGGGGACGCGCAAGACGTCCCCCGTTTGGGGAATATTGCTGCGACAGACCGCTTAGCGGATCCAGTACGGTTTGGTCATGAAGTACTTGTGGTATGTAGGCAAAAAAAGCTTGCGCCATTCGCGAATCGCGAATAGGGTATGGCCATGAATCTCAAACCACAAGATATTTTTATTATGTTGAAGCTGATCGCCTTGGGCCAAAACCAGTGGTCATACTCATCTCTGGCCAACGATCTTTTTATGAGCACCTCGGAAGTTCATGCCGGAATCAAACGTTCGGTAACTGCCTGTTTAATGGGCTTGGATAGCGGACGACCTCTAAAAAAATCATTGGAAGAATTTCTGATACATGGTGTGAAATACGCTTTCCCGCCCGATCGTGGTGGCTTGACCCGGGGAGTCCCCACGGGATATTCGGCACCACCCTTCAGGGATTTGATTATTCAGCCGGATGAACCACCCCCGGTTTGGCCGGATCCGGACGGAGAGACCCGAGGTTATGAGTTCTCACCGCTCTATAAATCTGTTCCGAAAGCTGCTTTAAAAGATCCCATTCTTTATGAATTGCTGGTCATCGTTGACGTCATTCGTGACGGGAGGGCTAGGGAACGTGAAATTGCCCTCAAGGAACTCAAGGTACGCCTGGGAACGTCATGACGCGAAACAGGGATGTCAACGGGCGCTTGATTATCCAAGACACGCAATCCCGACCTTTATCCATGCCTCAGAAGGCGAAGAGGGTCCCGCACTGCCGGCACTTCCTGGCGCCCCGGAATGAATCCGTGCCGCAGGATTTGCAGCGGAAGCGCTCTTCCTCCTCCTTCACCCAGGCCTCGGTTCCCAGCTCCCGCCAGCGTGGGACGGCGCGCAGCATGTTTCCCTTTGCTTCCGGGTAGGGGAAGCCCTGGATCTTCTCGCAGGGGAAGCTCTCGCACTGGTGGCATCCCTCGAAACTCTTCTCCTCGGCACACGACTTGATGGCGCAGACCTGGCAGAAAAAGAAGGGCTCCTCGGATCGGCAGCCGGCGCACTGGATCTTGGCGGGGGAGTCGACGCCGTAGAGCTTCGCCAGTTTCTCCTTCAGCGCTTCGTCGTTGTCGACGCCCGCCTTGTGGATGCCGCACACGCCGCAGTAGAGTCCGCACGGGGAAATCAGTTCCTTGCTGTACATGAGTGTCCTCCTGTCAGGCGATCTGGAATATCGGTTTGATGTCTTCGTGGTCGAGCAGATCCCGGAGCCAGCGGATCATGTCGGGAGACTTGAGGAAGGGCTGGCTGCGGAAGAGGGAGAGGAACTCCCCGTAGGATGCCTCGATCTGCCGGACCGCGCCGGTGACGGTCTCCGCGATGGTGCCGTGGGAATCTCTTTGAATAAGCAGGTCTTGGGTGTCGATCAGGCCGCTCCGGACGAGGGGGTTGAGAAAATAGGCGCAGCGGCAGGGGTTCTTCTCGTCCAGGAGGCCGCACCGGTCCCGGAAGAACGTGTAGATCCTGATACGCGACCGGGAGAGGATCTTGCGGAAGTTAGCCCGGGAGACGTCGCAGATCTCGCTGCCCACGGTGTCCGGCACGTCGAAGACGACCCCGAGGAGGAAGATCATCCGCTCCCGCCGGCTGAGGGAGAATAGCAGGCACTGCACGCAGGCCATCTTGACCTCCTCCCGGTAGATCTCCGCGCCGGGCTGGGCAGTGAGCCGCCGGTCCGACAGCCCCTCGATGAAGCGGTCGTATCCCTCCCCCCGCAGGGCGTCCTCCATGGCGGCCTCATTCCGGCTGCGCTTCACGTTGATGATGTGGTTGACGACGAGGCGGTACAGCCAGGTTCGGAACGCGGCTTTGGCCGGATCGAAGGTGCCCAGTTTCGTGATGACCTTGATCAGGACCTCCTGCGTGACGTCCTCCGCCGCCGCGGGGTCGTACACCATCCGGAGGGCGATGTTGTAGATCCAGGACTGGTGCCGCAGGATGAGCGCCTCCAGGGAGCGCCGGTCGCCCTGGAGGGAGCGGATGATCAGCTCCGTCTCCGTGGGATCGCCGCCGGCTGCCTCTCTGAAGGGATTGTAGAATGCGTTCATCGCCCGTTCCCGTTCGCCTCCCGGAAGGGGAATTTCTCTCCTGCCTCTTATACGAAAATTCAGGGCGGGTGTGACAGACAAAACGCAGCCGGGAGAAATGGCGTTGTCCGGATTCGGCATGCCGGGCCCGGGACTGCAGAAAAACGGGGCGCAACGCCCGCCTGGAAACGCCGCGGTGGAATTCTCAGAGGTTTTCGGGTGGAGGAATGGTTGAGGGAGGGCGTTTTCGAAAAGAGCCCGGCCCCTTTCTCCAAGGGGCCGCGTCTGGAAGGAGTCGCCACCGTCCGTTTCCGGGTGACGGTTACTTCTCTTTCATGTTTTTCTTGACCGATTTGACAAAGCGTCCGAAGGCCCGGTCCTTCTTCCGTTTATCCAGATAGGACATATCGTGGTAATCCGTCTCCTTTTTCAGCTTGAGATAATTGGCATAGCGATCGCTGCTCAGTTTACCGCTTTCAATGGCGGCCCGGACGGCACATCCGGGCTCGTTTTCGTGGCTGCAGTCGGCGTAGCGGCAAGTCGCGGCAAGTCGGACAATGTCTTCAAACCCGATGCCGATCCCCTCGCCGGCCCCGAGAAGGCCGAGTTCCCGCATTCCCGGCGTGTCGATCAGCATCGCACCTTCGGCAAGAACGACGAGCTGGCGGCGGGAGGTCGTGTGGGTGCCTTCTCCCGTACCGCTGACGGCTTTCGTGCTCAACGCATCCCGGCCCAGGAGGCGGTTGATCAGGGTCGTTTTCCCGACGCCGGAAGACCCGAGCAGGCAATAGGTCCTCCCGGGGAGGAGTGTCTGCTGAAACGGTTCAAGCCCGTCGACACTCTTGTTGCTGAGGGTGAGCACTTGCGCCTGGGTGACGGAGCGGACGAGCGCGATTTTCTCTTCCAGTTCATCCCCGGTGATCAAATCCGTCTTCGTGAGTATGACGACCGGTTCGACATGCCCTTCCGCCGCCATGACCAGGTAGCGGTCCAGACGCCGGGGATTGAAGTCAAAATGGCATGACTGGACAAGGAAAGCCGTATCGATGTTGGCCGCGATCATCTGGTAGTCGATCCTGTCGCCCGCGGTTTTGCGGCGCAGGAACGTCTTTCGTGGAAACACCCCGTGAATGATCGCTTCGGTATTATGGTTGTAGTATTCAGCCGTTACCCAATCTCCGACACAGGGCAGGCCGGCAGAGTCGTCGATTTGCCAGGAAAGCCTCCCCGCGAGCTCCGCCGGGATCTCTCCCGATTCATTCCTGACCAGGTATCCGCCGCGGTCTACCGCCGATATGCGCGCAATGTTCCTGCCTTCCGCATGCAATTCGCCAACATGCGGCTCGAACCATTCATCAAAACCCAGGTCGCTCAATCTCATGTCCATGACGTCACCGGACGGGCTATATACTCGAATTGCTTCTTTCTGTCCGTAAAAAAGGATCGAATGGATCCATCCATTCGCGGCATCTCCCGGGTTCAGACCCTTGCATCGGCATCCTGGGCCGGCCGGTTTCGTGAACGGCAGGGTCCCGGCTGAGTCCCGCAAATGACGCTTGACAAGGGGAGGGAAGGCAATATATTGCCAATCAGCAATATGGAGGAAGTCGTTATGGAAGCATTCGTAAGCGTGATGAAGGCCCTTTCGGACCCGAACCGGGTTAGGATCGTCAAGATGCTCCAGCGCAGGATGATGTGTGTCTGCGAGCTGCAGGCGGCCCTCGGAGTGGCCCAGCCGACGGTCTCCAAGCACCTGAAGATCCTGGAGGAGGCGGGGCTTGTGAGTCGCAGGAAAGACGGACTCTGGGTCAACTATACCGTTTCGGACGGGAGCCGGAGTCCCTACGCAGCGAGCATGCTTGGCAATCTCCGTCATTGGCTGACCGAAGACCCAGACCTTACGATCCTTCTCGACAACATCGTGGGTCTGGACAGGGCGGCTTTGTGCGCCCGGGAGACACCGAACGCTTGAATAGCCACCCGACGATGCAAGCGTTCTCTTCATCCCGGCGGGTGTGAATTTCGTTTCTGGAGATGATCAAAATGAAGTTACTCATGGATCTTGTCGTTGCGGGGCTCCTGGCCCTGCAGGATTACGTGGCCACCCACGTGCTCACCTGCCTGATCCCGGCGTTTCTGCTGGCTGGGGCCATGGTGGCGTTTATCAACCAGCAGGCCATCCTCGAAGTCCTGGGGGAGAAGGCCAACAAACTGAAATCGTTTTCCCTGGCCGGCCTGGCCAGCTTCTTCGTGGCCGCCTGCTCCTGCACCGTCATCCCCGTCTCCAGCGGCCTTTACTACAGCGGGGCGGCGGTCGGGGTGGCCTTCATCATCCTCTGGGTCGCCCCGTCGGCGAACATCCTGTCCCTGATCTACACGGGGAACATCCTGGGTTACGAGATTGTCTTAGCCCGGGTGGTGGCCTCCCTCATGATGGCCTTTGTCGTCGGCTGGGTCATGACGGTCTTTTTCGGCAAGGAGAAAAGGGAGACGGTCGCAGCCTTCCAGGCGGAAGATGCCCCCCAGGCCATCGTCTCCCGACCCCACCTGATCCTGATGGTCCTGATCCTCCTGTCGCTCCTGCTTCCAAACTACATCGGCCAGACGGGACCCTATCTCACGAAGGTCCTGATCTGGGGTGCCACAACCCTTGTTCTGGCCGGCTACGCCTGGAAAGCACTGTCTCGTGAGGAAATCGCCTCGTGGCTCCGGGAGAGCTGGTGGTTCATCCGGATCATCTTTCCCCTCCTGTTGGGTGGTGTCTTTCTCGTCGGAGTCATCGGGAAGCTCCTGCCGGAGGAGTGGATCCGGGCCTGGCTGGGCGGAAACGGCATCACCGCCTCCTTCCTCGCCACCATGATCGGGGCCGTCAGCTACTTCGCCACCATGACGGAGGCACCCTTCGTGGACACGCTCATGAAGCTGGGCATGGGCAAGGGACCCGCCCTGACGCTTCTCCTGACGGGTCCCGGGTTGAGCCTGCCCAACTGGATCGCCATCGCCCGGGTCTTCGGGGTGAAGAAGGCCGTGGTCTATGTCATCACCATCATCATCCTGGGGACGCTCGTGGGCTGGTTCTTCGGGAATTTCATTCTTTGAGGCGACACTGTGAGCGAGCGGGAAATCGTCCAGGTCCGGGTTGAAGGCGCCTTGGTCGGGATCGTCGGCCTGACCGCGATCATGAAGGAGCTTACCACTGACAGGACAGGCAGAACCGATGAAGAGATCCGGGAAGAGCTTCTCCGCCGGGCCGGTGAAGGCAATTACATCCCCCGGAAGGCCCGGGATGCCTATGGGAAGGCCCTCCTGAGAGAATTCAGGAAGTTCCGGGGAGAAGCGGTGGAGGAAGAGGTGCTGCCGGGTACGCAAGTCCGGATCCTGGGACCTGGGTGCACCCGGTGCTGGCAACTGGAGCGGGACGTCCGGGACGTCATGGCCGAGCTGGGCCTGGCGGGCGATCTGGTTCACGTGGACGATCTCAAGGAAATCGCCCGCTCCGGCGTGATGGGTGCTCCCGCCCTGGTCGTCAACGGGAAGGTGCTGGCGGTGGGTACAGTTCCCTCGAAGGCGGACATCCGCAAGTGGCTTACACAAATGGCAAAGGAGGATACGTAATGGAAATCAAGGTATTGGGACCAGGCTGCGCCCGGTGCGAACAGGTGGAGAAACTGATTCGGGAGGCTCTCAAGGAAGAGGGGCTCACCGCTGATGTCTCCAAGGTGAAGGACATGAAGGAGATCGCCTCCCATGGCGTCTTCGGCACACCCGCTGTCGTCGTGGACGGCAAGGTCAAGTCGGTGGGAAAGATCCCGACTAAGGACGATATTAAGAAATGGCTGAAGAAGTAAGCGGACCGGCGGATCCGAAATAAATACCGTAAGGACGGGAAAACACGATGAGAAAATATCTGGAAAAGGTTCAGGATTTTCGTTTTCTGCCCCTCTTTGTCATCATGAGCATGGCTGCGGGCATCACCATCGGAAAGGTTTACGGCATCTCAAACTTTGCCCTGACGCCTCCCATCGACGCCATCAAGGCGATCTTCTCGGGAACGTATTCGTTCACCTTGGCCAACAGCCTGGCGCTGGGCGTGGTGATCGGCCTGTTCCTGATGATGTATCCGGCCATGACGAACGTCAAGTTCGAGGACCTGGGCAAGGCGGCCACTTCCCCGAAGCAGCTGCTCCTGGTGCTGTTCTTTAATTACCTGGTGGCGCCCTTCTTCATGCTCCTCCTGGCGAAGATCTTTCTCTCCGGCTATCCGGATCTTTACGTCGGCCTCGTCCTGTACGGGCTGGCGCCATGCATCGCTATGGTCATCGTCTTCACCTTCCTGTCCCAGGGCAACAATGCCCTCGCCATCGTGCTCGTGGCCATCAACTCGATCTGCCAGATGCTCCTGATCCCCGTGTACGCGAAGCTGCTCCTCGGGGAGGTGTCCTTCGATGTCTTTGTCGTCGGGGAGAGCGTCCTTCTCTATCTCGGCGTTCCCCTCGCCGCAGGCTTCCTGACCCGGCGGATCGCCGTGAAGAAAATGGGGGAAGAGGGATTCAAGCATTTCAAGACCTACCTGGATTCGCTCTCGATTATCGGCCTCCTCTTCACCCTGATCGTCATGTTCGCCCTCAAGGGGGACCTGATCCTGGAAAATCCGATGCTGATCGTCCACATGGCCGTTCCCATGACGCTGTTTTTCTGGATCATGTTTGCCGTGGTCTACCTGGTGGGCTGGAAGATGGGCCTGAATTACGAGGATTCCGTCGCCGTGGCCTTCAACTCCACGGGCCGGGACTTCGAGATCGCCATTGCCATTGCCATCACGGCGTTCAACCCGGTTGTCGCCCTGGCTACGGTCATCGGGCCGCTCATCGAGGTCCCCGTGATGCTGGTCCTGGTCTGGGCGGCGCGGCGTTCCAGGGAAGCACTGTTTGCCGGGAAGCCGGTCAGGGCGGAGGCCGTTCCGGAGAGGGTGCGCAGCTCTCACCCGAGCAAGCAAAAGAAGAGTAAATAGCGCGGGTGTCACGTCCGACGAAGGGGAAGGAGACAGGCGTGTTTGAAAGAATTCTGTTTCCTGTTGATTTCTCTCGCCATGCGGAGAGGGTCGTTCACCGGATTCCGGACCTGGAAAGTGCGGGCCTTCAGACGGCTGTCTTCCTCCACGTGATCGATCCGGTGAAGGCCGCTCGGTGGACCGATGTGAATGAGCGCGCACTCGAGCGCTACATCGCGGACGCAAATACCCAGCTGGAGAAACTGACGGAGCCGATTGAAAAGAGAACCGGCGCTCGCCTGATCCGCTACGTCATCGTCGGAGTCTCCGATCAGGTCATCATCAATACGGCCAAAGACATGGGGGCCTCACTCATCGTCATGGGTGCCCACGGCAGGAGCTACATACGGGGAGCGCTTCTGGGAAGCGTGACGCACAAGGTCCTGCGGCGTACCCGGACGCCGCTCCTGATCGCTCGCTTTCAAGACCCGGAGGCCAGGGTCGAGGAGGACCCTGATTATCTGCCCCGGCATCCCTGCGCAAGAATCCTCTATCCGACGGATTTCTCGGACAATTCGCTTCATGCGTTCCGCCGGATCCAGCACTGCCGCGTCGGGGACGCGAAGGAAGTCATCGTTCTGCACGTTCAGGACCGGCGCTTCCTAATGCCGTATCTCAAGCACAAGATGGAGGAGTTCGACCGCATCGACGTGGACAGGCTTTCGGAATTGAAACGCCAGCTCGAATTCCTGGGGTTTACCGTCCGCACGGTCCTGAAGACGGGGATCCCGGCTGCGGAGATCAATCTTCTGGCTGAGGAAGAAAACGCCACGATGATCGTCCTGGCCTCCCACGGGAAGAGCAACATTCGGGATGCACTGCTGGGAAGCGTCGCCGATGCCGTAACCCAGCGCCATGTCCGCTCTGTCCTGGTCATCCCCAGGGAGCCGGAACCATAAAGGAGGGAATATGGCTGATGACTGCTGCAGCAGGGAAAGCAACCGCATGATCATCTGGTGCGCCGGGGCTTCGAATGTGGGCCAGATGACGCATCAACTGGCCGTGGAGCTGGCAGGGGAAGGGCAGGGGCGCCTGTTCTGCCTGGCTGGCATCGCGGCCCACAGGAGCGGCTTCGTACGGTCGGCGAAGGATGCCGAAGACATGCTGGTCCTGGACGGATGCCCCGTCGCCTGTGCCGCGAAGATCCTGGAACACGTCGAGGCGCCCGTCATGAACCACTTCGTCGTTACAGAGATGGGCGTCGAGAAAGCCTTTGGCGAGGCCCTGAAGCGGGAGGACATCGATCGGGTCAAGGCATGGATACGAAATGCCCTGACGTCATAATCTCTGCGAAGAGAAGGAAAAGAATCCACGAGAGAGGCAATGTTTGTGAGAATGTTTAACTGCCGGAAAATGTATCGAAAGGTGTGGCTCTGGATAGGAGCGGCTCTTCTTGTCCTGGCCATCCATGCTCCTGCCGGGGCCGACACGATGACGATCCCCGTGAAGGGGATGGTTACGATGGTGGACCTGGGGGCCGCCACCTGCATTCCCTGCAAGATGATGGCCCCGATCCTCGACCGCCTGGAGAAGCGCTACCGGGGAAAGGCGGCCATTGTGTTCGTCGATCTACGCTACCACCGGGACGCCTCGCAGCATTTCGGCGTCAAGGCGATTCCGACACAGATCTTCTACGACCGGAATGGCAAGGAGGTTGCAAGGCATCTCGGTTTCATGAGCGAGGAGGCGATTGTGGCCCAGCTCAAGGCCATGGGCGTGCAGTGAGGGCATGGCCTTGGAATCCGTCTTCCTGACCATCAATGAATGGATGACGGGCGCCCCCGCATGGGCGGCACTGGGCGCCTTCTTCTGGGGCATGGTCAGTGTCCTCTTCAGCCCATGCCATCTCGCCTCCATCCCCCTGATCGTGGCTTACGTGGGCGGCCAGGAAAAGCTCCTCCAGCCCCGCGAGGCCGCCGGTTACGCGGTCGTTTTCACGGCAGGTCTCTTCATCACCATCGCCCTGATCGGTGCAGCCTGTGCCTTCCTGGGACGGATGCTTGGGGATGTCGGGAGTTTCTGGCAGATCCCCGTGGGGCTGATCCTCATCTGGGTGGCCCTCGGCATGATGGGAGTCGAGTCCTGTTCCTCGTCGAGCGGCCTCCTCCATCGCCTGCGCCTGCGCGGCATGGGCGGGGCGTTTCTCCTGGGCCTTGCCTACGGTGTCCTATCGGGCGCCTGCACGTTCGGCTTCATTGCCCCTATTCTGGCCCTGATCGCCATCCAGAAGGAGATCGCGGCCGGCCTGACGATGATTGTCCTGTTCGCACTCGGCCACTGCCTGCCCATTGTCCTGGCGGGAAGCTCCAGCGCCTTTGTCCGGAGGGTGGTGGAAAACCAGGACTGGCAGGGGGCGGGCGCCTGGTTCCGCAGGGGGGCCGGGGCTTTCATCGCTGTCCTGGGGGTTTACTTCATCGGTAACCCGTTCTGGGGGGGATAGGAGCGGAGGAGAGGAAGCATGAAAAAAGTCCTGTTCATCTGCACACACAATGCATCGCGATCCCAAATGGCGGAGGGGTTCCTCCGGGCCTTGAAGGGAGATCGTTATGAGGCCTTCAGCGCGGGAACGGAGCCCAGGGGGGTGAACCCCTATGCCATCCGGGCCATGGCGGAGGCCGGGATTGATCTGCAGGGTCATCGTTCCAGGAACGTGGACGAATTCCGGGACATGACCTTTGACGAGGTGATCACGGTATGCGATTCCGCCCGCGAATCCTGCCCGGTGTTTCCAGGTGGCGGCCACAAGAGGCACCAGAGTTTCCCGGACCCGTCCCGCTTCAAAGGGACGGAAGAGGAGATCCTGGCGGGTTTCCGTACTGTGAGGGACGGGATCCGGGACTGGATACTCGCTGAATTCTGAAGAAATGACAGGCAGGGGTCACATCGACGGTATTTCCGATGGGGAAGACGGTCTGCCTGAAGCAAAACATCGATTCTATGGAGAGGAGAGAGACAACCATGAAACGTCAGCACGGGTCGTTCGGTTTCATCGGTGGCGGGCGAATCGTCCGGATTATTCTGGAAGGACTGGAGCGGAAAGACAGGATGCCGGAGAGGGTCATTGTCAGCGATGCCGGCGAAGAGATTCTCCGGGCCCTGAAGGCCCGCTTTCCCGGGATCGAAACGGCCGGGGCGGACCCGAAGCAGCCTGCGAAGGCGGACCTTGTCTTTATCGCCCTTCATCCGCCGGCAATCATGGGCATCCTGGGAGACATCCGACCGATGATCGGTGAAAATTCGATCGTGGTCTCCCTGGCGCCGAAGCTGACCATCGCCCAGCTCTCGAATGGTCTCGGAGGGTTCGCCCGGATTGTCCGGATGATCCCCAATGCCCCGTCGATCGTCAACAAGGGGTTCAATCCCGTCGCATTTGCATCCGCTTTCGATGAAGACGAAAAGAAAGGCCTGAGGAAAACCTTCGAGACTCTGGGCGACTGCCCCGAGGTGGAGGAGGGGACCCTGGAGGCCTATGCCATCCTGTCGGCCATGGGTCCCACATATCTGTGGTTCCAGTTGCAGGAGCTCCGGGAAATCGGCGAATCCTTCGGCCTGTCTCCCAAGCAGGCCTCCCGGGCCCTGAACAAGATGGTGAAGGGGGCCGCGAAGACCCTTTTCGACTCGGGACTTTCATCCGCGGAAGTCATGAATCTCGTCCCGGTGAAGCCTCTTGCGGACGATGAGGAGGCGATTCGCTCGGCCTACCGGACAAAACTGACGGGACTGTACGCGAAACTCAAGCCTTGATAGAATTTTGCGGGACCATTGCCTCCCTGCGTATCCTTTTGGAACAATCGCTCGTCTAAACGGGTAAAAATGCAGAGGAGGTCTTGGAGATGAAACTGGATGAACAAACGAAAAAGCTGATCGCAGTGGGCGCTTCCGTGGCGTGCAATTGCCATCCCTGCCTGGAGTACCATCTCGAGAAGGCGCAATCCATGGGGCTCGACTCCGGGCTGGTGGAAGAGGCCATCGAGACGGGAAGAGCCGTCAGGAAAGGAGCCGCGTCGAGCATGGACCGCCTTGCCGCTCATTTGACGGACCGCAATGATGCACCCGTGAAGGTTGCCTGTTCGGGAACCGGGTGCTGCGGCTGAGAGGAGGAATGCCATGTGGCCCTTCTACGGAAATGAGACGTGGATCTGGTTCTGCCTGATTCCCTTTCTGTGCATGATCATTTTTATGATCATGATGTTTGGCGCGGCCCGTCGGTGCATGAGAGAAATGGCCGCATCGGGGGCATCCGGCGGGAATTCGGTTGCCATGAGCGCGGGGAGTCGAGCGGATGGATCATGGAGGGGCATGCGGGGCTCGATGATGCGGTCCTGTATGGAAATGATGAGCCGTCAAATGGCTCCGAGGGAGACGGAGTTGCAGGGGGCTTTCAGGCAGTGGTCACGGAACCAGGAGCAGAAGATCCTGGAGCTGCTGGACCGGATGAAGACTGCGGAGCCGGCGGAAATAGCCGCTGCGCTGGGGATTGACGAAGAGGCTTGTGTTTCCCTCATTCAGACACTCATTCTCGAAGGGAAACTGAAGATCGGCGCCGTGAAAAAGGCGGCATGAGCAAACGCATCGGGCAGGAGTTGTGCTGTGAAGGGTAACGGCCATTATGAAGAGGAATCGCTCAACGTGGTGACTCGCGACCCTCTGGACTTTCGGAAGATTCATGATTCCTTGCGCCCGAAAATCCTGCGATACCTGTCCAGGATGGTCGGTCGGGAAGAGGCGGAAGACCTGGCCCAGGAGGTTTTTGAAAAGGTCGGCAAAGGAATGCAGGAATTCCGGGGTGACGCCAGCGTGTCCACGTGGATATACAAAATCGCCACGAACACAGCCCTGGACCATCTCCGTGCTCACGCGAAACCGGCTGTGACGGAAGACATTTCAAGGGAGTATGATCCCGTCAGCATCGGGGAGATTCGGAATGCCCCGGCTGGCGGGATCGATGAATCAACGGAAGGGCAGGTCATCCGGTACGAGATGAATGCGTGCATCCGGGAGATCATCGACCGGCTGCCCGCCGACTACCGGGCAGTCATCCTGTTGAGTGATCTGGAGGGATACCAGGATAAGGAAATCGCTGAAATTTTGGGGCTAAGTCTCCGCAACGCGAAAGTGCGCCTTCACAGGGCACGAGCCCGGCTGCGGGAAGCCCTGTCGAATGGATGCACCCTCTACTGGAATGAAAAGAATGAATTTGCCTGTGACCGGAAGGAATTGACCTCTATTCTCCCCTCGATTGCCTGATCAGCGCCGGCGGCCATACCGCCGGTTTTGCCGTCGCGATCAACTGCAGCAGGTTCCCTTGACCTTTCCCGCGGACGCGTTCTTCGGATCGACGCTGCAGCCGCAGGAAGCGCTTTGCCGGTACAACAGACCGTTGATCACGGCGGCGGCGCATCCGACGCCCGCCTCGACGGACACGGCGCCGGCGGGGCAATTCCGGCTGCAGGCGCCGCACTCCATGCAGGCATCGCGATTCCGGATGCGGACGCGCTTTTCGCGGAGTTCAAGGACCTCGTGCGGGCAAACCTCCAGGCACACGCCGCAGCCCGTGCACTTTTCCCGATCGACTTCCAGCGTCACCACGTTTTTCAGGTAGATCATACTCATCGTGATATCCTCAGAACCAGCGTGAAATCAGCAGAACGGCAAAGCCGGAAACGCCGGCGCCGATTTCCATCGGCAAGGCCCATCGCATTTCTCGCCTCACCCCGGAGAGAGACGTGTAGGTGGATGCCCCGGTGAAGTTCATCGCCAGGAAGGCCGAAAATGCCGGGATCATGAGCAGCCAGGCCCCCCCGAGCAGGATGTCCCGCCAACTATCCAGGTCCAATCCCCATGCATAAAGAAGGAGGATCGCTGTTGAGAGACCGACGGAAAATCCCTTCGTCGCAAAGGCGCGCCCGGGGAGATAGGGCAGAAGAATCGGGCTCAGGATTGCGCCGGAAACAATCGCCAGCAGGAAGGCCGTCAGCGAAAAGATTCCGTCGTGAAGCATGTTCTGCAGGAAAGACCCGTTCCCGCCGAGTGCGCTGATCAACAGCAGGACGGGGATGATCGCGACCGCGGGCTTCATCGCCGCGACCAGTTCGATGGGAATGAGTACGGAGCGCTCCAGAAGCGGGAACGTTTTTTGCCGCATCCCGGGCGTTGCTTTCATGCCGGCGTCGAGATAGGCGGGAATGTCCCGGGCGAGAATCGGGCCGTAGTGGACTTTGAACCCGGACAGCTTCCGGACCAGGTGGGCGGAGACGCCCGGGGCGCCCAGTTGAGGCAGGATCAGATCGCGGTGCCTCACGCAATCGGCCAGGCCGCTCGCCTTGATGCGTCGGATCAGTTCCCCCGTTCCGAAGGTGCCCTTGCCGGCGGCGCACCAGACGTTGATGCCGTCCGTGTCAAGGACGAGGATCCAGAGGTTCCGTCCCGGCAGGGCCTCCCGCAGGCGGTCGAAGCTCATCTTGTAGTTGGCCGTGACGAGTACGGGAGATCCCTCGTCTGGCGATCCGAGCGCATACAGGCCCGGATCGATGGCATAGTCCATCCTGCCCACGCCCCAGCGTGCCTTGAACGAGCCCCAGCGGTCGCGCCATATGAGGAGCGAAGAGACTTGGGGAATCTTTCCCACGGGAGCGTCAACGTTCCCGATCACAAAGGATTGATCAAGAGAGGGGGGCGCCTGTACAGGGACATCCGTATCCGCCAGGGCGCAGGCCTGTGGTGACGCCATGGGAAGAAAAGCGAACTGGCTCGATGAATCGGCCCCGGGAATCTTCATGATACCGTCTCCGGACAGACAAGGAATACCAGCTTGTTATCAGGAGACGACATCACGCATCACCGGGCCGAGGAAGCCCTTTACCTGGTCGGCCAGATTGTCGGCCTTGAGCAGCGTCAGGCAGCAGATCTCGCCGCCCTTCTGGAAGCTGATCAGGGCGAGCTTGTCGCCGGCCTTGATGTTTGCCCTGTCGCGGATGTCTTTCGGGAGAACCATCTGGCCACGCTCATCGACGCTGATGAGCGATTCGATCTGGCAGCAGCTCGATTCCCTGTCTTCGGAAGCGCAACAGGCCGTATTCGCATTCGTCTTGGCCTTGGCCATGAAACCACCTCCCCCGCAGATTGCGGGATATGATAAAATCAGATGAATCAGACGCTGCTGATTTAAATGATAATGGAGTGGTTGTCAAGCATGAAAAGCATGGTCCATAAAACTCGTCCCGGGTGAACATCCGCTTCATCGGTGGACGTCAATACACATAGGGAATCAACTTCTTGACGCGCTTCCGATATTCCGCGTAGCCGCAAAAGGCATCCTTAAGCCACCGCTCTTCCCGACGCGCTTTGAGGTCCAGAAACGCAAACAGAATCAAGGCATAAAGAAACGTGAGGCAGCCCTGGCTGAAGAAGGCCCACCCAAAGGCCATGATGATCGCGCCTCCGTACATGGGATGGCGCACGAAGGAATAGGGTCCGCTGACAATCAGCGGCGCACCCTCCTTGGGGCATGGCACGGCCGCAATGTTTCTTCCCAGCATCATTGCGCCGGTCACGACCAGGAGGAACCCGGCCAGCATCAGAAGGCCGCCCAGGAAGAGCCCAACCTGCACATACGGATGCGGCCAGGCCGGCGGCGCCCATCCGTTTCTCGGGCCGAACGCGACCAGCAGGAACAGGGCGGCCTGCCCGACGACATACCATTCACCGCGGGTGCCTTTCCACCAGGGCATACGGGGAGAAATCATGTAGTCTCCTTTCCGGTTGGATGGCCGTTCATCTTGTTGTTTGTCAAGGTGATACCTTCTTTCTTTTCGACATCACGGAAGTCAGGCAGATCCACAGCCCGACGATGATCATCGTCAGCGGGAAAAACAGGCTGCCGTCAATCCAGCCGACCTTTGCCATCAGCAACAGTGTCCCGACGATGATGAACAGGATTCCCAGCCTGGTCCGCCGGCACCATTCCCCTCGACCTTCCCGTTCTCCGGATCCCGAAAAACAGGCACTCATTTCCTTCCCGTTTGATCGATGCATGGCTCGCTCCTTAATTGCATGCGCAGGAGGGGCCGTCCGTGCAGCACACGCCGACCGACTCCTTGTCCGTCTTCCGTCCATCGGACATGACGCCCTCCATCCTCTCCAGGACGTCCTGGTCGGCGAATGTCGCCGCCTTTTCGCGGATCGTCCTGACGATGGACAGGCACATCCTGAAATCCCCTTTGCCCGCTCCTTCTTTGAATGCCTGCTTCAGTTCATCCGCGGCATCCGGGGCCGCGTTGGCCGCGGCAAATGCCGCGGCACGAATCATGGCCGCGCACTTCCGCAGGTCCGTCTTCCGGCCCTCCTCACCGGCTTGCCCGTCGGCTTTAAACATCCCGGCCAGCCGCTCTTTCATGGAGCGGATGGCTTCCGATTTCGCCTCGAATCCCATCCGGCATGCCGATGCCAGCTCTTCCGCGGCAACCCCCTGTCCTTCTGCGAGCTTGAGAAGATTCTCCGCGCATTTCTCACAACCGCCGCCGATTGCCGCCCCCAGAGCGACCAGAATCTTTTCTCCGTCGCTCATGACGCGCTCTGTCTTTTCCATGTTTCGGGTGACCTCCTTTCGGTTTGCTTTGAGACCGGTAAGAGCAGTTCCCGTGCCATGTCCCGGCATGGCTCCGGGAGAAGGCCGCCATCGTTGTAACATATTGATAATCATAAATTATTTACGGAACTGCAAAAGGGGGCTGCGCTGCATCATTCGAAGCGCGTTACGATTGGTAACAAATTTTCCGGGGCAGGGTGTTACGGTTGGTAACAGGATCGGGGAAGGTTGGGGTCAGCGGTTAGGGGTGGGGCGGGGGACGCCCAGACGTTTTCGCTTTTCCCACAGATTCTTGCGGCTGATTCCCAGTGTGGCGGCGATCTCCTCCTCAGTGTGAGCGGCCTGGAGGGACAGGATCATGTGCTTGGTATAGCCTTCCAGCGACAGGGGCAACAGGACGTCATCCGCCGTCTCCGTACTTCCGGCGATCTTCTTCGGGAGCTGGGCAACCCGGATCGGCTCGCCGTCTTCCGTAAGGTGGATGGCATATTCCATGGCGTTCTCCAACTCCCGCACGTTCCCGGGCCATGGATATTCCAGCAGCGCCCTGAGCGCCTGCGGCGCGATGGCGTTAATCCGGCGCCCGTGCTCGTCGCAGAGACGCAGCAGAAAGTGACTGGCAAGCAGGGGGACGTCTTCCGGGCGCTCCCGTAAAGGGGGAAGGGAGACGGGGATCACGTTCAGCCGGAAAAAGAGGTCCTCCCGGAAAGCACCGTCGCGGACCGCCTGCTCCAGGTTGCGGTTGGTCGCCGCAATGATGCGCACATTGTATTTCCGGACCCGGTTTTCTCCCACGCGCCGCGTTTCCCCCTCCTGCAGGAACCGCAGGAGCTTTGCCTGCAGGGGAGCGCGCAATTCCGCAACCTCGTCGAGAAACAGCGTTCCCTGGTCCGCCGTCTCGATCAGTCCGACATGATCCCGGACCGCGCCCGTGAAGGCTCCCTTTATGTGGCCGAACAGCTCGGACTCCAGGAGGTTCTCGGGAATGGCGCCGCAGTTCAGGGATACGAAGGGCTTGTCCCGGCGGTTGGAATTGGCGAAGATCGCCCGCGCGACCAGCTCCTTTCCGGTCCCGGACTCTCCATAGATCATGACGGAGCTGGACGTTGCCGCCACCCGCTCGATCAGCCGGAAAACGGCCTTCATCTTTTTGGACTGGGTGACGATGTTCTCGAACTGCGCCCTGCGCACCATCTCCCGCCGCAGCGCGCTGAACTCGTCCGCAAGACGCACGTGCTGCGTGACGTCCCTGACCGCCTCCACCGCGCCGACGATGTTCCCGTCCGCATCGGACAGCGGAAGCGACTTGAATTCAACAATCAGGACGTTTCCGTCCGGCAGCCGGATGTCGCGCACTCCGGTGCGCGGCTTGCCGTCCTTCAGCACGTCGAGGATGAGGCAGTCTTCGCACGGCTCGACGCGGCCGCGGTAGGCGGCGAAGCATTTTTCGCCGATACGGGATCCGTATTGACGACGGATGATTGCATTCTGGTAGATGATGCGCAGATCCCGGTCGATGGCCGTCACGCCGTCGCTGACGGCATTCATCAGCGACTCGGTGAATTCCTGGGAGAAATGAAGATCCGCCATCGGCCGCTCCTTTTGCCCGTATCCCGTTCGCGTGCTGAAGAATGGATGAAGCGGAGGATTGCCTTCTATCTGCAGTCCCGTGTCCTTCTCATACAGGACATGAATGTCAAGTGCCAGTTGAATGAAGGGTGTTTGTCTGTTGATAATGCTTCCACACCTCTCCGATGGACTTCGCCTTCGGGGCATAGGCGTGGAATGCAAATCCCAGGATGAGAAAGATGCAGACGGTGGCCGTAACAGGAATCCAGGTGCGGCGGATGGCCGATTCCAGCCAGGAGTGCTGTTCCACCTTTTTCAGGTGCCGGTACAGGCCGGAAACGAGAACACCGTCGAGGAGGATTTCCGCCAGGAATGTCGGGGCAATGACGATGACGTAAACGGCTGACAGGACGGCGGCCAGGACGGCGGCGGCAACCACAATGATGACGATCAGCTCGTCACAGTCCAGATCGAAATCGGTGGCTCCGGAGAGGCTGTTGAGGATGCGGCCGGAAGAAGCCTCGCCCCCAGCGAGGGAGACCTCGGCTCCTCCTCCGCCGGAATCGCCGCCGGCAAAGCCGCTCACGTCCGGAGCCGCGCCCGCCGGAGATGCTGACGAAATGCCCAGCGGCAGATTCAGATCGACGGGGAGATCGTCGGAGACCGTGTCCGTGCCTGATCCTGATGAGGGTTCCCGGTGATACAATCTTCGATGCCAGTAATAAATCCAGAGGCGCAGGAGCAGGAGAAAAACGCCGTAGGCGAAGAGGACGGCCAGGGGATATCGCAGCCACAGAGAATGGAGTCCCAGGTGGAGCATCCCGGCGGAGAAAAGGAAGCCCGCCAGGCCTGTCGCCGCCACCATCATGGTCATCTGCACCCGGGGGATGCCGCGACGGACAAGGAAATTCCCGATCCTGACAATGGCCCGGGAGCGGCTGTCCCGGACCTTGATGCCTTTCAGAGCCATATTCCCTTTGAAATGATCAGAGCTTTGGCCACTTCTCCTCCGCCTCGCACCTCCGGAATATCCTGCCGCCTGCGTTCCAGTGGGCCGGACTCACGTCGAAGACGTATGCGGTCGAGACAAGCAGCGCAGTGATAGAAAGTAGTCCAAGAAACGGTGATGCATCGTTCGTTTCGGGGTTGGGATCGGCTTACTTTTTCCCCTTTTTGTCATTTGCTCTCTTTTCTGCGTCAGACGTCAAATCAGGCGTGTTCGAATGATCGGATGAATCATTCAAATCCTTGAGGTCTCCCATCACTTCTACCGGCTTAACATCGATGCGTTTGCTCTCTTCTTTCTTAACCGGTACATTGGATGCGTTGACACGGGGAACAACCGCTTTCTTTTCGGCAAATGCAATCGTGCTGAATGTGAATAGCTCATTTGGATGGAAATCACCACCTGGATTCACCGGATGGAATTCACTTCCGCGTTTGACAGATGCAGGAAGGAACGATACCAGATGAGGCGTACCCTATGCTTGGAGGTGCTATGATGGAATTCACAGAGGTTGTCGCGTCACGACGGAGCATTCGCAGATTCCGGGAGGAGGACATTCCGGCCGATGCCGTCGACTTGCTTCTCGAAGCGGCCAGGCTTGCCCCTTCAGGGTCCAACGTCCAGCCGGCCCGGTTTGTCGTTGCTCAGTCACGCGTTGCCAAGGAAGCCATCGGCCGGTGCACGCCCTATAAATTCATTGTGAAGGCGGCGGTCATCTTCGTGTGCTGCGCCGAACTGACGGCCATGACAGCCAGGGACGGACGGGTCGAGGAACTGTTGCGGGAGGGTGTTTTCGAAGGGGTGGATGTCGACATGAACGACTCGGCTGCCGTCGTTCCCGTCATGGACGAGGAGGCGGTCAAGGCTTATCTCTCCATGAACGTCGCGATCGCCGTGGAGCACATCGTCCTCAAAGCGGTGGACATGGGGCTGGGAAGCTGCTGGATAGGCAGGTTTGATCGCGGAAAGCTCAAGAGCGAACTGGCCTTGGACGGAAATATCCACCCGGTGGTCCTCCTGCCCGTGGGTCATCCCGATCAGTCGCCCCGGGCAAGGCCGCGCCTCACGCGGGAAAAACTGGTGCTGAAAACAATCTGAATGGGGAGAGAAGAGCCCTCGCATTGCAGAAGAACAAAACCATAGCGTGCTGATGATTGCCGTCATGGAACGGATCATCCCGTTCTGTTCAGGGCAGTGCGAACGGTTTCGGCCAGTTCGTGCATTCGAACGGGCTTCATGATGAAAAAGCGGATCCCAAGAGCGGTTTGCTTCTCCAGGTCCTCTTTTTCCTGGAAGCCGGAGCACAGGACGACGGGAATGTCCGCCCGGATTTTGCGCAATTCCCGCACCACGTCGAAACCCGTCATGTGCGGCATGGTCTTGTCGGTGATCACCAGATCGAAGTTGTCGCGGTTCCTGCGGAATTCCTCGACTGCCTTGAGGGGGTCGGTTTCGGCAACAACCCGGTACCCGAGACCTTCGAGGAACTCCTTTCCCAGATCGGCCAGAGGCTCTTCGTCATCGATGAACAGGATCCGTTCGTTCCCTCCTGTAAGAGGGGGCGCCACCGGGGGCTGGACGATATCGGCCGGCTTTTCCATCAGCGGCAGATAGATGCTGAAGAGCGAGCCTGTTCCAATCTCGCTGTATACCTTGACTTCCCCGCCGTGCTCCTTGACGATGCCGTGGACAACCGCCAGTCCCAGGCCCGTTCCCTCACCTTTCCCTTTCGTCGTGAAGTATGGGTCGAAGATCTTTCCCAGGTCCTCCTGCGGGATGCCGTGGCCTGTATCCCGGACGTCCAGCTTCAGGTACCGGCCGATCGTAAGAGACGGGAAATGCAACTGCTCCTCATCGCCGATAAAAACCTCCTCCAGGCCGATCTCCAGGATCCCTCCCGTGTCAGCCATTGCCTGCCCGGCGTTCGTGCACAGGTTCATCAATACCTGGTGGACCTGGGTATCGTCCGCCAGGATCATATCCGACGACACGTTCAGCGTCTGCCTGATTTCGATGGTTTTGGGCAGTGATGCCCGGATGAACCTGGCGACCTCCTGAATGATCGGGATCACGGCGATTGGCCGTCTCTCCTGCGCCGTCCGGCGGCTGAAGGTCAGGATCTGCTGCACCAGATCCCTGGCCCGGCAGGTCGCATGGAAGATCTCTCCCATGGCGTGATATACCTTCGGACGATCCCGGACCTGCTCCCTGTACAACTCCGTGTAGCCCATGATCGCGCCCAGGATGTTGTTGAAGTCATGGGCGATGCCGCCGGCAAGTGCGCCGATGGCCTCCATCTTCTGGGCCTGGTGGAACTGGTGTTCCATACGGACGCGCTCCGTAACGTCCCTGATTGTTTCAATGGCCCCGACCACCGATCCTTTCGTATCGTAGAGAATGGACGCCGTACCCAGCAGATATACTTCCCTTCCGGCGAGGCTGGCTATGTGCAATTCCCCGGTGAGCACATTTCCCTGCCACTTGATGGTGTTGCCGCTCTTGTCGACTTCCTCTCTTGGCAGAAGCACCAGGTCGATCAGGGTGGACCTTCTCTCTCCGTAGAAGGGCAGGGTGTACTCCCGGTCACCCTTGCCGAGCATGTTCTCCTTCCCGACCCCCGTCAGGGCCTCGATGGCGCGGTTCCAGGCGATCACCCGGCCGGCCTTGTCGATAACGAACGTTGAGTCCGGGAGAAAATCTATGATATCAGCCATTTGTCTCTGCGCTTCCTTCAGGGACTCTTCCGCCTTCTTGCGGTCTGTTATGTCGAGAAGGGCTGCAATGCTTTTCTTGGTGCCTGGAATGATGTCCACGTGGAGGAAGATGTTCCTGATCCGGCCCCCTTTATCGACAAACCGAAATTCGTATTGCTTCAGCGGCGGTTCGCCATTTGCCCTGCGCTGCCGGTGTCTTGTCAGCATGTCGTCCAGGTCTTCCCGGAAGGTGAAGTCCGTCCAGCTCTTCTTTCCCTCGATTTCCTCCTTGGCATAACCGGACATCGCCACAAACTCTGCATTGGCGAAACTGATCGTTGTATCCTCCTCCAGGATGACCGTTGCAGTGCCCGTGTTTTCAAAAAGCGTCCGGTACCACGACTCGGATTGCTTCAGCGCTTCCTGCGCGTCCTTCACATCGGTGAGGTCGATCAAGGATGCCACGCTCTTTTTCGTTCCCGGGATCATCGATATTACCAGGTAGACATCCTTGATGCGACCTTCCCGATTCACAAGCCGGAATTCATAATTCTTTCTGGCAACATTCGTATCCGCCGTTCTTCGCAGATTATGTTGACGAATCATCCATTCCCGATCGGCCTCCGTGACGAATTCCGTCCATTTCATCCTCTCCACGACTTCCTGTTGCGGATAACCGATCATCTTTTCGAACTCTTTGTTGACAAAGGATATCGTCATATCCTCTTCGATAATCAGAATTGCGGTGCCTGTGGTTTCAAGGATGGTCTCGTGGAGGATTTCGCTTTTCCGAAGTCTCGACATGGAGCGGACCGTGAAAATAAGGGAAGCGAGGGTGATCATGAGTGCCAGCATCGAGCTTGCGGGGAGGGCGGCATTGACGGCCAGATCCGTTTTCCAGGTGCGGGCGTCGATGTCCATGCCCATCACCGCGACCAGACTGTTCGTCGCCGGATCGATGACAGGAACCAGTGCCGTGATCCATCTGCCCCAGCGATCGGATACCGGGCCTACGGCGGCATGTTCCCTGGTGTCGAAGACACGCCGATACCCTTCGGGCGCCTCACGGTATAACTGTCCGGGGGGGGAGTAGTCCTTCGAATCGGTGGGTTCGGAATCAACATAGATGAAAAGATTCCCGTCGGCCCTGCGGCCCATCAGGTACAGGAATCTGCAATTCTTATGATCCTTTCGGATCAGGGAGAGCTGCTCCTTGAGCCGGCCGTAATCGGGATTGTCAAGGTCGGCATCCGTGCCGGTGAGGGTCTTGATCCTGTTGTGGTTCAGCGCTCGCTCCACAAGGCGCGCTTCCAGCAGCAGGACTTCGCGCATCTCCCGATCGACCCGCTGCACCATCCACCATGTCAATATCGTCCCGACGATCAGCACCGCTGCGATCATGCCGATCAGCCACGCGCGGAATCCTTCTCTTACAAACCAGGATTTTGTTCGCTGCGTCATATCGGGACTCCCTGTTCACGGTAGGGCCGGTGTCCGGAACGCAGGAAAAGCATAAACGGGAACCACTTTATGAGTCAAATCAATAGTGATCGTGACCAAATCCCGAGCCGGACGGCCCGGGCAGCGGAGGCTGCTCTCGGTGACATAGGATCAAAGACGATTGGAATCGTGACTGCCCGTCCGGGCGGTATGTCTCCTGATTCTTGCTGAACAATGCCCGGAGTCCGCAGGGAAATTCAGACGGAATCGAATGGCCTAACCAAGGCATCGGCCTCAATCTGTGGCACGAAACAGAAAGAAGATATCCGGGCCACAGAGTAGGCGACCATGCCGCTTTATGAACAAATCCCTCCTGAGGAGGGGGCCGGTTGAAGCCTGGCCGGCCTCCTCCCTTTCCCGTAAGGCGTCCGTCTTGCCACCCCGTCATTCCAACAAAGACAACGGTCACCATAGAAAAACCACCCAACGGCCGGTTGGACAGCCAGAATGCGGTCCTTCCCTCCGGGGATATCCGGGTGGTCCGGATGGTGACGATCCGGCACGGCGAATGAAAAATATGGAATGACCACCATTGGGACACGGCGATCGTTCATCCGCCGTGGCGGTTCAATAAACGTCAACAGGAGAATCAACATGACGACACCGGTTCAGCAGAAGATCAGGGACAAGAAAAGGACACCCGAACAGATCGCGGAGATGGTCAAGTCGGGAGACTGGATCAACCACGGAAGCACCGGCGGCGACTCCACGGTCTGCACCGAGGCGGTAGCCAGGCGGCTGGGCGACGGCCCCGGCCGGTTGAAAGACATCGAGTTCTGGATGCATGCAATGTTCTATCCCCATCCGGAGCTTCAACAGATCGATCCCCACCAGGAATTTCACACCATCCATGAATTCTTCTTTTTCCCCTGGAACCGCAAGGCTCGGGACACGAACAACGTCACCGACTGGGCCCAGTGGGGCTGGGCCTACGGAATGCACGCCCATCACTACCGGTTTGCCAACGCCATCAAGGAGAAGCGCGGGATGGACTGGTGGTTCAACGCGACGACGGCCCCAGACGAGCACGGCTATTTCAACATGTCCTATGGGACGAACAACTGCAACATCTTCCGGCAGACCGCCAAGAAGATCGTCTTCGAGGTGCGCTCCGACTACCCCTGGGCGGAAGGCGGCCGCTACAACACGATCCACATCGACGACATCGACTACTGGGTCGAGGTGGACTGTGAAAAGCATATGTGGCCCCAGGTGAACGAGAAGGCCATCCAACCCAGCTCCGTCGAGCAGGAGATCGCGAAGAACGTCATGCAGATCATGCGGGACCGGGACATCATCCAGCTCGGCATCGGTTCGCTGCCCTCGGCCTGCGTCGCCGCCATGGCGGATGCCGGGTTCAAGGACCTGGGCGTCCACACGGAGATGATGAACTTCGGCCTCATCAAGATGATCGAGTCCGGCCAGGTGACGAATGCCTATAAGAGCCTCGACCGGGGCAAGAGCGTCTACACCTTCGCCTTCCCCGTGGATGTGAAGTGGTACTACGACACGATCCACCGGAACCAGTCCATGGCCGTCTACGATATCGACTACACGAACAACCTGAACGTCCTGACCCGGATCGACAACATGATCTCGATCAACAACTGCGTGGCCGTCGATCTCCTGGGCCAGATCTCCACGGGCTTCTATGAAAAGCGCCCGATTTCATCCACGGGTGGCTTCTTCCAGTTCCATGTATTCTGCGCCCAGTCCCGGGGCGGCCGCGGCGTCGCGGCCATGACGTCCCGGAGCAAGCACGGCACCGCCCGCATCGTACCGTTCCTTCCAACGGGCTCGACGGTGGACGTGCCGGCCCAGTTTGCCAATTACGTCTGCACCGAGTTCGGCATGGTGAATCTCCGCGGCTTGAGCGGCTACGAGCGTGCGGCGGCGCTGATCTCCATCGCCCACCCGGACGACCGGGAATGGCTGGAGAAGGAAGCCCGTACGAACGGCCTCCTGCCGCCAAAGTTCCCCGTCTCCATGCTGCCGGCAGAGGGCGGAGGGCGCCGTTACCCGGCCTACGAGGAGCGCCGCAATTACAAGATCCCCATGGGAAGCGCCGTCTGGGGCTACGATTGGGATCAGGGATACCAGAGCGGAAAGTAGCGGCCCGCTCTTGCACGGATCGGAAACGAATGGGATCATCGGCACTTTTCCCATGAAAAGAACCAATACTACTTAAGATTTCATCGCAGAAATCTGTAGCGGGATTCAGACGGAGTCTGCTTGCCCTCAAGGCGATTCGGCTTCAGAGTATCATTGGATGGGGGGATATATAAACTCCCCACTCATCTGCAAGGACTCAGGCTTAATGGGCCGTCCGGGAGATCCGCGGGCCATCCGGCCGGTCCCGGACGGGACGTTGCGGCGGAAGGCCGCAAGGGCATGATTCATCCGTGGAGGATGAAGGCTGCGGGGGGATTAAAAGATGAAAAACAGAAAGAGGAAAAGAAATTGGGTCAAGTGGGTTGAAACGGATGTCTTCACGTTCATCCGGAAACAGAAATCCCTCTAATGGAACAGGGAGTCCTCGAAGGATGTACTCGAGGAAGAGCCAGGAAAACCCCGCCAATCGGAAGATGACGGGGTTTTTTTGTCGCTGCTTTCAGGACGAGCCGGGTCGCTTGCCTGATAACGGTTAAGGAGGAAAAGGGTATGGAAGGAGCAGAAGGCTGGAAGGTGGCGGTGTTGGGGGGCGGCGGTGTCATTGGGTCGAGCTGGGCGACCAACTTTCTCTGGAGAGACCTGCCCGTCAATGTCTACGACATCCATAATGACTGCCTGCAGACCGCACGGAAGCGGATCGAGGCCAACCTGGACTTTCTCGTCAACAAGGGCGTTCTGAATCCCGATGAGAAGGAGGGAGCCCTGGGGAGGGCGTCTTATACAACCTGCCTCGAAGAGGCGCTCTCGGGTGTCGATTTTGTTCAGGAAGCCGCGCCGGACGACTTTGAGGTCAAGCGGGATCTTCTGGCGGAAGTGGATCGATACGCCTCCCCGGACGCCATCTTCGCCAGCAGTACCTCCGGGCTATTCATCACGGAAATCGCTGCGGATTCGGCCTTTCCCGAGCGGTGCATCGTGGCGCATCCGTACAATCCGGCCCACCTGATTCCTCTCGTCGAGATCGGGAAGGGAAGGGAGACATCGGAGGAGACCGTACAAAAGACATGTGATTTCTTCCACTCCATCGGGAAGGCACCCATTGTGCTCAGGAAGGAAGCCTTCGGCTTCATCGCCAACAGGCTTGCCGCTGCCCTCTACCGGGAGGCCGTCGACCTGGTCATGTGCGGCGCATGCTCCCTGGAGGACGTGGACAAGGCCATCAGCTTAGGGCCGGGGATTCGCTACTTTCTGACGGGGCCGAATCTGGGCTACCATCTCAATGGCGGCATGCATGGAATCCGGGGGTTGCTGACGCGAATCGGTCCGGCGGTGGAGTGGTGGTGGGAGGACATGGCCACCTGGTACAAATGGCCCACCGGCTGGATGGACAAGGCTCACGAAGAAGTGCTGCAGGCCATCGAGAAGCGGGATCCATCCACGGGCCGGACCCCGGAGGAGATCAGCCGCTGGCGGGATGACGGGCTCCTGATGATTCTCAGGTACATCAACAGGATCTGAGCGGTCCGGTTGGTTCCGGATTCATGGGTGCTCAATCAAGGAAACGCTTCCTGATTTCCAGAATGGCGGGCAATCTTTCCGTAAAGATCGCGATAAGATCCGGATCGAAGTGACGGCCTTGCTCATTCTTCATATGCTGAACGGCCCTGTCCACGGGCCAGGGCTCCTTGTAGGGTCGCCAACTGGTCAAGGCGTCGAAAACATCGGAAACGGCCGTGATGCGGGCGTAGAGGTCGATGTCGGTTTCCGAAAGCCCTCTCGGATATCCTTTGCCGTCCCAACGTTCGTGATGCTCCAGGGCAATCACGCCGGCCACCTTCAGGAGAGGGGATTTATGCTCCCCGATGATCCTTGTCCCGTACAGGCAATGCCGTTTCATAATCGTCCACTCCTCTTCATCCAGTGGGCCCGGCTTCAGGAGGACTTTGTCGGGGATGCCGATTTTCCCCACGTCGTGCATCGGGCTGGCGAAGAGGATCAGGTCGGCCTCATCCTGGGACATGCCGAGCGCCATAGCGAGAAGGCGGCAGTAATTGCTCATGCGGATGACGTGCATGCCCGTTTCGTTGTCTCTATATTCCGCAGCCCGCCCGAGCCGGCGAATGATCTCCAGGCGGGTTTCCTCGATCTCCTCGGTGCGCTTCCGTACCTCGTCTTCGAGGCTTTTGCGCTGGTTGTAGAGAGCCAGGTGGGTGGCCACCCGGGCCCGGACGATAGGGGGACTTACGGGCTTGGTGATGTAATCTTCGGCTCCGATGGCGAACCCCAGGGACTCGTCTTGTACATCGTCTCTGGAAGTGACGAAGATGACCGGGATTTTCCGGGTGTTGACATTTTCCTTCAGGAGACGGCAGACCTCGTGCCCATCCATGCCGGGCATCATGACGTCCAGCAGGATAATATCGAGCGGCGTTCCGGTCATCGCGAGCTTCAGCGCCCGTTCGCCGTTGTTGGCCATCTTGATGTTGTATTGATCCTTGAGGATGCTGCTCATCAGGGCCAGGTTTTCCGGTGCGTCGTCCGCGATCAGGACCGTCTGCTTTTCCTTCGGTTCGCCCATTGACATGATCACCTCCTCATGTTCACTTCCGATCCTTGTCCCTCCGGGTATCCATTAACTCCAGTGCCTTCTCGAAATCGTACCGGCGGACGGCCGACTCGAAGGGACCGAAGGAGCCAGGCCCCAGGATCGCCTGCAGCGTGCCGTATTCGCGCTCGAAGTACTCCGGGATCTCGCTGTCCCCGTTCGCCAGAAGCTCTTTTATCTTCTCCGTTACTCCGGTCATCTTCGCCTCATCCACGCCCGGGGAGACCTCGGTGGCCACGGGGCGGGGGATCACCCCGGCCAGGCTGGAGATCAGTTTCTCCAGCTCCGCGGCATAGGCCTCCAGGGCCTGGTCGATCTCCCCGCGGGATTTCCTCTCCACGATCAACTGCTCCAGGGTGGCCGCCAGCTCCTGGACGCGGACGGCCCCGATGTTGGCGCTCACCCCCTTCGCCGAGTGGGCCAGGCGGCGCGCGGTCTCGTAATCCCCCGCCGCCAGGCTCTCCCGGATCTGCGCCGGGGCGGGCTCCTGGTTATCCATGTACATCCTCAGGAGCTTCCCGTAGGCGGAGCGGTTCCCCATGATCCGGCGCAGCCCCAGAGCGGTGTCCAGCCCGGGGATCTCCGGTACGGCTTCCTCGCCCGACGGTTCGGGGCCTGCCCCGGTCTCGACCTTGGGGGTGCCCTTCCCGGGGTCCTTCTGGATGGGGCCTCCCTCGTGCGGCCGGATCCACTTCAGGAGCTTCCCGAACAGGTCCGCCGGGTCGATGGGCTTCCCGATGTGGTCGTTCATCCCTGCTTCCAGGCACCGGTCGATGTCCGCCTGCATCACATTCGCCGTCATGGCCAGGATCGGCAGGTCCCGGAAGCGTTTGTCCCTCCGGATCTCCCGTGTCGCCGTTACCCCGTCCATGACCGGCATCTGCATGTCCATCAGCACCAGGTCGTAGGTCTCCCGGCGGATCTTCTCGACGGACTCCCGGCCGTCCTCTGCCTTGTCCACTTTCATCCCCGCCTGAACCAGCAGCTCGACCGCCAGCTCTCGGTTCAGCGCGTTGTCCTCCACCAGGAGAATCGAGGCTCCCCGCAGGGGTTCAAGGTCCACATCCGGTGTGTCCTTTCGCCGATCTTCATCCGTCGTCCAGACCTCCTTCCCCCCCATCACATGAACCAGGGTATTGAACAACGTTGAGGCAGCGACCGGCTTGATGAGCACGTGCTCGAATCCCGCCAGGGCCGCTTCATTCAGTACTTCCTCGCGCCCGTAGGCGGTGACCATCACCAGATACGGAACAGCATCCAGGGGCAGTTGCCGGATGGCCCGGGCGGTCTGGATTCCGTCCATTTCCTTCATCCTCCAGTCCAGCATGACGACCTCATACGGCCGGCCCGCCTCACCGGCCGTACGGATCTCCTCCAGGGCCTCTCGACCGGATGTGACACTCTTCGTGATGAAGGTCATCCCCCTCAGCAGGTCCTCCAGGATGATCCGGCTCATCTCGTTGTCATCCACCAGCAGGATCCGCTTGCCCCGGAGGTCCGGTTCGGGGAGAAATGTCCGTTCCCGGACCTTCCCTTTGCCCAGCCGCGCCGTGAACCAGAAGGTGCTCCCCTTTCCGTGCTCGCTCTCCACCCCCACCTCGCCCCCCATCAGGTGGGCCAGTTCCCTGGATATCGCCAGTCCGAGGCCTGTGCCCCCATGCTGCCGTGAAATGGACGTGTCCGCCTGCTGGAAGGACTGGAACAGCTTTCCCTGCTGCTCCTTCGTCAGCCCGATCCCCGTGTCCCGGACAGAAAAACGCAGCACCACCTCGTCCTCCGTCTCCTCCTCCTTCTCGACGGAGATGACGATTTCCCCCTCTTCGGTGAACTTGACGGCGTTGTTGGCGTAGTTCACCAGGATCTGGCCCAGGCGCAGCGGGTCGCCGACAAGGCTGTAGGGCGTGTCCTTCCCGATACGGAACATCAGCTCCAGCTCCTTCGCCGACGTCTTCTCCGAAATCAGGGTGGAGACGTTCTCCAGGACCTTCTGCAGATCGAACTCCGTGTGCTCCACCGGCAGCTTCCCCGCCTCGATCTTGGAGAAGTCCAGGATGTCGTTGATGATGCCCAGCAGGTGCCTCCCCGAGTCCTTGATCTTTTCCAGGTAGTCCCGCTGCTTCGGGTTCAGGTCCGTCTTCAGGGCCAGCCCGGAAAACCCGATCACGGCGTTCATGGGCGTCCGTATCTCATGGCTCATGTTCGCCAGGAACTCCGCCTTCGCCTGTGCGGCCTGCTCCGCCAGCTCCTTCGCCTTTCGCAGCTCCGCGGCGGCTTTTCTCTGGGTTGTGTGGTCGAGGACGGTCGAGCGGCTCATGATGTAGCGCCCGGACTCATCCCTGACGGCCGTCGCGCTGACCAGCACGGGGAGGATCGTCCCGTCTTTGCGGACCATGTCCAGTTCAATATCGTGTATGTAACCCTGCGCCATGAACACAGGATAAGTATTCCGGAATCTTTCCAGGCTATCCGGAGTAAACCAGCCGGTGATCTTCATCTTCCCGACCACCTCATCCCGGCTGTAGCCAAGCCAGCCGAGTTCCGTGTCGTTGATGTGCACAATGACCCCGTCTGCATCCAGCGAGTGATACCCGCAGGGAGCGCCGTTATACAGGTCCGCAAGTTCCCGGTTGGTCCGGGCCAGCTCCTCCGTCCTCTCTGCGACCCTGCGTTCGAGGGAGCGCCGCTCCTCCTCGAGTTCCCGCTCCACCTGCTTGCGCTCGGTGATGTCTGTGAACATGGCGAACGATCCCTGGAACCGGTTCTGCTCGTCCAGAACCGGGGCAGAGGAGACGATGGTCCACAGCTCCCCGCTGTCCTTGCGGCGGAATCTACGCTCGTACACTTCGGAGCCGCCATCGTGACGGCGCCTCATTTTTTCCCGGTGATCCGGAACGTCCTCCGGGAAGACCATGGACAGCACGTGTCGTCCGACGAGCTCATCTTCCCGATATCCCGTCATTTCCTGCATGCTGGCATTGACGTAGGAGATGCGGTCGTCCGCGCCCGTCATGGCAATGCCCTCCTTGGCGGTGCTGATGATCCGCCGGTACCGGGCCTCGCTGGCCCGCAGTTCGTCTTCGGCATGCTTGCGGTCGGTGATGTTGCGGGTTGCGATGAGAATGGATATGGGCTTTCCGTTTTCGTCGCGGACGAAAGACATGGTCGTATCGACCCAGATGATGCTTCCGTCCCTGCAGTAGAGCTCCAGCACGGCGGTTCTGCTTCGATGCGGGTCCGCGTCTCCCGCCGCCTCCATGGCCAGTTCCTCCTCCGCGATCCGCAAGGCCTTCTCCAGGGATTCCGGCGGCATGATCCGGTCCAGCGTCTGCCCGGCCGCCTCCTCGGCGGTGTATCCGCGAAGCCGCTGAATCGAAGGGCTGACGTAGGTGATCTGGAGATTCATATCCAGCAGGGTGATGGTGTCCGCCGTGTTGTCCATGATGAGACGGTACTTTCGCTCACTTTCCGCGAGAGCCGCCTCCGCCTGCCGGCGGGCGACGAAGTGCCCCACCCGGTTTCCGGTTTCTTCAAGGAAATGCAGGATGGATTCGTTCTCCTGCTGTCTTGTCGCGGAAAAGAAAACGAGGACTCCATTGGTCTGACCTCTCGCCCGGATCGGCACGGCAACGGCCGATTTCAGTCCCGCCCTGGACGCCTGTTCGGCCCGCAGGAAATCCTGGTCTCCGAGCAGATCTTCCGGCCAGATGATGCGACCCTCGCGAAATGCCTTGCCGGGGAGTCCTTCCATCCCCGAAAACGTCCAGTCACGGCTGAAGACATCAAACGCGGCGATCTCTTCCGCCTCCCGGTGCCAGGACGCTTCGCGGCGAATTTTGTCCTCAAGGGCGTCGTGGAGCCACATCTCGCCATAATCCCACCCAAGGGACTCGGCCACCATCCGCACGATGTCAGGCGCTGCCGTTTTGAGGTCGGAGGCTTCCGCCAGAATTCTTGAGAGATGGTTCAGGGCTTCCCGCCTTGTCTCCTCCTCCGTGCGCGCCGTGATGTTCTCCACGGTTCCGACGAAGTCGACAGCGTGCCGAGCCTCGCCTTCGCCCTCGAACGCGGCCAATCCGTGGGCTTCCACCCAGCGGACGGATCCGTCGGGGATGTTCACGCGGTATGTCACGGCGTACGGGACCGGGTTTGCAGGATCCAGCGCCGCCTCGACGGCCGCCCACACGCGGGGCAGGTCGTCGGGATGAAGGCGGGCGAGGATCTCCTCGTTGGGCCTCTGACTCCCCGATACATCGAAGATTTCCCTGTATTGCCGATCGTAGCTTGCCATCTTCGTTGCCGGGTTATAGCTCCACCACCCCAGGTGTGCCGCGTCCAGGGCCAACTGGCGCTGCTGGTTGGAGCGCGCGACTGCTTCCTCGGCCTTCCAGCGGGCTGTGATGTCCGTGTGGGTGATGACGGCTCCCTGACCCTCTCCCCGCAACCGGGCGACGCGCATGTTGAACCAGCGTTCAACAGCGGGGGAGTGGCAGGGATATTCCAGGGAAAAAGCGGTCTTTGTCCCTTCCAGGACTTCCTGGATACCCTGCATGGCGCAGGCGGCCAGTGTGTCGTTGTCACGGCGCCAGGCATCGATGCAGACTTTCAGGTAGCTTGTACCGACATATGCTTTCTGGTCCGGGGCGTCGTTTTCCCGGGCGAATCGGACCCACGCATCGTTCACGGCCGTGATGACGCCCTGCCTGTCCAGGACGGCCATGTTCGTGAGAATGGAATTGACGACGTCGCTGGCAAAACGCTCGTTTGACGCAAGGGCATCCTCGTAAGCCTTTCGCATCCGGCCGGTGCGGACCAGGACAAGGGACAGGACCAATAGAAGCAATGCCGCCATGGAAAGGGCTGCCATGAATTCCCGGAAGAGGCGGTCTGAGATATCCTGGAGGTGCGTTTTCGCCAGGTTGCCGAGAATGCCGGCCCGTTCCTCCATCTCGTTGAACGCGATCCGGATGCTTATCTGCCTGGTTTGTTCGTCCATGCCCGCGTCCGACAGTTCCGCCAGGTGGGCAGCCGAAAATCTCAGGCTTCTGCGGTAGCTCTGCCACTCCTCCTTACCGGAAAGCCCGAGGTCTACCACGGCGGCATCGAGGGAGCCAATCGACTGGCGCAGCAGCGCCAGCCCTTTTTCGCGACTGAACGGAGAATCCCGATGTTCCGACCGGCTCAGGTGGAGGAACCCCTTGCCCAGTTCGATCCTCGCCTGGCTGATATTGTCCGTTATCATCGTGGCTTGCTTGACGAGCTCTTGGTGTCGTATGTACATCCAGGCCATATCGGCACAGACCAGGGCGGCGGAAACGAGTACGGCAAGGATCCAGCGGTTGAAACGAGGTGATGCCTGCCGCCGGGCGTCCGGCAATCCGAACGTGGGGTTGTCCTTATTCATGGCGACAGGACCTCCGCAGTGGTTACGGAACCCGGGACCTCCGCTTCAGTGAAGCCGAAGCTCTTCAGGATTTGAAGGTGATCAGGGCTCCCGATGAAATCCTTTTGTGCCTCGTTCCAGGCGGCCTGGAACACCTCGTCTTTCTTGCGGAAAACAAAGGCGCCGTAACCCAGCCGTCCGGATATCGCGGGTAGCGGCTGCACAAATGGATCGGCAATCTCGATGCGATCATTTCGCTTTTCTGTCACGATCCGGTGGAGGGTGGGGGAGGATAGCGCGAGTCCGTCGGCTCTCCCCGATTCGACGGCGACACTCCCGGAACGGGCATCCGGCACGGCCACCAGCCGCTCCATCGGATAGTTCATCCGCCTGAGCATCTGCTCCTCCACCGAACCGGACAGAACGGCAATCCTGGTTCCCGGTGTCTTCAGGGCCTGCGTGTAGGAATGAAGGTCCAATGGATTGCCCTTGCAGACGAGCAGGGCCTGCCGGACGTGGAACGTCGGCTCGGAAAAGCGGACCCTCCGGGCCCGCTCCGGGGTGATGAACATACCGGCGGCGATGACGTCGATGCGCCCCGCCTCCAGTTCGTCGATCAGGGAGGAAAACTTGGCATACCGCCATTCGACGCGGGGGATGCCCAGACGCTCCACGATCCGCCGGGCCACTTCCGGGGACTCTCCGGTTACTTCCCCGTCCGGTTTCAGGAACGCATAGGGGGCTTCGACGGAATAGCCGATCCGGATGACACCGGCTTCCCGGATTTGTGAAAGGGAAGGGTCCCGATCTTGCAGCCAGAGAAACAGGGTGGCCAGGATGAGGGCGGCCGGCAAGATGATAACGATTGTACGGCGAACGGATCGCCTCATCCCGGCCTCCCTTTTGATCCGATCGGGAGTGGGAACGGACGTTTCAACGACCTTGAGGGGGTTGATTGGATGGATGGTGATACGGAGGCTGAGCAGGGAGGAATGCAGTTCTCGGGGATGCGCCGGTAATATATGCGGCAGCCGTTATCTCTGTTACCAGGACGGCCGGCAATCCCTGCTCCCGACATCGCCGCCTCCTTTGGCAGGTTGTTGGGTGCTCGATCCGCAGCGCGGTTCCGGGTGGTGCTTACGAGGAAAGAATGTCAATTGTTTCAATTATCATTTCATCTTACACCATCTTGTAAACGACTATCATTCTATCGTCAAGCCGGTATGCAAACCGGAACCGTTCATGATTTTGTTACACACCTTTTGCTTCGTTGCCCTTCGATCACGCTTTCTTGCCCAGGGTGTTGCGGATCGCCTCGGCCAGGATTTTGATCCGGAACGGCTTCATGATGAAACAGGAGATGCCGCAGGCGGATTGCTTTTCCAGGTCCTCCTGTTCCTGAAAGCCGGAGCAGAGTATCACGGGAATGTCCGCACGGATTTTGTGAAGATCGCTCGCAATGTCGAATCCCGTCATGCGTGGCATGGTCTTGTCTGTGATCACCAGATCGAATGCGTCACTGTTCCTGCTGAATTCCTCGATGGCCTTGACTGGGTCCGTTTCGGCGACGACAAGGTAGCCGAGTGCCTCCAGCAGTTCCTTTCCCAGGTTGGCCAGGGGCTCTTCGTCATCGATGAACAGAACCCTCTCGCTCCCCCGTGGCAGGGAAACCTCGGCAACGGGCGGGATCACGTCGGCCTGCTTTTCCATCAACGGCAGATAAACGCTGAAGCGCGTCCCCTTGCCGATTTCGCTATACACCTTGATTTCCCCGCCATGATCCTTGGTGATGCCGTGCACGACGGCCAGCCCCAGGCCCGTGCCCTCTCCCTTTCCCTTGGTCGTAAAATAGGGATCGAAGATTTTTTCCATGTGCTCCGCCTTGATGCCGTGACCCGTGTCCCGAACCTCCAGCTTCAGGTAGCGGCCGCCGTCAAGGGTGGGGAAAAGCCACTGTTTTTCCCTGCCGATGGTGATTTCCTCCACCCCGATCTCCAGCATACCGCCCTTTCCCGTCATGGCATGCCCGGCGTTCGTGCACAGGTTCATCAACAGCTGATGCATGTGTGTTGCATCGGCCATGACCACATCCGATGTCGCATTCAGCTTTTGCCTGATTTCGATGGTCGAGGGCAGGGATGCCCGGATGAATCTTGCGACTTCGCTGACGATCGGAATGATGGCCGTCGGCCGTTTCTCCGGCACGGCCTGTCGGCTGAAGGTCAGGATCTGCTGCACCAGGTCCCTGGCGCGGCCGGCGGCATTGAGCACTTCCTCCATGCCCCGGTACACCTTCGGGCGGTCCCGGACCTGCTCCTTGTACAACTCCGAATAGCCGATAATGGCTCCCAGGATGTTGTTGAAGTCGTGGGCGATGCCGCCCGCCAGCGCACCCATGGACTCCATCTTCTGGGCCTGGAGAAGCTGATCCCGGAGCTTCTCCTTTTCTTCCGCCGCCCGTATTCGATCCGTGATGTCCCGCATGGAGGCGAGGACGGCGGCTTTTCCTTCAAAAACGATGCGCTTACCGACGCTTTCCATGCGCATTCTCCTGCCGTTTCCCGTGATCAGCGAGTACTCCGCGAGGTAGCTGTCATGGCCTTTCGCGAGCTCTATGAAATCATTCAGCACGTCTTCCCGCGATTCCGGTGCGACGAAGTCCATCACATTCCTGCCCACAAGGGAGTCCGAATCCTGGGCTTCAATCGTCCGGGCCGCCGAATTGTTTGCGAACAGGATGGTTCCTTCCAGATTGATAATGATCGTAGAATCGAAGGCATGCTCGACGAGGGTTCGGAACATCGTCCCGCTCTCCCGCAAGGCTTCCTCGGCCTCGATACGCTTGGTGATGTCGCGGGCGACGGCGATCATGCCGGTGATTTTCCCCTCGTGCATGACGGGGGAGCCGCTGATATCCCCGTGCTTTACGGCTCCATCCTTTGAAAGAAACCGGTAAATTGCTGTGGGGATGCCCTGTCCCTTCAGGATCTGTTCGGTGTTGGAAACCGCCTTTTCGAATGATTCCGGCAGAAAGATGTGCTTCAGATCGAAGACGGGCCGGCCGATCAGCTCTTCGGGTTTGTAGCCCAGTATTTTCTCGACGCTGGGAGAGATGTTCAGGATCTTGAGATCCGTATCGATCATGTAAATAACGTCCGTCACGTTCTCGAAACTGAGCCGATACTTTTCCTCAAGAAGGCTCAACTGCTTGTTGGCCGCTTCCAGGTCCGACATCTTCTTTTCGAGTTTTTCAAAAAGGATTGCGTTGTATTGCCGAAAAAACTCCATTTCCTCTCCGAGGGGCCTGGTGCCGACCTGTTCTAAAGAGCGTTTTCGGTTCAGGACTTCTTTCAATATATTCATCAGGATATGCGGTTCCTGGGGCTTGATGACAAAGCGGTCCGCACCGAGGCTCAAGGCAAACTCCTCGTCTTTGGGTTTCGTATAGGTGGCCGTGTAAAAAACCAGGGGTATGTGCTTGAGCAGATCGTCGGATTTCCACTCCCGGCACAGGGCATAGCCGTCCATCACCGGCATCAGGATATCCGTGACGATCATGTCCGGAGGGGCGTGCCTTGCCTTCACCAGCGCCTCCGCTCCGTCGAAGGCGCTTTCCACTTCGTATCCGTTTCCCTCCAGAAGCACTTGAAGCAGGTAGAGATTCTGCTCCTGGTCGTCGACGATCAAAATGCGCTCTGCCATTGCCTGTTCCCCTCCGTCACGGCCGGTCGATCCGGATCGGCTCCCGTTTTACATATCACAACCGGATCGGCAATTCCGCCGCTATTGAATGACTGCTGAAGGTCATGGAACATTTCATGTACCGGGCCCCCGATACTCCCGCTGCAAAAAGAAATCGCGATCCTTCGCCACCACCGCAATGGACAGCAGGAGCAGGAGGACGGTCTGGATGACCTTGCTGTCCGGATGCGTTTGAAACATCTCATTGAAGCATCCCGCGGTAATGTGAAAGACAATTGCAACCAGGATGCTCCGGTTTGTCTTGTAATACAGCCAGTTCATCAGCACGACATAGGGAACAAGGCTGACCATGAAATTCAGGCTGTAAAGGAGACCGGCTTCGGCGACATTGCTGTGATAGTACCCTTTGATGAACGAGAGCGGCATGTGCCACAGGGCCCAGAAAAGGCCGAAGAGGAGGGAAACGGTCAGAAGGTTCATGCGCTGTCGCAGGCAGTCCGTACCATAGGAATGCCAGGCCAGCTCCTCCACCAGCGGGGCCAGGAAGAGCAGGAACCACCCGGGAAAGATGCCGGCGGAAAAGGATGACGTGCCGGCAAGACGAAACTGGTCCGCGCTGTGGCCGAAAAGCAGGGAAATCGCCTGTGCTGACAGGATGCTGGCGAGCATGAGAAAACAGGCCAGAAAGAGGTAAACGGGCCGGGCTCCTTTCAGGCCGATGATCCGGTGCCTGAGATCCTCCCGCATCTCTTTGTGCGGCCAGATCATGGAGAATGCGATCACCGTCGGTCCCAGCAGCCCTGCGACGCCCAGAATGCCGACAACCGCTCCGAGAAACGGGGTTGCCGGTGTGATATGGCTTGCATAGGCAGCGCCGAACCAGAATGTCCAGGGGATGGCCGTGGACAACCCGTAGAAGAGAAAGGGATGACGGTAGCTACTGATGTCCATGTTTTTCTTCTGCCCGAGGCTATCCGCCGGGCATCTCGCAAAGGATTGCCGTGGCCATTATTTATCTATCGGCGCATGGCCATTCCATCTTTAATACCGGCCGACGCCCGGCGGATATATCATGGAACTTTCAAGGAGTGTTAAGAATTCCGGAGATGATAAGCTGATGGACGTCGCGAGGGACAGCGGGAAGGATCCGTTGCGGCGGAACCGGCACGCCGCAACCGTGAGAGTCAAATATAGGGGAGGGTTTGCCCGTGCATCCAATACGATCGCGATGACGCAGCCGGATCATCCGCACGAGGAGCAGGTGCCGCATCCGCCGCCGGCGCCCACGAAGCTGGAGGACAGCTTGAATCCCGATCCGTGTGGGGTCTCGATGAAGTCCACCGTGATCGGCTGTATCTGGTTGAGCAGATCCTGGTTGATGACAAACGTAAGGCCGTTGTCCTCAAAAACCTGATCATTCGCCTGCTGCTCATCCAGGGCCATTCCCAGGGACGTTCCCGAGCAGCCGCCCTCGAAAACCATCACCCGGATCGGAAGGTTTTCCTGCCGGTTCTTCATGAAATCCCTGATCATCTCGTTCGCCTTTTCCGTCACTGTGAACATATGTCCTGATCCTTTCCGGTATGGGGTAACCTCCGGGACCTGCTTGCCTCCGGAGACGACCACGAATTAAATCATGGACGGAACAATGTCAACCCATATGAAAGAATTTAATTATAGATAATAAGCATATATCGGAGGCGGCGATTCGATATTCGAATTTCCATTATGATGAAAAAGAATGGTATGAACCCGCTCTTGGGAACGGATGTTCATCGACGCGGTTGTGGAAAACGGACGCGAGCACGAAGCGCCCCGGATCACGGGGATCATGGCACACGCGCCGGCCATTTCTGGAAGGCTCCCGGTGAATTAGCGGACTACAGGGCAATGCAGGAGATCATGGCGGACATACCCGGACATCGTGGAAATCCTCAGGAAGCAGGCCTGTCGGAGCAATATCTTGAATTCCTCTTGAAGAAAAGGGAACAGGGAGCCCGCATCGTCGGCCTCTACTGCTGCTACGCCCCCGCGGAGCTGATCCGGGCCATGGATGCCGTTCCCGTCTCCCTTTGTGCGTCTTCCCAAAGAACCATTTCCGCCGCGGAAGAAGTCCTGCCGGCCAATCTCTGTCCCATGATCAAGTCCAGCTTCGGTTTCATCCGCACCGGGACCTGTATCCTCTACGAGCTCTGCGATGCCGTCATCGGCGAGACGACCTGCGACGGAAAGAAGAAGATGTTTGAACGGATCGCCCATTTGAAGCCCACCCACATCATGGATCTTCCCCAACTTCCCGATGACGGGACGGCACTGGACCGCTGGGTCGGGATGGTCCGCAAACTCAAAACCTTTCTGGAATCCGAGTTTCAGACAACCATCCATGAGGACCGCATCGAGGCGGAGATCCTGGAGACCAACAGGAAGAATCGGATCATGAACCGCTTTTTCGACGCACTGACCTTCCAGCCGCCGCTCGTTCACTGGCGGGAGCTGTACGACGTCATCGGCCTCGATGCCTTCCTGGACAGCGGCAGGCTGCAGTTCGTGGTCGGAAGAATCATGGAAAGGCTGAACCAACGGACCGCGGCGGGAATCCTCGTTGCGAAGCGGGGTGCGCCGAGGGTCCTCGTGAGCGGATGTCCCATCAGCGGTGATGCGAACAAGATCCTGCAGATCATCGATGAGGCGGGGGGAGCCGTCGTGGCGCTGGAGGCGTGCAGCGGAATGAAGGGATATTCCATCGAGATCGGGGAGGGAACGGGAGACCCTCTGCGGGCCGTTGCGGAAGCCGGTCTCATGATCCCCTGCTCCTGCATGACTCCAAACTGGAGGCGTCTCGACATGCTGGACGCGATGATTGCGAGATTCAGGCCCGACGTGGTGGTCGACGTCGTTTTGCATGCCTGCCACGCATACAATATCGAATCGCTCAAAATCCTCGATCACGTGAAGGACCGGCACGGGTTGCCCGGTCTGAAGATCGAGACGGATTACTCAAATGGCGACATGGAACAGATCCGGACTCGGATCGAAGCACTTCTTGAATGCGTGAGACCCTGCTGATGGATTCCGAAGAGGACGCGAAGATGCGATGCGGGCCGGATAGAACTTATAATCGATCCAGCTCCCTGCGGACCGCCATCCCCAGTTTTTCAATTACGTAAGGTTTCCTGACGTATTCACCGGCGCCGAGATCCTGGGCCTGGTTGACCCGCTCGGTCCTGGCGAAGCCGCTGACGATGATCGCCTTCTGTCGCGGCTGGATTTCGAGGATCCGGCGATACGTCTCCAGGCCGTCGATTCCGGGATCCATGATCATGTCGAGAATGATCAGATCCGCCTGGTTTGCCCGGAGATATTCCACGGCCTCCTCGCCGCTCGCCACCGCTGCCACCCGGTAATCGAGACCTTCCAGAATCGTGGCGGCCAGAAGGCGCTGTTCCTTCACGTCGTCCACGACCAGGATGCTTTCGCCGTTTCCTCGATACTCCCGTTCAGCCGGGGCATGATCCGTTTTCGAAAGGGCTTCCCTGGTCACGGGGAAATACAGGACAAACGACGTGCCTTGATTCTCCGCCGTCTGCACATCGATATACCCGCCGTGGTCCTTGACGGTTCCCCAGACCACCGCCAGGCCGAGGCCGGTTCCGCTCCGGCCCATGACCTTCTTCGTGTAGAACGGCTCGAAGATCCTTCCCATGTCCTTCTGCGCGATCCCCGACCCGGTGTCCGTCACGGTCAGGACGGCATACTCTCCTTCCCGTGTGTTCTCATAGCCCGGCAGGGCCAGATCGACATAGCGGTTCTCCGTCGTGACCGTCACCGTACCCTTGCCGCGTATCGACTCCGCCGCGTTGGACAGGAGGTTCATGATCGTTTTGCTCAAGTGTACCGGGGAACCCTTGATGTTGAAGAGATCTTTCTCCATCCGGCTCTCGAACAGGACATCCGGATGATGCGCTTTCACGAGTTCGAACTCGGGCGTCTTGAAGGCATCGGCCAGGACCAGGTTCAGGTTCACGGTTTCCGAGACGGATACGCCACGCCGGGCCATGGTCAAGAGATCCTGGATGATGGCGGCCGCCCTCTGTCCCCCCGCCAGGATGCTCCCGGCGTAATTGGCCGACCGGCTTCCCTCCGGCGCCTCCCGCATGAGCAACTCGGAGTAGCCTACGAGCACACCCAGGACGTTGTTCAGGTCATGAGCCACACCGCCGGCCAGAATCCCCAGGGATTCCATCTTTTCGGCCCGCTGCAGGCGCTCCTCCATGATCTTGCGATCGGTATCATCCCGAATGCATTCAATGGCTCCGACGATCTTTCCTTCCGAATCCCTGAGCACGGAGGCGGTTCCCGAAACATGGATGTTTCCCGGAGGCAAGGCCGGTGTGAAAGCGTCTCCCTGAATGATATCGCCCGATCTTCGAATCGTCAGGTATTCCTTTTCCTTTTCCGGATCCGGATGCAGCGCGAGATCAATGAGAATGCGCCTTCTTTCCCCGTAAAACGGGATGGCATATTCATAGTTTCCCTTGCCCAGCATGTCTTCTTTCCTGACGCCGGTCATCGCTTCGATGGCCCGGTTCCAGGCAATCACCCTGCCTTCCTCGTCGATGACCAGGGTCGCGTCCGGGAGAAATTCAATAATGTCCGCCAGCCGTCTCTGGGATTCCCTCAGTCTCTCTGCGGCATGTTTCTGTTCGGTTATGTCCATGACAAAACTGAGAACCGCCGGCCTGCCGTCCCAGGAAATGACGGTCGGATGAATCTGCACCCAATTTTCCGTTCCCTCGGATGTAATAATCCGAAACGGATAGTCGATTTCCGGAGATTCGCCTTTCAATCTCCGTTGATGACGCTCAAGGACGGTGGAGCGATCATCGGGATGAATGAATAACGGAAACGGTTTTTCCAGCAAAAGGTCTCTTGGATATTTCAGAATCTCCGCGAGGGCCTGGTTGGCAACCTTGATCATGCCGTCCTGGGCAATCAGGATTCCCTCCGTGGCGCTTTCAAACAGAAGACGGTAGTTTTCTTCGCTCTTTCGCAATGCCTCTTCCGTCTGGTGCCGCTTCTTTTCCTCCTCCAGGATGAACCAGGCCCTGAAGCCGTAATAGGAAAACAGGACTCCGCCAAGAAGCAGGAGTCCGATAACCATGAAAAGCTTATTCCGAAAACTCTCCAGCGAAGCGATGATCTCGTCTTCCGACGAGGCGACGACGATGGACCAGAATGTGTTCCCAAGCCTGATGGGCATGTAGACGGCATGTTTCCTGACACTCTCCACCTGACTGCCGCGGATTTTGTCAAACGTGTAGGTGGTCGTGCCCTGCTCGCCCTTGAGCATTTTCTCCGCCATCACCAGGATGGAGGGAAAATCGCTGCAGTTCTCGAAGACGGAATTCCCGATGTGCCCGGGTACCGGGCAGTAGAGCTCCGTGCCGTCCCTGCTGACGACCCAGGCATAGCCGGTGTTCCCGACCCGGATGTTCTCCAGGTAGCGCTTGGCCAGTGCCTCGAAATTGATGGTGATGCCGATTGAACCGTCGTAGGCATGATTCCGAAAGACGGGGACATGGAGGGCAATGGCGCGATATCCCTGTAAAGCCAGGAATACATCGCTGATGACGGGCTTGCGGGTGGCCATCAGTTCGCGGACATGCGTCTGCCCGGAGATGTCTTTCCCGATCACGGCGGAATCGAAAGGGTATGTATAGACAATCCTGCCCTTTGCATCCAGGCGTGTAATCGCCCGGAATTTATCCTGATTAGCCTTATAAAGGAATTCAAAGCTTCTCTCCGCCCGCTTATCGAAGTGTATGATGGATTTCGCCGAGGAAATGGAGGTCAGGAGGCGCGTCCAGCCGGTAAAAGAGTCTTCGATCCCGCGTGCGGCATGTCCTGCCTGAATCCATTGCTCGTTGTTGACGTTCTTGATCGCGTCCTGTTTGGCTTCGTTATAAAAAGAAGCGAAGAAATAGGCGCTCAGTCCAAGGGTGAAAATGATGGCTGCCAGGATGTATCTGTGTTTCATTTCCGGAATGCTCCCCGTCCGGGTGCAGACTTATTTCCCACTGCCGCTCTCTGTTCGTCGTTCAATACTTCCACTGGCAAAAATCCGGGAAAGCCACTAACTTCTTGATGGCGGAGGGATTTCCCTCCAGGGCCTGCTTCGCCAGTCTGCCGCACGGAGAGTGGGGCTTCTTCGTATAGTGTTGCGCGATGTTGTCCGCGCAGGCGTTGCAGGCTCCCATCTCCGCGAACTTTATCCTTGAGTCGCCGTAACGTTTCCCGGCTTCGGACCGTTTCTTCGGCTGGTAGGCCTTGCCGAGTGTCCTGGCGATGTCTCGAGCTTCCCCGGGTTTCACGAAACCGGAATCGATCAGCCCGTCGATGTCTTTGACGTTGCCGCCGCACAATGCACGAACGACGTCTTCATGGTATCGATTCCATGAATTGTCGGGCAATTTCGCCCGCTCTGCGAGCATGTCCATGTTGTCATGATAGTTCGGATTGTCGCGGTTGACATCGCTGCAGGAAAGACCGGCGAATGCCGAAGCGGTGAAAACCAGGCCCGGTATGATCGTAACCAGGATCAGCACAATCATTGTGTTTCGTCGAAACATGACCTGCTCCTTTTATGTACCGGCTGCTGCCTCCTATATCACACCCTGGTTATATTTTCTGCGGCAACGGTTGCCAATTTTGTTATTCCATGCAGAAATCAAGCAGCCCCTGGGAAAACGTGGATTCCCAGGGGCCGCCCGTCACTCATGATATTCTTCCTGTACTATACCCGGCGGGCCTTTCCTTCCCAGTAAGGCTCTCGCAGGACCTTTTTGTCGATCTTGCCGAGGATGGTTTTCGGCAGTACGTCCATGAAAACGACCTTCTTGGGCTGGGCGTACTTGGCAACCTTGCCCTTGCAGAATGCCTTGATCTCGTCTTCGGTAGCTTCTCCATCAGGCACGATGCATGCCGTGACGGCTTCGCCCCAGTAGTCATCGGGAATCCCGATGACAGATACTTCCTTTACCTTGGGATGCTTGCGAATCAGATCCTCGACTTCCGCCGGAAAGACGTTCATGCCGCCACTGATGATCATGTCCTTTTTCCGATCCAGGATATAGACGTAGCCTTCCTCATCCACCCGCCCCATGTCACCCGTATGGAGCCAGCCGTCCTTCAGCGTTTCGGCAGTGAGTTCCGGCTGATTCAGATAAGAATTCATTACGTACGGCGCCTTCACAATGATCTCGCCGACCTGCCCGACCGGCACCTCCTGGCCGGCTTCATCGACGATCCTGAGCGACACCATGACGTCCGGACGTCCGCAGCTCTGGAGGATGGCCGGTTTTTCCAGGGCCTTGATATGGTCTGCTACAGAAAGGGTCGTGATCATGTTCGGGCATTCGACGAGGCCGTATTTCTGGTAGAAAATCGGGCCGAAGACCTTGATCGCCTCGGCCAGGCGGGCGTCCGAAATCGGTGCTGCGCCATACCCGAGTACCCGCAGCGAACTGACGTCGGAGGGTTTCGCCTTCATGATGTCGAGGAAAATGTAGATGATCGTGGGCACCATCATCATCATGGTGATCTTTTCTTTCTCGATGATTTCCAGGAGGCGCACCAGGTCGAAGCTCTTCTCGATGGCAAAGCTTGTGCCCCGGACACAGCCGGCAAACAGGAGCCAGCCGGTGGCATGGGACATGGGCGTCACGATGAGAACCTTGTCGTCGGGCACGAAGGGCAGTTCAACGACATGGGCCAGGATGTCGAAATAAAGGCTTTTCTGGTTGTGTACGACGCCTTTTGATTTGCCCGTCGTTCCGCCCGTGTAGATAATCAGCGCATCGTGGTCCTCGCCGGCGGTCGTGCTCACGGCGGTATCGGGATATTTCGCCTTGAAGTCCTCCCATCCAAGCATTCCATCCCCCGCAGGACCGTCCACGACGATGATATCCTTCAGTTGCGGCAGACTGCTCTGCATGGATCGAATTTTTTCTGCATGGGACGCATCGACGAATATCATCCTGACCCCCGCGTCCTTGAGAACAAAAGCGATGTCGTCCGGGCTGATCATCATGTTCATGGGCACAAGTGCCGCGCCTGATTTGTAGATCCCGAAATCCGCCACGGCATAGTGTACACTGTTGGGCATGACCACGGCGATGCGGTCACCCGGGCCGTACCCGCATGCACGGATACCGTTGGCCACGCGATTCGAGGCCTTTTCAATGTCACTGTAATGAAGCGTCAACCCCTCCCGGTCTGTAAAGATCCGATCCCGGTGTTTTCTCAACGTGTTGATTGCAAGATATTGAGATGTTTGCATGGTATCGATCATGTCAATGACCTCCTATGGTTGGCTTTGCGATGATGCCGGTTTCGGCGTGAGTCCGAATGCAGCGATGCATCATGAAGGAACCGCGGGTTCCTTTTCTCGGACCGCTTCGATCATATTCAGGTTTTTTCGAGGATATGGATGCACATGGCGGCCTCTTCGACCCCGATGTTCCCGCCGCCGTTTTCGGCCAGTGCCAGACGAGCCCCTTCGACCTGCCGTTTTCCGGCATCCTCCCGCAGTTGAAGAACCAGTTCATGAATCTGAGCCAGTCCCGATGCTCCAATGGGATGGCCGCGTGACTCCAGGCCTCCGCTGGGATTGATGGGTTTCTTCCCACCCAGGGTTGTCTCACCGGATTCTGCATAAGGCCCGCCCTGTCCTATCGGGCAGAATCCCATCGCTTCGGTCTGGTGAAGCTCTCCATAGGCTGTGGCGTCATGAAGCTCCGCCACATCGATGTCATCGGGTCCCAGGCCGGCGAGAGCGTAAGCCTGCCTGGACAACCGTTCGCCGATGTCTTCGCCATCCAGGTCCCGGTTCGACCCCTGACCGAGAACGGAAGCGCGAATTTTCACCGGGCGGGCGCCCGCCAGCTTCTTCAGGAATCGTTCAGAGCAGACGATGGCCGCGGCCGCTCCATCGCCGACCGGTGCACACATGGACCGGGTCAGGGGATAGGCCACGGGGACGTCGGCCATGACCTCCTCGACGGTCATGGGTATCTGGTATTGGGCCAGTGGGTTGAGAGAACTGTGGAAGTGGTTCTTGGACGCGACGACGGCAAATTGTCTCTGGGTGGTTCCGAACCGGTCCATGTGCCAGCGTGCCCCGGTTGCATAGGCGTCCATGAAGATGCTCCTGCCTTTCCCGGGAGCGGACTTGTCCTCTGGAATCTCGATCCGAAATGACTTCCCGATATCCATAATCATCTTGATGTGTTGCTCAAAGTTTCCCACGTCCATACAAAAGGCATACGCGGAAAGTGACTTGAGCTTGTCGGGGTTGGTGATTTTCTCCGATCCAACGGCAATCGCCACGTCGTACATGTCTGCCATGATTCCCGTGCAGGCCAGGTGGAGAGCTGTAGACGCCCCGGCACAGGCGTTCTCAACGTTGGTGACAGGGATCTTGTCGATGCCAATGGATCGAAACACCACCTGTCCCCGGATGGAATGCTGATTGTCGAACATGCCCCAGAACGTATTGGAGAAAAATCCGGCCTGAATATCCTTCTTCCCCAGTCCTGCGTCCTTGAGGGCCATGCCGACAACATCTTCCGCCATGGAACGAACGGCTCCCTCGGGATAGTGCCCGAATTTGTTCATTCCGGTTCCAATGATGTAGACATTCCTCATAAGCTGACTCCTTCGATATGTAGTCGACAGGGATAACAGCAACGATTGTACCGAAACATTAATTATGTAATGTGCAGATAATATTGATTAATATAAACAGGAAGGCGTATCGTAAGGCAATATATGGTCACGATATGGCAATATGTCGTCATTCATCTCTTGACAGGAATGCAGTATGATGGAAAAGACCGTCCGACAGGAGGTGACACATGGGTGTCGTGAGACAGGACAAGCAGGACAAAGCGTCCGGACCATCCCAGGCGGATGAACGGAAATATCGCAGTACCCGGAAAGAAGTGTCAGATGGTGCCGGCAAGAGCCTTCTGGCGCCTTATAAAAAGACCCTGGCACGTCTCCTGTCGCACCCGCAAGATGCAGAGAGCGACAAGGTATTGATCGCTGCCAGCCTTGAGTTTTCAAATCTCTGTTTCAATCTTGGACAGGGCTTCAATGACGCCATGAAGATTCTGCAGACTGCAAATTCCGTGGCAGACCGTTCCGGGGACCGTCGGTCAAAGGCCTTGATCAATCTACATCTCGGCAGACTATTCTATTTTGCCGAACAAAGATTATTGGCCATGGAATACTTTAAGGCCGGCAAGGATGAAGTCGAAAATCTGGGTGATGAAGACATCCTGTCGAGAGCTTCGGAATTTATCGGCCTGTATTATTTCCTTCAGGGGATATTCCCGGAAGCAAAACGATATTTTGAAACAGCCGTGAGCGTTTACGAAACGGAAGAGTGGTCCCGTTCGGCCATCAATCCTTCGGGGCCCATGTGGCTGGGCTATTGCTCGGCTTTCATGGGACAGTATCACGAAGCGATCGGGACGATCGATTACTACCGGCGCCTTGCCTTGGACAGATCCGCTGAATCACTGGCAGTTACCCTGCGTTCCGTTCTCGGCATCATTCTCCTGATGATGAACAAAAGGAGAGAGGCCTTCTTTCATTTATCCGGGGCTCTACAGGAAGCAACAGTTCGTGGCAATGCCCTGGCAAAGTATTTTGCAAAAGGGGGCGTCGCCTACCACGATTACCTGGAAGGCCGAATCCACGAAGCAAAGGAAAAAATTGAAGAGGTGGCGCAGGAAGGCGCTCCTGCCGGTCTGATTCATCAGTATGCTTCGCCCATGTGGATCGAGATGATTTACGATCTGAAGAAGCAGGGATTGGTGCTGATCGCTCCGCTCGATTATCAGAACGAACTGGACAGCATCATGCGTGGACCGAACCTTCATTTGCGCGGAGTAGCACTGAGGCTCAGAGCCAGGGATGCCAGCGCAGGAGGGGAAAATGACGATGCCATCGAGAAGGATCTTGATCGCAGCGAAGCCTATTTGAAACAATCGGGCGATCCGATTCAACTGGCAAAAACAAGAATCGAAATGGTCCGTCTGAAAATACGGAAAGGGGAAAAGGAGAAGGCGCGCGTGCTGGCACAGAAGGCCTGGAAGGGATTTTCAGGTTACGGCGATGTTTATTATCCGGATGATTTGAGGCACCTCCTGGTCATCAAAAGCGACATGGCCATCTCCATCGAACAGCATGACAGAATTCTGGAATCATACATGGAGATGATCCAGGGCTTGGAACCCGGCGCCGATCTGGACGAGATTCTGCACAGGGTGGTTGTTGCGTCGAACCGGTTTTTCGGGGCGGAGCGGGGAGGCATTTTTTGGTTCGGATCTTCGCCCTCGATGAACGATCCGGTTCTTCGGGGGCCTTATAATCTTTCCCCGAAAGACGTGAAAAACGAGGATTTCCGGCAGAGCCTTTCTCTGGTTTTCAAGGCGTATTGGGAGAATATGCCCCAGATCGTTCGCGTGGAGAATTCCGAATTCCTGTCCAACTGTCCCAAAGCCATCCTTTGCGTTCCTCTGAAAATCAGCGGTCGTGTTCAAGCCGTGCTCTATCTGAGTAATTCCCTGGACAGGCATTGTTTCGATCACTTTGAGCGCTCTCAGATTACCCAGATGTTCCTGAGGCTGACAACCTATGTCGAAAATCATTATCGACAGCGGCAACGGCTGGAACAGAAAATAAGCACCCGCCTCGATCAACTATCTCATACCGATTCACAGGATATTCTTGCAGAAAGTCCGGTGATGCTTCGGCTCCTTGAACAGGTGGATCGCATCGCCGTTTCAGGCACTACAACACTGATTCTTGGCGAGACCGGCGTCGGCAAGGAGCTCCTGGCACACCGGCTTCACAAGAAAAGCCTTCGGCATGATCAGCCGTTTGTCATCATTGAACTCACGTCCATTCCGGAAAGTCTGATGGAAAGCGAGCTGTTCGGTCATGAAAAAGGGGCGTTTACGGGAGCGGACAGCCAGAAGATCGGCCGTATGGAACTCGCTCATCGAGGAACGTTGTTTCTTGATGAAATAGGGGAAATTCCTCCTTCTGTCCAGGTCAAGCTCTTGAGGGTTTTACAGGACGGGAAAATATTCCGCGTTGGCGGCACAAAGGCAATTGAATCGGATTTCAGGCTGATCGCTGCCACAAACAGAACCCTGACGGAAGAAATCTCTTCCGGTCGATTCCGGGAAGATCTCTATTACCGCCTGAACGTCATGTCGATGACCATACCACCCCTGCGGCAGCGGAAGGAGGACATCCTGCTCCTGGCCAGGTATTTTCTGAATAAATATGCCGCGAAATACTCCCATCACCGTATCGACTTGAGTGCGGACGATCGGCGGAAGCTGACGGCTTATGACTGGCCCGGGAATGTCAGGGAACTGAAAAACGTGATCGAGCGCGCAGTGATTCTTTGGACGGGTGGTCCATTGTCACTGGACATTCCGCTCAGTCGGAAGTCATCAAAAGGGAACATCTATGACGATCTGCCCACCCTTGACGAGATGCAGAGGAGGTACATCCGTCATATTCTCGAAATCACAGGCGGTAAAATTGGAGGGCCGGGGGGTGCCGCCGAACGGCTGGGGATCAAGCGTACGACCCTGAACCACAGGATGAAGACGCTTGGATTGCATAAGCATCTTGAGTAAGGAACTCCCGAATGGAATAGCGTCCTTACACCCCCCCGCAATCTGGATTGACTTGGTCATGTTCCCGTAAATCGGAGATCTGTTGCGCCGTCACGCTCCTTGGCTGAATACGGTACAGATCGATTTCCACGGACACCTGTTTTTGCAGAAATCGAGCGGCGCCTTTTGACGGATGAGCGTCCTGAATTCTCCTGCCGTCATACGGTCACCATAATTCAGGCCGAGACCACCCATAACCCTGAAATCCCAACGGCCTACCTTTTCCTCATCGCCGAAGGAACTGACGCAGCCGTTTTCTCCACAGTCCGGACATGATATGCAGAGATCATCCAAGCCGCGGGATACCTCGATCATGGCTGTCTCGCTCGAAATCAAAGTCTCCCTGACGTCTCTGCTGACCTCTTCAAATTCGCCTCCCCGTACCAGAAGCTCCGGTGGGAGATATCGCATGCACAGGATGTGATGAGGTCGAAGCCTCAACACGCGAACAGGCTGCTCAATCCGTTCGTTTGGGTGCGTCATTCTGTTCCCTGATTTGCCGGAGGATCCCGACCCGATGCAACAAGCTTCGGTGACAGCCACTGCAATTGGTTCTAAAGAATAGGACAATGCGGCATACAATCCGCGTCCGTGTTATTCATCCTCAAAACCATTCCAGATCTTTTCCGTGAAGCCGAGGCCTTCCGCGGCCTTTCTTTCCTGAAAATTCAAGTCGTTCCAATACTTGTCAGTGCTTGGCGGTGCTTCATTCCGGTCCCATCTGTCCGCGTCCCAGCCAAGGAGGGTCCAGAGTTCTTTTTCCTTGCTGCTCAGATCTCCCCACGACAATTGTTCCCACATTCCCGGATTGCCTTTCATGTCCCGAACGTCCATGATTGCCTCCCTTCTCGTTTGTATTGGTTGAACATCTTCTTACCATAAGGAGTGAGAAATGAGCATGGATTTTGATCGGATTGGCGGGGCGCTCCGGAACACGGCCATGAAACCGCTGCGTCCGGGGGGGCATGGTCGAGGGAAGAAAATCATGCGGCGGCCGTCAGAGACCGCCGCGAGATGGAAGGGAAGGCCGAGGGGGACGGGAAGGCCGAGTCCCCCTTTCCCGTCCCCTCACAGGCCCATGAGGCGGCCGATGATGTCCTTCATGATCTCGGTGGTTCCCCCGGCGATGCTGACGGGCCTCAGGTCCGCGTACAGGCGTGCCACCTCGTATTCGGCCATGAAGCCGTATCCGCCGTAGAGCTGGGTTGCATCGTAGGCGACGCGGTTGACCATTTCCGCCGCGGAGGCCTTCAGCATGGAGATCTCCTTTGTCACGTCGGCCCCCCTCGCATACTGGGCGGCACACTGGTACGCCAGGGCCCGGTTCAGCTCGATCGACGTCGCCATGTCCACCAGCTTGTGCCGGACCACCTGGAATTTCGCGATGGGCTTCCCGAAGGCCACCCTCTGGCGGGCATGCTCCAAAACCTTCTCCAGGATGTGCTGGGCCGTCGCCACGCACAGAACCCCGATGGCCAGCCGCTCCATCTGGAAATTCGCCATGATCGCGTAGAACCCCTGTCCCTCGGCGCCAAGCAGATTTTCCACAGGCACTTCCACCTGGTCGAAGAAGATCTCCGCCGTGTCGGAGGCGTGAGCCCCGATCTTTTCGAGCTTGCGCGACGTGACTCCGGGCGCTCCCTTCTCAATGACGAACAGCGAGATTCCCTTATGGGGCGGAGTTGCCTTCATGTCCGTTTTGACCGCCGTGACAAGGACATCCCCGTAATGGCCGTTGGTGATAAAGGTCTTCTGGCCGTTGATCACGTATCGGTCGCCGACCCGATCCGCCCGCGTCGTGAGCCCCGCCACGTCGGATCCGGCCCCGGGCTCGGTGACGGCGATGGCGCAGACCTTCTCCCCCGCGATGCAAGGCGCCAGCCACTTCTGTTTCTGTTCGTGGGTGCCCAGGAGATTGATGTACGTCGTGGACATGTCGTTGTGGCCGGTCACGGCGAGACAGAAGCCGCCGGCGTCCGAGCGGGCCATCTCCTCGTTCAGCACAACGCGGTACAGCTCGTCCGCACCGGAACCTCCGTATACCGGGTCGTAGCAGAAGCCCAGGAAACCCAGCCGGCCCATTTCCTGCCATATCTCCCGCGGAACCCGGCGCTCCCTCGCCCACTCATCCGCATGCGGTGTCACCCGGTCCGCCAGGAAACGCCGGACCTGCTGACGGAATTGCTGATGCTCGGGGTGAAACACATTGTAATCCATGTTGCGGCTCCTTTTTTCGATATGAAAACTTGCCCGGTCAGGATGCAAGCAACGAATCTGCCATCGACACTGCACGGCGCTTCCCGAGAGTATCTGCCTTTTCATTTATGATCACGGCGGCTTACTGGCTCATCCGCGGATCTCTTTCCTGGTGTGGTGTCCGGGCAAAGTCCTCCGAGCCGGCCGGTTTTCATCCACAGCGGCAGATTCAGGGAGAATACGGTCGGCAGCATATGGAGATAGCTGAGTATATCCGGGAAGAAAGAATGGTGGTCCGGATCGGGCCGGCCTCCGGTCCGGATTCATCCGGCAGTCATGGTTCCCCCGGTGCAAAACGGGATGCCGAAGGCTGCTGAAGATTGAAAAGGACTCATTGCCGGTGTAAGCTTTTGTCGAGAGGCTTATCCGATGAAAAAGAACATCCTGATCACAGGTGTGCCCGGAATCGGCAAAACGACTTTGATCAGGAAGATACTTGCACAGTCTGCCGATCTGAATCCTGTCGGCTTCTATACGGAAGAGATCCGTGAAGATGGGATCCGAAGGGGGTTTTCTTTGATCGATACGGAAGGTGCCAGGAACGTTCTTTCTCACGACGAAATCCGAAGCCCCTTCAAGGTTGGAAAGTATGGTGTCGCTCTCAGCGGTTTCGAGCAATTCCTCGACCGGATTCCTTTCGATGAACCGGGCAGGCGGCTGCTTGTCATTGACGAGATCGGCAAGATGGAGTGCTTCTCGAGGAAGTTCAGGGAACTTGTGGCAGTGTTGCTCTCATCGGACAGACCGGTTGTGGCCACGGTTGCCATGAAGGGGGCCGGTTTGATTGCGGATGTCAAGGCAAGGACGGATGTTGAGCTGATCGAGATCACAAGGGACAACAGGAACAACCTGCCGCTATATCTCCTTCGCGCCGCTTCCATGAATCCCAACCATGAATGACGACCAGTTCAGGCAGATACTCGATTATTTCGGCATGTCATGGCCGGGGTACCGCAAGGTAAGAAAGGGCGTCATCAAAAGGCTCGTCAGGCACATGCAGAAGGAGAACGTGCGCGATGCCTGCGACTACATGCAGCGGATCAGGACACAGCCCGCCCTTCAAAGGGAGACCAGGAGGTTGCTGACGGTTTCCATCAGCAGCTTCTTCCGGGACCGCTTCCTGTGGAAATACCTTGGGGAGAATCTGCTTCCGGAACTTCTGTCTCAAAAACCGGCCCGGGTGAATGTCTGGTCGGCCGGCTGCGCCCTGGGGCAGGAGGCATACAGCTTTGTGATGCTGTGGCGGCTTCTGTCGGATGTGGCCGGACCGCTGCCGCCTCTTTTCCTTCTTGCTACGGATATGAACCGGGAATACCTGGAAACGGCCGCCTCCGGATTCTACACGGAAAAGATGCTGAAAGAGGTTCCGGAGGATTGCCTGGATCGTTTTTTTCAGTTTGAGAATGACTGCTTTGTGATCAGGAAAGATTTGAGGGACGGCATTTCATGGCTGCATCATGATCTGAGCGATGTGCTGCCCGTACAGGACCCGTTTCACATCATCTTCATGAGAAACAATCTTCTCACATACTGCCGGAAGGAAACCCATCAGGTCCCCGTCAAAAGGGTCGTTGACCGGCTGATCGCCGGAGGCAGCCTGATCGTCGGTGCCCGTGAACGCCTTTCCTGTGACGATTTCGGCCTTTCCGGAGTGTGTGATTGCCCGGGTGTTTATCGGAAGATCTGACGGAGCCCGTTCAGCGGCATATCCATTTTCCTGAAACACGGCAGATGACGTGCCGCAACAATGACCCTGCCGTTTCGCGCCGCGGGCTCATCGGGGACGGGCTGTGTCGATTGCGAGGCGCAGGATTCACGTCCGCAGGGCTCTGCGTTTCTCCGATTATAAAATCCTCTTCAATCCGGGAATTTTCCGGAGCAGATGGGCGGCAAGGAAGCAGGTCGGAATGCCCAGTACCAGCACGAGCATCAGCCTTGCCAGGGGGGGGAGCGCAACCTGTTCCGAAAGAACCGTGAATCCTGCCACGAACGGCGGGTGTATGACGTAGAAGGGATAACTGTCGGCTGAAAGGACGGAGACAAGCCTGCCGGGTGCATTCAGATACTTTTTGAAAACCATCAGGAGGAAGAAACTGAATCCGACACAGATCAACGGTTCCCACATCGCGTAGGCCAGTGCCCGGAGGTTTATCCCCCCCATCAGGTCGCCCATGGCCCCGTGAGCCTTGCTGAACAACACAACCATCCCGAATGCCGGGATGGCCAGGAGCGACGAGATGAACCACGGCCATGCCTGCCGGATTGTAAACCGTTCGAGCCAATTGTCACGGCCGGCGATAATCCCCAATGAATACATGGTGATGTACAGCATGAAGTATCCGAACTGCAGTCCGAAGAAATTGCTTCCGATCGGGTAGAAAAGCCGGATGCCAAACGCCAGCAGGCCGGTTCCGACGATGAAGGCAAGGATATGGGTCGGAGAGGGCAGTTTTTTCACCGCTTTCGTTTCCGGGCCAACAGGCAGGGAATGGCGGTAAAGGGCATATGCCGTTTCAAAAATCAGAAGCGTAAGGGCGAACCACATGGGGCCGGGGGCGGGATAATGCGTGTCTGCGATCCAGACGAAATCGAGCCAGGGGTCGGATGTCGTACCCAGGTGCCTGCTGATCGCGTATTTCAGCGAGGGGTGGATCAGCAGCGTATAGACCGCCAGCGGAATGCCCAGCCTCATCAGGCGGTCTTTCATGAATTGTCCGAATCCCTTCCGGTCGAAGGATGCCGGCATCAGGAGCGCGGAGATGAAAAAGAAAAGGCTCATGAAGAAGGCCTGGTTGACGGCCATGAACATCATCAGGATAAATTGCACGGAGCCGGCGGTGGCATGGGGCGTAACGTAGTACCAGCTTCCATGGGCGCCGAATGCGATGGACGAATGGTGAAAGAAGACCAGTGCGATGAGAACAACCCGCAGTCTGTCGAGATCATAAGCGCGTTGCATGGAATCGGGATTCCCTTGGTTCCGTCGATTTTCAGCGGTTGACGATGCGAGCCTTTTCAATGCCGGACTGTAGGCGGAACCATAGGGCTTGTCAACGAATGAACATGAAACAACCCTGCCGTTTCGCGCCATCCGGTTTCTCATGAAAGGGCTGTCTCGGACGTCAGGTAGTGTGCTGCCCAAATTGGAAGCATTCACCGAAAAGATGCCGGCCCGGTCCTGCCGCGCTGGTTCATTTCCTTGGTGGCTTTCTGGCGAAAGGGGTGGTACCTTCGATGAAAAGCGAACGAGGTTGACCCATCAGAAAACGATCTGAGCCGTTCGGATGAACGACACGGCCGGCAGATAAAAACCCCGCCTCCTGAAAGACCGCGGGGTTTATTGTTGTCGGGAAACGTCGGTCGATGCGTAAACAAGGTTAGTGTTTTTTGCTCTCCAAAGGAGGATGACATGAAAAGATTATGCCTCATTGCCACCTTGTTGGCCCTGTTTCTGATCACCGCCTGTGCCGGCCCCCAGGTCAAGCTTTTCCCGGACGCGAAGGACCCCTTGAAAGAGTTCACCCTTGAAGGTAGCGGAGCCGACAGGATTCTCATGATTCCCGTCAGGGGCGTGATCTCCGACAGCCCCCGGGAGGGGCTCATCACCACCGGTCCCAGCTTGGTCCAGGAGGTGGTCTCACAGTTGAGGAAGGCCGAGAAGGACAAGCGCATCAAGGCGGTGCTGTTCAAGGTCAACACGCCGGGCGGCACCATCACGGCCAGCGACATCCTGTATCACGAGATCACGGCATACAGGCAGCGGACGGGAGCGAAGGTCGTCTCGGCCATGATGGATATGGCCACCTCCGGGGGGTACTACATGTCCCTGCCGGCCGACCTGATCATGGCTCATCCGACCACCCTGACGGGCTCGGTGGGTGTCATCTTCATCCAGCCCAAGGCCATGGGCCTGATGGGAAAGATCGGCCTCGGCGTGGATGTACAGAAACACGGAAAGAACAAGGATATGGGCTCCCCCTTCCGGGAAACCACGGCGGAAGAGCAGAAGCTCCTCCAGGCAACGGTCGACCGCCTCGGCGATCGCTTCCTTTCCCTGGTCAGAAAGCATCGCAAACTGGATGCGCAGGCGCTGGCGGAGATGTCCACGGCCCGGATCCTCCTGGCGGAGGAGGCACTGAAGCTGGGAATGATCGACCGCATCGGCTACCTGAGCGACGCCGTGAAGGAAACGAAAAAGCTGGCCGGCCTGCCGGATGAGGCCCGGGTTGTGGTGTACCGCCGCGACGAGTATCCCGACGACAACCTGTACAACGTGGCGGCGGCCGCCTCCGGAGACCGGAAACCCTCCCTGGTCAACGTCGAATTGCCGGAGATCCTGAACCTGACGACGGGGTTCTACTACATCTGGCCGGGGGCGATCGGGGACGAGCGGTAAAAAAAGAATTGGAATGTGAGGATGATACCGGAATGAAGCAGCTGCCCTTGGATGCCTTCACGCAGGCCGTTCAAGCGTTGAGAGAGGTTACCGTCAACTGTTATTTTGCGAGATCGGTCGCCGAGAAGCACGTAGCGGGAAGCATTTACGTGGATGACGTTGCGTTTCCCAGGGCGTTTTACATCGTCCATCCCTATGGAATGTCCCTGCTGTATGGGAATGTCCATGACGAATTTCTGCATTCGGAGCTGAAAGACCATCTGCTGGGGCTTCGCGGCTTGAGAAAGGCGGCGGAGTGGATGCAGGTGTTTCCATCGGAGATCGAGGCGAGAATTGACCGCATGCTCGGTGACCGGTTGATACCCTGCGACGACGATCGAGGACGGGACAACCCCGGGGTTGCCGTCGTCAAGCACGAGCGCGTCAATTTCACGTTCAAACCGGACCGATTTGAAGGTTTCAAGAGAGGCATCGACCTTGCGCATTACGAGATTCGCGAAGTCGATGCGGATCTTTTCAACCGGATCGACGGCACGGTGGTCCCGAAAAAATTCTGGAACAACGCGTCCGATTTTATATCGCACGGTGCCGGGTTTTCGCTCATGGTCGACGGGCAGGCGGCAGCGACGGCTTTTTCATCGTTCCGGCATGACGGGATCCTGGAACTGGGGCTGGAAACCAGGCCAGCGTTCAGGGAGAGAGGCTTTGCCTGCGTTGTCACGGCCAGGTTGATCGAATACTGCCTTGAGAGAGGGCTGGAGCCGGTCTGGTCCTGCCGGCGCGGCAATCAGGGCTCGTACAACCTGGCGGTCAAATCGGGCTTTGAGCCGATCCGGCATCTGCCGTTCTACGAACTGATCCTGCCGGAAAAGCCCGTCTGATCCTTCCGTGAAACACATACGAGCCGGGGCGATCAACGGGTCTCATGATATCGGAAATCGTCAATATCCCGGCAACCGGAAAGTCATAGTTTTGACTTGCAGGTTGCCAATTCTGCCCATTTCCTGAGATAAGCCCCGGCCGTGTTTCTATCGGCCGGATCTTCCTCCCGGCCGGTCTACCTCCTGTTTCGCATGTGAAAATGGGATGTTGGGAGTCGGTCTGCGCCCGGCATCCATGTGTCCTTTTGTTATCACCGCCACACCATCCGATTTTAAGAAGCCGTTCAGGTCATGTGCCTTCTTGGCATTCATTGTGCAATGGCTGCCTTGCTTGGAAGAATGCACCTTCCATGCAAATGGTCTTTCATCCGGGTGCTGCGAGTGACGTTGACAGGATCTTTTCATGAACCGATTACGATTCGCGCTGGTGATTCTTCTGACCCTCCTTCTTTTCAGCGGCTGCGCGCTACTGAAGGTGAGGGAGGACGTTCAGTTTTCGAAAGAGTCTTCCCTTCTTTTCGGCGAAATCGTCAGTTCCTCCTCCCCTGGGAAACCCATCTATGTGATCGCCTACAGCATCGACGACGGCCGCCTTTCCGTCGGCGATTATGCCGTGCTGTCGGAGCCCGGTCCCTACGAGCTTCTCGTTCGGCAGGGGCGCTACCGTCTCTTTGCCTTCGAAGACGCCAACGGCAATGCCGCCTTTGATCCCGGGGAGCGGGCGGGACACCATGAAAAGGGAGCCCCCCTCACACCACAGCCGGGAGGGGTCGCCTGGGGACTCGACTTCAGAATTTCAAAAGATGGCGGCCGGCCCGCCCCCCCGCTGGCCGGCCCCATGACCGCTTATTCCGGCGGCAGGAAAAAGCATCCGACATCGGCGGGCGCCATCGCCGATCTGAGCGATCCGTCCTTCTCCGCGGAGCAGGGTGAGAAGGGATTCTGGGAGCCCCTGGAATCGTTTCAATCCGCCGGATGCAGCATCTATTTTCTCGAACCCTACAATCCCAAAAAGATCCCGGTGCTGTTCGTCCACGGCGCGGCGGGCTCCCCGCAAGACTGGAGGTATTTCCTCAAAACCATCGACCGCTCCCGATACCAGCCGTGGATATTCCAATATCCGTCCGGGGCGAGGCTGGAGACGCTGTCCTTCTTCCTGAGAAAGAAGCTGTACGATCTCCACGGAAAATACAATTTCGACCAGCTGTTCGTCGTGGCGCACAGCATGGGCGGCCTGGTTTCCAGGTCGGCCCTGATCGAGAGGGACCAGCACAACCGGAGCGTGAGGCTCTTCATCTCGATATCCACGCCCTGGAACGGGGAAAGCAGGGCGAAAACCGGCGTGGAGCATTCTCCCGCCGTCATTCCCAGTTGGAAAGACATGGAGCCGGACAGCGATTTCATCCGCCGCGTCTTCTCGAAGAAGCTTCCCGAGACCATGCGATACTACCTCTTCTTTGGCCACAAGGGGGGAGGGAGCCTCTTTCGTGGGAACAACGACAACACCGTGACGCTGGAGAGCATGCTCGACCCGCGGGCCCAGGCCGATGCCAGGAAAGTGATGGGCTTCAACGAGGACCACTTGAGCATCCTCAGCAGCCCGGAGGTCTTCCGGCAGTACGAGGCCATCGCGGAGGTGACGGAGGCCAACGTCAAAAAGAACCTGGCTTCCTCCCGCGGATATGTAGATGTCCGGCATGATTTCAGTCCGCCCGACACGAAGCCTCCCCCGCAAATGGCGCTGGTTCTTGTTCCAGCGAAAGGAGATGGCGGGGAAACGCAGTTCAAGCTCAATCCCTTGACGACAAGGCAGGAAACCGGGGCGATCCCGCCCGGCGATTACGAAGCGACACTCTGTGCGCTGGGATTCCGATCCGAGCCGGCCAACCTCCCCGTTTCCATAGCCGCCGGCAAGATCACCGATGTCCGCTACACCCTGGTTCCCCAGGGGATGGTTGCCGGGATCATCACGGCGGCCGCCGGGGCCGGGGACAACTACTGGGGATACTTCCTGGATCTGGCCGGGAAAAACAAGGTCCGGTCCGTCGCGCTGGAAGGCGCGGGGATCCGGCGCACCCTCGCGCCCTCGGACGGCATGAGCGAGCGGGAAGTCCTGAAGGCGTTTCTCTCGTCGAAAGACTACCTGTGCCGGAACGGCTTTGTCTTCTTCGGTCTTCCTGCCGGGGATTACACCCTGGCCATCGAGGCGGAGGGCTGCGAGCCCTATTCCACAAAGGTCTCGGTTAAGCCGGGAGAGTTCATCCCTCCCTCGCCTTTTCGGCTCGTCCCGAAATAGCCGGACGACGCGGCGGAAGATTCTTTCATCGCCCGGATGGTTGCTCCGCTCTCAAACCGCGGGGTCATGATCCGGCTGCAGCACCGATCCCAGTTTTACGGTCGAAGCCGCTGCCTGCCTGGCCGCCGCCCGGCAACCGGCAACGGGAAAGACGACCTTTTCATACTCGGGCGGGCGAAATTTCTGTTTGATTTCAACCGTAGATGAAACATGACCCTGATTGAATAAGCAAAGGAGGAAGCAACATGCCGATCAGAAAGTACCCCGGCGCAACGATGATGCTGATTCTGCTTTGTCTGGCGCTTTTGCCGGTGGCCGCATTGGCGGAAAGCGACAGCATGGCCTCGCGAAAGATCCTTTACGAATGCCAGCAGAAAGCGGCGGCATTCACGAAGAACATGGGCAAGCCCGGAAACCGGGACTTGTACGAACAGCACCTGAAGGAGTGTCTCGACATCTCCGCACCCGCAACAAAGGCTGCGAAGCCTGTCGCTGCGAAGGAAGATGACAACCCCTGCACGAAAGACGGCCAATACTCCATTTCGTTCAAGAACACCAGTAACGAGATCGTCTGGATCGGATACTGGGATGCAGAGGCGTCGAGCGGCATGGCGTCTCCAGAGGGATGGACGAACTGGCAACTGAATTCCAACGCGGTAAAAACCATGTGCGTGGGCAAGCACTTCAACGGTCGTTTTATCGTCCGTGCCGGATGCGATACCACGACTGGCCAGTGCAGGGAAGGGAACTGCTGCGAAGCAGGGAAGACATGCGACAAGATGGTGTGCACCGTGGGTGCCGAACCGTCTTCCCTGGCGGAGTTCAATTTCGATTCCAATATCGATCCGGTCAAGTCTCCGCTGGGTGTCACCTGGTACGACGTCAGTTATGTCGACGGCTACAATTTCCCGATCATGATCGAGTCGAGCGATGTGAACTGCGGGCTTCTGGGGGGATCGAAGAAGGAGAACTGTGATCCTGCAACAGATCCTGATAAATGCCAGATCCGTTCCGTCGGGCAATTGCCGGGTTGCCCCTGGCCGACCCTCGACGGCGTCTGCCTTGGTCCCTATGTGCAGTATCGGTACGACAACCCGGGGTATCTTTACGAACAGGACTATTACACCCTTGCTGCAAAGTGCGCATCACCGGCCGACAAGATCTGCGGCTGTGGAAATCAGTGCACGGCCGAGCAGAAAGCCAAAATCCCGCTCCCCCAGTGTGAGAACAGCTATGACCTGACGCGCCCGGACGGCACGAAGGTCACGCTCAACTCCAGCGGCTGCTCCCCGTTCAATCCATACAAGCTCCAAAATGAATCCTATGACCAGCTTGCCCTGGCTCAGCGCGTCTGCGATCCGCTCGGCAAAAAGACGGTCCCGTCATGCCAGGGCTGGCCGGACAAGTACAAGGCATACGTAAGCGCCATCCACGATCGCATTCCCAAGGCCTACACCTGGCAGTACCATGACGACGACAGCCTGACGAGCTGTGCCAGCAAGGCCGGTCAATCCTTCGTCATCACCATCGGACCACGCCCCCGGAGCACAAACGGGAATGCATATCCATTCTCCATCAATCCGGACAAGAGCGTGAAGGGCAAGGTCACCGTGAACGACGGGAAGGCCGTTGACATCTTTGGAAAACATCCCATCCTGAAGGCCCTGAAGGACGGGGATCAGGTCACGGTCACCTCGCTTCTGCCCGCTGATCCGAAACAGATGATTACCTGCAAAACCACCTATGACGCCGCCTCGGGAAAGCTGACGACCTCGAAGGACAACCCCGACTGTGCGGACCCCCTGAGTGGATTTGTCTACAACAAGGGAGCCCTCCAGCTTGGCCCGCCCGACCCGTCGGTATGCAAACCGGAGGGACAGAAGGGGCGGAAATTCACGCTCCTGCCGAGCAAGACCTCCGGATCGGTCGCGATCACCTCCCCGGATGCGGCCAAGAAGTCCGTTTCGTTCGATGAGAACACGAAAGAGATCGAACTCTATCTGGATGCCGGCTACAGGCTGACCATCAACAACGAGTGCGACAGCCTGACGCAGGTCTCCTGCAAGGCAACGTACGACCCGGCAGCCGGGCTCAAGGTGGATGACGACAGCATTCCGGCCTGCAAGGACAAGGATTGCAGCATTATCTGGAACTCCGGCAACGTCCGCCAGCTCGGTTTTGGACGGCCGAACCCGTCGGCCTGTACGCCGAAGGAGGAGGGGGCGTCAAAATTCACCATTTATGCCGGAAACGGCTTCAAGACCCGCGTCAGCATCAACAAGGGCACCGAGACAACGTACACAGGCCCCAACCCGATCGTACTGCTCCTGAAAGAAGGCGATGCGGTCCGGATGACCACGACCTGCTCCAACGCCGCACAGACGATGACCTGCCAGGTGAAATATTCCAATGGCTATTTGAACCTGGATTCCGGTGTCGCTCAGGACCAGTGCACCAATGCGGCGTCGGCGGCCGTCATGGGATGGGGGAAATTCAAGAACGAGCTGCATCCCGGCATCCCGGCCGATGGCTGCCAATGAGGGTTGAAGCAGTGAAACAAGAAACCATGGAGGAGGTACTTGAAATATGAAGAAATGGACCATCCTGTCGATGCTGCTGTTGCTATTGCTTTTGATCCTGTCCGGCTGCGCACCGAAAAACATGTACTGGTACAACTCCGGGAAGGACATGCGCTCGGCGAAAACCGACAAGTTCGAATGCGAAGAGGCCGCCGTGACCTACAGCAGGGACATGGGCCAGGCCGGCAACACGGACATGATTGACCAGAGAATCCGTGAATGCATGGAAATCAGGGGCTACGTCCATGCGCCGGAAGAAGAAATCCCGGCGGGCTCATTCCGGGTAAAATAAAGAGAAACCATAGGGAAGGCAGGACCGGAGACGGTCCTGCCTTTTTCTCTAATGATCCGGCATCAACAGAAATGCCGCACCCATAAGACGGCGGGGAGTGCCTCTCTTCCTTATCTTTATTCCGTCGCATTCAATCGTTGGAAGAATATGAAGCGTCCCCGGCTGCTCCTGATAATCCTCCCTCACGTTGCGGCGGCTGTCTTTTTTCTTGTCGCACCGGTTCATGCCGCGGATCCTGCGGTCCAGGCGCAATTGGACAATTTCAACAGGATGGTGGGCACCAGGGTGGAAACCATTGCCATCCTGGACGGCGAAGACGGGATCTCGGGAGGTTTCTTCAACTTTGACGCAAACGACTCGACCTTGAGCATCACGAAATTCGGAGGGCGGAGCACCATAGGTGAACCGAAGCCGATCTCCGATACCGGACTGAAATGGGTTCCGCTTCTGGGCGGCTGCATAGGCTATTCTACCGCCAGGAACAACTTTACCGACAGTCCCCTGCTGGCCGGAAATGAAGACAAATACACTTCCTATGCCGCCGGATTTGAGTTTGGCGCCAGAATCCTTCTGACGGACTCGTTCAGCATCGGACTTGCCTTCGGCCTGATCTACTCGCAGACAACCAGTTCGTTCCATGCGGCTACACCGGCAGGCATCGAATTACAGCTGAACTACGGGAAGCATCTGGTTGACTGGTATGTTGACACCGTATCGTTCGCCCCGTCCCTGGATGTTCAATACAGGAAAAAATGGATGGAGCATTGGATGCTCACCCTGACCTCCCGCTACACCTGGTTCAAGACCCGGGATGTGGCCACATCGTCCAATTACATCAGGATTTCGGGAAGCTCGACGTACTGGGAAAACAGCGCCGACCTGGACGTCAGGCTTCCCTTAAAGGTTTTCGATTTCCCCCTGCATACGGGACTCTTCGCCTCTGCCGGTATTCTGGGAGGGGATATTCGCGAGGGCCTGAACAGCGATGTCATCTATACGCTGGGCAGCCGACTCATGGCGGGCGATCTGAAAGGCCGATGGATGCTCGACCAGATTGGGGTTGGGATATCCTACGTCAAATCGAACACATTCAGTGGCTTATCATGGGGGTTAAGCATGTCTTTTGCCCCATGATCATCACGTGCTCACAAAGGAACGGTAGATGAAGAACGGACGATCGGGTACGGAACGATCAAGATGGCGATGCTTCGTCCGGAGCCTGCTCCGGAGATTCATCCTGTTTCCCGGCAGAGCGTAGCCGGAAGGTCTCATTCGGGTTGACGCCGGATTCTTCTTTACGAATCACGTAGGTTCACGTAAGAAGGCTGCGATGGCTGTGTCGGCCGTCGCAGCTTTGTCGTCCTTGCCGACTGCTTCCACAGGTCGGAGAATCACGAATCCCATAATCCATATCTTGTGAAGAGGGTCTTATCCATGCTGAATTTTCTGCCGTCCACCATTCTGGGAATCATCGCGGGATTTCTTCTGTGCCTCAATGTGCTGGTGTGGGTATCCATTCTGTTCGTATTCAGCGTTCCGAAATTTCTTTTGCCCATCCCGTCGTTGCGCCGGGTGCTGAACAGGATTCTTCACTGGATTGGAGAGAACTGGATAGCCGGCAACAGCGGGTGGATGCGCCTCACGCAAAACACAACCTGGGATGTCCAGGGGGTCGAAGGGCTGAATTACAACGGATGGTACCTGGTTGTCAGCAATCACCAGTCCTGGGTCGATATCCTGGTCATGCAGCACCTGCTGAATCGCCGGATCCCCCTGCTGAAATTCTTCATCAAGAGAGAGCTGATCCGGGTACCCCTGATGGGATTTGCCTGGTGGGCGCTGGATTATCCTTTCCTCTATCGACACAGCTCCGAATACCTGGAAAAGCATCCCGAGCAGAAAGGAAAGGATTTTGAGGCAACGCGCAAGGCCTGTGAGAAATTTGCCGAAATTCCGACCAGCGTGATGAATTTTCTGGAAGGAACACGCTTCACGAAAGAAAAGCAAGCCCGGCAGAAGAGCGAGTACCGGTCTCTCCTGCGCCCCAAATCCGGAGGACTTGCCCTTGCCATGAACGTGCTGGGCGAAAAATTCAACTCCCTGCTGGATATCACCATTGTTTATCCGGACGGGATTCCGACCTTCTGGGAGTTTCTCTGCGGGAAGGTCAAGCGGATCACGGTGCGAATGAAAACTATTGAAATACCACAACATCTGATGCACGGTGATTACGAGGAAGATCCGGCTTTTCGCGATGTGATGCACCAATGGGTGCAGCAGTTGTGGAAGGATAAAGACATGCAGATCCAGATGCTCAGGGAAAAGGCATGACCGGGAGCATTGCCCGTTCCGGCCGGATCCATCGAACGGAAGCATTGCCGCCTGGACGGGTCCGTCCCGGGGGAAGATGCAAGGGAGGCGGGAGGTGAAAGCTACAATGAAAACCAAAATCCGTCTTTTCATGTGGATGATCGTGGCCGCGCTTGTATCGGCGAGTTTCGCTCCCAGCGGTGCCGGAGCGGAAGACGTCGTATTCCTGGGAAAATTTGCGGGCGGCGATTATTACTACGCCCGGGACTCCATCCACCGGTTGAAGAACGGCAGGGTCCGGGTGTGGGTGAACCTTGTGTTTTCAAAAGAAGCGATTGAGTCCATGGGCGGAACCTTCCCCGAGATCAAAGACAGGATGTATCGCGATGTGATCCTCTACGAAATCGACTGCGGGAATCGAAGTTATAAGATCATCCAGTATGCGATATACGACCAATCGGGGAACGTCCTGAAGCGGGCAACGTCCGACAAACCGGCGGCATATGAATATGAGCCCGGTACGGTGTATGATTCGTTGAGTCGGGCGGTCTGCAGATAGGGAGCTTGAGAACGCAGCACCTCCCACCGCTCATCGCCAGGACGGCGGCGGAGCGGGACCCGACATGGGATACTCGGGAGCCCCCAATTCCTGAAAAGGAGGAGAACCGATGAAGGGCATCTTGAAAAAGGTCTGCTTTGCAGGACAAATCGCTGTTCTTCTGATTCTTTGTCCCGTGCTCGCGTACGCCGAATCCGCTCCGCAGGACCTGAGGGCACAGGCCTGCCTGGCAGTCTATGACATCATCGCCCAATGCCAGGCCACTGCGACGGCCACGACGAAAAGCTGTACGGAAATCGCCGGTGTCCTGAAATCCCCCGATACGCGGGGAACCCTCCTTCAGCGAAAGCCCGGCGATGCGACGGACGCCCTTGTTGATGCGACATTGGCGCAGGTCGTCGACATGTGCAGCAATGCCTGCTACCGGGCAAAGACGGGCAAGACCTACCAGAGCGCCCGGGAGTGGATAGACAGCGGCGGGTGCACCATCGCCGTGACCCCCTGAAAAGGGATGGGAGCAGGAAGCAGCTTGCTCCCGGGGCATTTCCGAATGGAGTGAAGAATCGGTTTCCGGCCCCTTCCGTACAGGAATGGTCAAGTAATTCGAATGCAAACGTCGAGACCTGAAAAACATCGTCATGTCAACGGTATGCGAATGGATGAGAAACCCCGCTTCCTGAAGGAAGTGGGGTTTCTCATTTTTTGATGTTGCATTTGTTCAAACGAATGCCCGTCGCATCGATCGGCAGGGGCGAAAGGCCTTGGGGCGGCTCAAGACTTCCCGGCAGGCTCCCAGGCCAGGGCCGCTTTGCCGGTGCTGTCCGGGAGGATTCGCAACGGATCAGCCGGATATCCCCCAGTGGATGCCCTGAGGAGTAGCCATGAATGCATTCCGGACCATCCTGTTTGAAGAGATCGAGACCCGGGTGGGCCTCGTCACCCTGAACCGGCCGAAGCATCTCAACGCCATCAGCGGCGTGATGCTGGACGAATTCGATGAACTGTTCGCCGTTCTGTCGAGGGACGACGCTATCCGGGTCCTGGTCATCACCGGTGCGGGCCGGGGATTCTGCTCCGGGGCGAACCTGGACGACTCGATGATCCACGGGGAGACCAGGACCTTCTCCGACCCGGCGCAGTTCCTGGAGAAGGTCCAGGAGCGCTTCGCCGCTTTGACACTGGGCCTGCGGCGCATTCCCCAGCCGGTCATCGCCGCCATAAACGGTGTGGCGGCGGGAGGCGGCTTTTCCATAGCCATGGCCAGCGACGTCCGGGTGGCAACACCGGAGGCCTCCTTCATCGCCTCCTTCGCCAACCTTGGGCTAACCGGCGGCGAATTGGGCTCTTCCTATTTCCTGCCCCGGCTGATCGGTGTCGCCCGGGCGTCGGAAATCCTCTTCACCGGCCGGAAGGTGAAGGCCGACGAGGCCGAGCGGATCGGACTGGTCAATCGGGTCGTGTCCGCGGAGAACCTGATCGAGGCGGCCCTTTCCTATGCCCGCCCCATGCTCGCCAAGGATAGCGGGGCTCTGAAGCTGACGAAACGGGTCCTCGACCAGAACATTGACGCGCCGTCGCTGGAGGCGGCGGTGAACCTGGAGAACCGCAATCAGGCCCTCATGGTCTTTTCCGGCGGGTTCTTCAAGCTGATCCAGCCGTTCTTCAAAGGCGGCGCGGGTGACTGACGACAGTTTCAGGGAATCTCGAAGCAAACCGGCAATTCATCAACCAACCGAATGGAGGCGACAGCGGGAATTCTGCGGAGGTGGGATGTGACGGCGAAAGACGTGATCATTGTCGGAAGCGGGGTAGGGGGCAGCGCCGTCGGCGCCTTGCTGGCGAATACCGGAAAATTCAACGTAACGCTGATCGAAAAGTCGAGATTGATCGGGGGCAGGTTCGCCTCATATCAGAACGAGGGATTCAAGCTGGACGTGGGCTGCCATATGCTGGCGAACTGCGACCGGGGACTCTTCGGAAGGGCCCTTGAGATCTGCGGCTGTTCCGATTACGTGAAGTGGCGCTACGCGGTGAAGCCGTCGCCAGTCGTCAATTTCAAGGGGCAGCGGGTCCGGTTCCCCTACGATGCGGAAAAAATGGGATTCACGAAGGAAGAGTCCGACCGGTTCATGAAGTTTTTCTTCGATATCTCCCAATTGTCCGATGCGGACTGCGACAGGCTGAACGACGTCAGCATCGCGGATTATGTGAGCCGATATGTGGATTCGGACCTGGCGAGAGGGCTGATCGGTTTTTTCACGTCCATATACTTTGTGACGCGGGATGACGAAACGCCCATCGGAGAGTATGCCAGGTGCCAGAATGAAATATGGAGGAACAAGGCGGTCGGCTATCCCATCGGCGGTACCGGGGCAGTTCCCGAGGCCTATTGCCGGATCATCCGGGAGCGCGGCGGCACGGTCCGGACGGGAACGGGCGTCCGGCAGATCGTCGTGGAGGACGGCAGGGCGGCGGGGGTCGTTCTGGAAAACGGAGAAGAAATCAGGGCGGACGTCGTGATCAGCAACGCGACCGTGAAAGACACGGTGAATCGACTGGTCGGAAGGGATGCGTACCCGGCGGAATTCAGGGACAGGGTGAACGGCTACCGGTATTCCTACAGCACCTCCATCCTCCAGATCGCCCTGAACGAAAAGATATCCAACGATTCCATGATCTTTTATATCGGACGGAGCGATCTCAGCGAGTTTGAACGGAACGTTGAAGAGACGGGAGATCTGCCGGACGCGGCCCCATGCCTGATGATCCCGGTCGTGTCGAACATGGATCCGGAGGCGGCCCCGGAGGGGAAACAGCTGATCATCGTGGGCGCCTCGGCGAAACTGCCGTACAACTCCGACGTTGCCGTCTGGAAACAATGGGAACAGGCGATCATGAACTCGCTGGAGGTCGTGTTTCCCGATATACGGAGGCACATCCTCTGGACCGCTTCGACGACTCCGAAGGACATCGACCACTTCGGCAGCGAAGAGGGCTCCGTGATCGGCATCGGCCAGATCATCGGCCAGGTCGGCGAAGACCGTCCGCCGATCGTCGATCCGTACGTACGGGACCTTTACCATTGCAGCGCCGACACGGGCCTGCACGGCATCGGCGGAGAGCTGGCCATGGATGCTGCGTTCAGGCTCTTCGAGCGGCTGCAGTGAAGGGTGTCCCCGTCCGGCAGCGGAGTCCATCCAGGGCTCTTCCGGCAAACGTCAATCAACTGGACCTTTCCATCGTGTTGTGCGACATTGCCTGAAGTTGGAGCCGGCAAGGTGCCGTCCAACACCGAATGGACCGGAAACGGAGAACGGACATCCATGGGCAGGAAGGATCGATTCCGGCCTGACCGCTTCCATCAAACAGGGCAGACGGACGTGCCGGCAGTTCCCGTGCGGCTGGAGAGTCATGAAATCAAGTTCGGACCGTCAGGGCATCATGAAACTGCATCCGCTGACCCTGAAATATGCCGGCGACTCGTCTACCCTCGAGACACCGTTTCAATCTGACCACTTCCGGGCATCTCTCCCCCACAACCGGGCCGCCATGATCGTGGGGGCTCTCTTTTATTCCGCTTTCGGTGTCCTTGATTATCTGCTCATGCCCGAAAACAAGGGCATGACATGGCTGATCCGCTTTGCCGTCATCGATCCCCTGATTATCGCAACCTTCCTGCTGTCGTTTACAAGATCCTTCGAACGTTATGGAAATCAAATGATCACGGCCGTGGCCATCCTGGCCGGTGCCGGAATCATCTGGATGATCGTCATTGCCCCGCCACCGATCGGTTATTCCTATTACGCGGGCCTCCTGCTTCTTTTCATGTGGGTTTACGCCTTTGTACGCATTCCCTTTCTCATGGCAACGTTGACCGGCTGGGTGGTGGTGGCCCTGTACGAGATCGCCGCAGTCTGGATCGTCCAGACGCCCATGGTCGTGCTGGTCAGCAACAATTTCTTCTTCATCAGTGCCAACATCATCGGGATGATCGCCTGTTATTCCCTGGAATACCAGGCCCGGCGGAACTTTTTCCTGGCGCGGCAGGTCGAGAGGGAGCGGGAGCAGGTCAACAGGATCAACGAGGAACTGGAAAGCCAGACAATCGAGTACCAGAGTGTCAACCGGACGCTCGAGCGGGAGGTCGCCGAACGCCGGAAAGCCGAGGAGGAACTGCGGGAAAGCCAGGAAGTGTACACGAAACTGGTCGACTCCATCCCCGATGTCATTGTCCGCACCGACCTCGACGGCAACATCCTCTTTGTGAACGACAACACCCTGAAGATCAGCGGTTATTCCAGGGGCGACATTGAAGGCCGGAATATGCTGGCTTTCGTGACACCCGAAGACCGGGAAAGGCTGAAGCAAAACGCGAAGCTCATGCAGGAGAGAAGGCTCGGCCCCAGGGAATATCAATTGATCATGAAGGGTGGACGGAAGGTTCCCTTTGAGCTGCATGGCGATGTCCTGCGCGACAGGGACGGAGCGCCCTTTGGACTCGCCTTTGTCTGCCGCGACCTGTCGGACCGCAGGCAGGCGGAGGAGGAAAAGCAGTACCGGGAAAAACTACAGGGCGTCCTGGAGATGGCGGGAGCCGTGTGCCACGAGATGAACCAGCCCATGCAGGTCATCTCCGGGCTTTCCGAACTCCTCCTGATGAACGCCCCGGAAAACGAGCCACAGCGCGGCAAGCTCAAGACCATCTTCGAGCAGGTCCAGAGGATGCACAAAATCACCGGCAGGCTGATGGCGATCCGAAAATACAGGACAAAGGACTACGCAGGATTCGCCAGGATCGTCGACATTCACGAATCCCACGATGACCCTTCAACGGACGCGGAGAGAGCGAATGGAGGAATCGAAAAAGAAGAAGATCCTGCTCGTGGACGACGAGGAGGAGATTCTGAATCTCTTGAAAGAGGCCCTGGAATCAGCGGGCTATGAAGTCTGGATGGCCTTCGATGCGGAAGACGCGCTGGAAATTCTCAAGACCCAGAGCATCATGGTCATGTTCCTGGATCTCAAGCTGCCGGGGATGAGCGGGCTGGAGCTCTGCAAGATGATCCGCGTAAACAACCAGATCGGGATCATCAACGCCCTGACGGGATACAGCAACTTCTTCGGCCTCCTGGAGTGCCGGGCCGCCGGTTTCGACGATTTCTTCACGAAGCCCGTTTCCCTCAGGGTGATCCTCAAGGCGGCGGAAGAGGCCTTCGAGAAACTCGAACGGTGGAACTTCGAACAATATGATCTGTAAAGGGGAACGGACCATGAGGAAAATCTGGATCAGCGCCGTGATGTGCCTGCTGGTGGCGGGCTCAGCGTACGCCGGGGAGGCTGCGAAGATGAAAGACACCTTTTCTGTCATCCATTCCAGGAAGAGCGTCAGGACGTTTACCGGAGCGGAGGTGGGCAAAGGCAATCTGGAGACGATTCTCAAGGCGGGCATGGCGGCGCCCACGGCGGTCAACATGCAGCCGTGGTCGTTTGTGGTGGTGACCGATCGAAAAACGCTGGACGGCCTGGCGGCGGGGCTTCCCTATGCCAAGATGCTGACCCGGGCGGGGGCGGCCATCATTGTCTGCACGGAGACCGCCAAAGCATACGATAAGATGAAGGAATTTGCGATCATCGATGCATCGCTGGCCGGCGAGAACATCCTGCTGGCCGTCGAGGCGCTCGGGCTCGGAGGCGTCTGGACGGCGGCCTATCCGTATGACGACAGGATGGGGCATGTGCGAAAGACCCTCGGCATCCCGCCGGAGGTCATTCCCCTGAACGTCATCGCCATCGGCGTTCCCGCCCCCGGCGGCGAGAAGGCGAAAGACAAGTTCAAGAGAGAGAAGATACACTGGGAAACATGGTGACACCGTCCGGCTTCAAAAGTCCGGACTTCCATGATCCCCGGCGTCCATGCAGGAAAACGGCCGATACCCCAAGGGATGAACTCTATGCCTGTCGAATTCGAAAACCCCACCCTTTACCAGGAGCTCCTGGAGATGCTCGCGGGACAGGTCCACAGGGACCTGCTGCGGAAATATCCCGATGAGCTCTGGAAGGTTCGCTACGACGACCTGCCTTATGAATCGCTCAACGACGAGCAGAAGCTCCTGGTTCGCTCCGCGGCAAGGGAGAACCTGGATGAGCTTCTCAACGCCGGGGTGCGGATCGAGGTCCCCCGAACGCCGGAATCGAACCTCCAGGAAGAGCGTTACCGGGTAGAGACGCTCCTCAAGCAGGGAGAGCCGATTCTTGCCTATGATTCCGTCCGGCGCGCCCTGGCCGATTTCCCGGACGACGTCCTCCTGCGCCAGCTCCAGGCACTGGCCCTGATTCGAACCGGCGGACCCGCGGAGGCCCTGGGCATCCTGCGACAGCTCATGCGGGAGGGAAACCGGGACCAGGGGACTCTGGCGCCGATGGCCCGGGCCTTGCGCGATCTCGCAGAGCGCACCACGGACACGAAAACCCGGCTGCAATGCCTGGAGCGCTCCTTCGAGCTCTACGAGGAGGCCTACCGGTCCAATCGGGGCATGTGGAGCGGCATTCATGCGGCCTGGCTGGCCCTGGAACTCGGCCGGGCGGATCGGGCCATCGAGTTGGCGACGCGGATCGGGTTGGACACACGCGAGGTCCTGAAACAAACGGGGCAGGAAGGGAAGGACACCTTCTGGCTGCGGGCGATCGACGGCGTCGCCTCGATTCTCCAGGGAGCGTTCCACAGGGGATTCGAGACATTCGGGAAGCTGGCGGAGCTGGGACAGGGGCGCATCGGCGACACGGCCGAGGTGAGGCACATCGCCGGGAGCATCCTTGCGCTGCTCTGCCAAGACCAGGCTCCGCTGGAGCAGATCATGCCTCTGCCAAGGGTCGTTGTCTTCGCCGGGCACATGATCGACTTCGCAGATCGGAAGGAACCCCGCTTTCCGCCGTCTCTCGTGGAGACCGTGGAGGAGGAGATCCGGCGTTGCGTTTCCGGCCTGCGCGTGGCGGCGGGTTTTTCGTCCGCCGCCTGCGGCGCGCCCATCCTGTTCCACGAGGCGGTTCTGGCCGCGGGCGGCGAAACACACGTGGTGCTGCCGTACGGCCGCGACGAATTCTTCTCCGACAGCGTTGCGATCCGGAACGACATGGACTGGAAAGACCGGTACGACCGCGTCCTGGAGAAGGCAAGGCGCGTCATCGCCACGAGCAACCAGCGCCTTGACGAGGGGAGCGTCGTGTTCCGCTATGCCAATCGCCTGCTCCTCGGCCTGGCCATGATCCGGGCGAAACAGCTTCGCTGCGAGCTCCTGCCACTGGTGCTCTGGGACGGCCGGTCCAGTTCGGCCGCGGGAAGTGTGGACCGGACGATGAAAGAGTGGAAGCAGCTCGGCCACTCGGTGAAGGTCATCGATCTCGGGAAACTGCGCGGGGGCGCAATTGAGGTCCGCCGTGAATCGCGGCGCGCCCGAGCCTCCACGAGGCTTCCCGCTGGGCTGACCACACAGACCATGATCATGCTGTTTGCCGACGTCGTTCACTTCAGCAAGCTCGAGGAGCGGCAGATGCCCAATTTTGTCGCCCATTTCCTGGATTCCGTCGGGAGAATAGAAAAGGAGATCGGCATTCGGACCGCCGCGAAAAACACCTGGGGAGACGGGCTGTTCATTGTCTTCCGGAACGCCGGCGACGCAATCCGGTACAGCCGGACTCTTCTGGATCGCGTGAAAAGGACGGACTGGGCCGCCCTCGGCCTGCCCGCCGGCGTCAATCTTCGTGTCGCCCTGCACGCCGGTCCGGTTTATGTAGGGCGGGATCCCGTGACGGGCCGCCGGACCTGCTACGGAACACACGTCAACAGTGCCGCCCGGATCGAGCCCATCACTCCGCCGGGGAAGATCTACGTCAGCCAGGCCGTCGCCGCCCTTGTTACGGCAATGCGTCTGGAAGACTGTGCCTGCGAGTACGTGGGACAGATGCCACTGGCAAAGAATTTCGGCGTGTTTCCGATGTACGTGCTCCAGACGGAGGCAACCGCCGCGGAAGACACGGAATGTTCATGCTCCGGGCCGGAAGGGCCCGGTTCATCATAAGGAGACCCTGTCAAAATTTCATGTTCAGCCATCAACTGCAGTCGGAAACAAACATCAACACCTCGCCGGACCGGGTCTGGGAAGTCCTCATGGATTTCGCCGCCTATCCGGAGTGGAATCCGTTCATCCGTTCCATCCGCGGTGTTCCGCGGAAAGGGGAGAGTCTTGAGGTGTTCATACAGACCGGCGGAGCCGGGGGCATGACCTTCCGTCCCCATGTGCTCGTGGCGGAACCCGGACGGGAACTCAGGTGGCGGGGCCGGCTTCTGCTGCCCGGCCTGTTCGACGGCACCCACAGCTTCGAGATCCGGCCGGTTGCCGACGGGAAGGTTGTTTTCCGGCAGAGTGAATCGTTCAGCGGGCTCCTGGTGCCTTTCCTCACGAGCCGGCTTGACCGGGACACACGAAAAGGCTTCGAAGAGATGAACCGGGCGCTGAAAGCCCGGGCCGAGGCTGCGGATGCTCCGGACGGAGTCTCCGAAGAGGCGCATCATCTTGACCATATTCCGAAAGTCTGAGATATCGGGAGCGGTTTCCGGTAAGCAAATGAGAGTGATCGTGAACGCATGAAGAACTCGACAATCGGCAGCGGCGAGGCGGGAAAACATCGAGGAAAGCGGTTTCTCTCTTCCCTGCTGGCCTTCCTGCTGTCGCTGGCCATATTGGAAATCGGGGGATTCCTGATCTGGCGGATCTCCATATCGCCCGTGACCAAAGCAAACGTGCAGGCCCTTTGCCGTTCGGGAGCCGATCAGATCCAGATGCTTCCGAACACCTTCTGGCATCATGAATTCAATCCCCGCCATCCGGCATACGCGGGACAGGTCAATTCAATGGGTACCAAGGGCGGGGAATTCCAGCTTCCCAAGCCCCAGGGCGAACTCCGGATCGTCTGCCTGGGCGACAGCACCGTGGAAGGGACAGGAGTTAAACCGGACGAGACCTTTCCGCACTACCTGGAGACGATCCTTCAGAAATGGATGAATCCCGGCTCCGGGTACAGGAGCGTCAACGTGATCAACGCCGGAATCGGCTCGCACAATTCGGCGTTCAACCTTTCCTACCTCGCGTTTCGCCTGATCCACTACAACCCCGACATCGTCGTCATCAAGAGTGCTTACAACGACTACCTGCCCTACAGCGTTCCCGGCATGGGGTACGATTACACGCATGTCTTTCCCAATCCCTATCATCGTGTGCAGCCCTCCGCGTTCTGGACCGCGGCCCGATACAGCCATTTTCTGAAGCTGGTGGGGTCGGTCGTCTTCCGCGAGGAGGTTGCCATCCCGTTTCGCGATTTCTCGGGACACATCACCATCGAACAGTTCCAGAACATGGATTTTTCCGCCAATGAGGACCGTTTCTTCGTGTACGGGGAGAACATGCGGTCCATGATCCTGCTCTGCAAGGGGCGAGGCATCGGCGTCATCCTGGTTGATCTGCCCACATCGCCCGACCCTGCTCATTTCGGGAAGGACAGGACGTTCGGTCCGCGTTTCAAGAATCTCGTCGCCCGGCTGGAGACGGAATTGAGGCGGATTGCCGGGGAGGAGCGGATTGCGGTCGTCGCTACGGGACCTTTCAGGGCGGAAGACTTCTGGGATCACTGCCATTGCACGGCCGGCGGGAACCGGAAGGTGGCGGAAGCGGTCGCTGAAGCGGTCGCAGCCTCGCTCCCGGGAGGACGGGCCGGGGCGTCCGGAAAGGGCATTCCAAAAGAAGCATCGAACAATCAGAATCAGGAGGGATTGCGATGAAAAGAATCAGACGGTCATGCGTTGCGTTTCTCGGTGTGCTTCTTGTCATGTCCCTTTTCCAGGGTGCGTTTGCGGCAGGAGAGGGGGCGAAGCTTGCGGATTATTCCCTGAAGAAGATCCCCGCACCGGCGCCCGATCCCTCCCCGACGCTGGAACAGGCCATGAGAATCCAGGCGGAATACAACGCAGCCCTCGCACCGGCCTTCGGAAAGGTGATCGGGTACAAGGCGGGGCTGACGAACCCGAACGTCCAGAAGGTCTTCGGCGTCACTGCCCCGGTGCGCGGCACGCTGATGGAGAAAATGATCCTGAAGTCGGGCGTGACCGTCGAGGCCGCCTTCGGGGCGAGGCCCCTCTACGAGGGCGACCTGATCCTTCGCGTGGGGAGCGAATTCATCAACACGGCGGCCACCCCCATGGAGGCCCTGAAGGCGATCGACGCGGCGATTCCCTTCATCGAGCTTCCCGATCTCGTTTATGCGAAGGACGTCAAGATCAACGGCACCCTGCTCGCCGCCGTCAATGTTGCCGCACGCTACGGTGTCGTCGGGGAGCCGATTCCCGTCCAGGCGACCCCCGAATGGATGGAGCGGCTGAAGACCTTCAAGTGCCAGATCTATGACCAGAGCGGGAAGATGCTCGTGGAGGCCCCCGGCAGCAGCCTGTTGGACCACCCGATGAACGTGGTTCTCTGGCTTCGGGATTCCCTGAAGAAAGACGGCATCGCGCTGAAGAAGGGCGACCTCCTGTCGCTCGGCACGATTACGAAGCTGACGCCGACGGCGCCCGGAACGACCGTCCGGGCACGATATGTCGGTCTGGACCCGAAGGGACCCGCCGAGGTCACCGTGACCTTCAAGTGAGGGGGTGCCGAGGATGAAACCAAGATGGATCATGCCACTCGTGGCCTTCTGCCTCCTGCTGGCCGCGTCTGCGGCACAGGCTGAGACGGTCAAAGCCATCTCCTCCGCCGATGTTTTCTTCTCGCCCCGGGGCGGCCTCTCCGCTACGGTCATCAAGGAGATCGACAAGGCCAGGTCCGAAGTCATCCTGCACGCCCATTCCTTCCCGTCCTATGAGATCGCCAAGGCCCTGGCGGATGCCCGGGAGCGGGGGGTCAAGGTCACGGCGCTCCTGGACCGGAGCCAGATGAGAGAAAAGGATACGACGGCCTTCGTGCTGGAAAAAGCGGGCATCAGGGTTTACATCGACAGCGATCACACCGTGGCCAACAACAACGTGATGCTTATCGACAGGGAGACGGTGATCACCGGATCCTTCAATTTCACGAAAGAAGCGGAGGAGAAGAACGCCGAGAACATGCTGGTCGTCCGCTCTTCGAAACTGGCGGCGCTTTACCTGAACAACTTCGACCGGCACATGGCGCATTCGATGATTTTCAAGCATTGACGGAGCTTCCGCTCCATGTTCTCTTGTATCAGCCCGGCCGGTGACCCCTTCCGCCATTGCGGGTAGAATCCTCACCGGCTGCGGCTGCGTTAACCGGAGGCGGATCCATAACGATCAACGGGACGTTGATAATCACCCATGTCGAGGGAGTGGACCGGAACTTGGTTCCAATCCCGGACCGGCAACGCGGGCAGGATGAGCACCGACCCGCGACGACGGCGAACCCGTCTCCGGGTGCCCGGCACCGGAACCTTCCGATCCTTCGAAACGCTCTCCGGCAGGACCTGGCCGGGCAGGTGCCGAGCCCCCCGGGTTCTATTACCATCGATCTCTTCGACGATTACGGTGGGAACTGGTATTCCCGCGTTCGGGACACGCGGAGCGGTTACGTTCAGGTACTGGGGAGCCGGCCGCAGAAAGGACTCCTCATAGACATCCGGGTATAGAAGAGAGAGAAAAAGTTCACGCTCCTTTCCCATGGCAGGCGATTCATCCCCCGTTGCCCCGATTCCGCACACGGTCCGTCTGCAGCCTGTTCTTCAGATTCTTCAAGAGGATTGACACGCCGGCCGCCTTTCCGATAGGACCACATCCGGAGATGTTCTTGTCCGTCAAGGAGTCAGGGCGTTCTATGCTAAAATTCAGATTTCCCGCCGGATTGCTGCCGCAGACCCTGCGGGGACGGCTGTTCCTCGTCCTGGCGGTCGCCATCAGCATTCCCATCATATCGACGGGCTATGTCCTGGAGCGAAAGGGCCGCGAGGCCCTGCTGGAAGAGAAAACGGCGAAGCTCTTCGGCATCACGAAAATCCTCGACAGCTACCTGGGGGAGGGGTTCGACGCAATCCTGAGAGGATACCGAGGCGATCCAAACGACCGGATGGCGCAGGTCCGTTTCCTGAACGAGCGCCTGCGGGATTTCACCGACCGGATCGCCGAGGCGAATCCAGGTGTCGGCGTTGGCTATTACGGGAAAGAGATCAACGCCGCCATCACCTATGGCCCCAGCCGGGAATACGGAAACAAGGTGGGCGAAATCCTTCCCGCGGACCACCCGGGGTGGCAGGTGATGGCAAAGGGGCTTCCCTCGGTCGAGACAGGATCGATGGCACGCGGCCACATCATGAACGCCATGTGGCCCATCATCCGGAACGGGCAGGTGAAGGGCTACATCTGGGCCAACGAGTTCACCGCGGCCGTCGAGGAGCAGGCCCTGGCCATGGATCGGGCGGTGATCGTCGTGATGTCCTTCGGACTGGTCCTGAGTCTGGCCCTGAGCTTTCTGATGGCCCAGAGGCTAACCCGGGACGTGGGCATCATCAAGTTCGGCCTGAACCGGATGAAACTGGACCTGAGGAAGCCCGTCCGGTCCCTGAAAGGAGAGATGGGCGAGATCAGCGATGCCGTGAACGAGATGGCCAGAGCCCTCATCGACGCCCGTTCGCTGAACGAGAACATCCTCTGGAGCATCGCAGAAGGGGTCATCACGGTGGATGTCAGCGGCATCATCACGTCCATCAATCCCGCCGGGCAGCAGATCATGGGCCTCAACCCGGAGGAGGTCGTCGGCCGCCCCTACGAATCGCTCCTCGACCAGGATGCGGGCTTCACGAGCTACCTCCTGAACACGCTCCGGAACGGCAATGAATACGTGAGCGTGGACCTCGACGTCCCCCTCCAGGACAGGACCGTCCATGTGAGCAGCAGCACCAGCCTCCTCAGGGACGGCAGCGGCAAAGTCATCGGTGCCGTGGCGATCTTCAAGGACATCAGCGAAACCATGCAGCTTAAGAAGCAGGTCCTGCGAGCCGACCGCCTGGCGGCCCTGGGAGAGCTGATCGCGGGCATCGCCCACGATATCCGGAACCCGTTGACGTCCATCCGGGGATTCGTGCAGTACCTCCAGAAAAGCGGGGATCCGGAGGAGGTCAAGGAGTATGCTCCCCTCATCATCCGCCAGGTGGACGGCCTGAACCGGACCATCGGCGAGCTCCTGAAGTTCGCCAAGCCGGCCCCCCCCCATTTCGAGCCCGTGCAGCTCAACGACCTGATCGGAGGGGAAATCATGCGCCTGGTCCGGAACCGGGCCGCGAAACAGAGCATCGAGATCGATCTAAGGCTGGCTCAGGACCTTCCCATGATCCGGGCCGACGCGGAGCAGCTCAAGCAGGTCCTGCTGAACCTCTTGATCAACTCCGGCCAGGCCATGGCATCGGGAGGCAGGATCGTCATCCGGACTGCAGTGGAGACCCCCGGGAAGGTGACCGTTTCCGTCGCCGATGACGGATGCGGAATTCCACCGGAGCATATCGAGAAGATCTTCGATCCTTTTTTTTCGACGAAACCGGCAGGGACCGGCCTGGGTCTTGCAGTAGTCAATCGCATCATCCATGAGCACAACGGCACGATTGTGATGAAGAGCGAACCGGGGAAGGGGACGACCGTGACGATCCAGCTACCCGGAATGCTTGCTGATATTGGGGAGATGCCGGAAGCATGAGCCGGATCCTGGTTGTCGATGACGATGAAAGCGTGCGCAAACTCCTGACCGTGGTCCTGGGAAAGGAGGGGTTCGACGTCACCTGTGCGGACAACGGCCTGACGGGGCTCGATGCGTTCCGCAAGACCTCCCCGGACATCGTCATCATGGACATCCGCATGCCCGAGATGGACGGCCTCAAAGCGCTGGAAGAGATCGGAAAATTGCGCAGGGGCGCCGCAGTGATCCTGATGACGGCTTACGCCGCAGTGGAGACGGCCGTGCAGGCGATGAAGCTGGGGGCCTTCGATTACGTCATCAAGCCCTTCGACATTGACGAGGTCCTGCTCCTGATTGAGCGGGCGCTCCAGATGCGGCAGATGCGCAACGATATCAATCTGCTGCATCGAGAGCTCCTCCAGAGCTACCGCCTGGACCGCATCCTGACGGACAATGCCCGGATGAAGGAGCTCTGCCTGACGATCACCCGCATCGCCGGAAGCAACGCCAGCGTACTGATCACCGGGGAAAGCGGTTCAGGAAAAGAACTGGTCGCGTCGGCGATCCACTACAACAGCAAGCGCAGGAACGGGCCGTTCGTCAAGATCAACTGCGGAGCCATTCCGGAAGGCCTCCTGGAGAGCGAGTTATTCGGCCATGAAAAAGGGGCTTTCACCGGCGCCATTGCCCGCCGCCGGGGACGGTTCGAACAGGCCGGCGGCGGGACGATCTTCCTGGACGAAATCGCCGACATCAGCCCGAATCTGCAGGTGAAACTGTTGCGCGTCCTGCAGGAGCGGGAATTCGAGCGGATCGGCTCCAACGAGACCATCCGGACGGATGTCCGCATCATCGTCGCCACCAACCGGGACCTGGAGGGAATGGTCCGGGCCGGCACGTTCCGGCAGGACCTGTACTACCGGGTCAACGTGGTGAGCCTTCACGTTCCGCCGCTACGCGAACGTCCCGAGGACGTTCGCCTCCTGGCGGATCATTTCCTGCAGCGCTTCGCGTCCGAAAACAGCCGCGATATCGATGGATTTGACGAGGATGCCTACCGCATCCTGATCAACTATGCATGGCCCGGCAACGTTCGGGAGCTGGCCAACGCCGTGGAGAGTGCCGTCATCATGAGCACCGGCGGCATGATCCTCTCCGAGGACCTGCCGAGGCATGTCCTGGGCGGCGAGCGCAGAAACGCAGAGGCGGATGCGGATATCGCCGAGGAACTGTCCGAGGCCACGGCAACCCAGCGTCCGCTGAAGGAAATGGTCAAGGAATTCGAGCGGCAGGCGATTCTGCAAGCCCTCGAGCGCAACCGGGAAAACCGGGTTCGGACAGCCCGGGAACTGGGTATCAGCCGTCGGTCGCTTCTCTACAAGATCCAGGAATACGGCATCTGATCGCGCAAAGATTTGCGCACCTGCGCAATTTATCGCACATCCTTCCCGCCCATCCTCCGGGGTAGTCCCTGCATCATAACGATCCACGCCCTCGGTATTCGTAGTATTAACGGGGTCATGAACCGGTTTGTCCTTTCGTTGCGGGATGGCATGTCCGTTGCTCTCCTCTTGGCGGGGCAATGTTTCGTCAAGACTCAATGAAAGGAGAAAGAGCGCATGAGTAAAAAACCAAACAACAACAACGAAGAGACATTTCTATCCCGGTTCACCGAGGGATTCGCGCAGTGGGCCTTCCGGTGGGTACCCGACGCCCTGGTCTTCGCCCTGATCCTGACGGTGATCGTCTTCTTCGCCGGCTGGGGCCTAACTAGCCATGGTCCCGGCCAGCTCGTCGGCGACTGGATGAAGGGGTTCTGGATCCTCCTCACCTTCGCCATGCAGATGTGCCTCCTGATGATCACGGGCTTCATCGTCGGCGACTCCAAGTACATCAAGGCCGGCCTCCTGAAAATGGTGGACATCCCCAAGACCAAGACCCAGACGATTCTGTTCTACTCCATCTTCATGTGCGTTCTCATGTGGTTCCACTGGGGCATCGGCCTGATGGCCGCCATCATCATGGGGCGGGCCATCGCCGTCAAGAAGCGGGGCCTGGGGATCCACTATCCCTTCATCGCCGCGATCTCCTACGTCACCGCCCTGATGTCGAACGGACCCTCCCAGGCGGCCCAGCTCCTGATGGCCACGCCGGGCAACTTCATGGAAAAGGTCGCCGGCGTCATTCCGCTCAGCCAGTCGACGTTCAACATCAAGCTGCTCATAACAAACCTGGTGCTTCTCATCACCATCCCGATCATCCTGATGGCCATCGCACCGAAAAAAGAGCACGCCGTGGAGGTCGACGACGCCACGGCAGCGATCTTTGTACCGCCGCCCGATCCCCCGGTGGACAAGAAAAACCTTCCGCCGGCGGAACGGCTGGACCGGTCCTTCGTCCTGCCGATCCTGATCGGCGCCGCCGGCGTGTTCGGGTGCGCCAAGCTGTTCGGGGTGAAGGGAATCGCCGCCCTGGATCTCAACACGCTGAACTTCCTTCTGCTGATGGTCGGTTTCATCCTCCACGGCAACTCCAAAAGCTTCATCGAGTCGGTCCAGCGCGGAACGGCCACGGTTTACGGCGTCATCATCCAGTTCCCCCTCTATGCGGGCATCTTCGGCATGATCAGCTTCTCCGGCCTGGCCGAGGTCATCACAAGGTTCTTCATCGACATCTCGACGCCCACGACCTTCACCTGGATCGTCTTCATCTACACGGGCATCGTGGACTTCTTCGTTCCCTCGGCGGGCTCCAAGTTCGTCATCGAGGCCCCCTACATCCTGCCCGCCGCGAAAAACCTCGGCGTCGCTTATGGAGACGTCCTGAACGCCTACACCGCCGGCAGCCTCTGGGTGAACATGATCCAGCCCTTCTGGGCGCTGCCCATCCTGGGCGCTTTCCGGCTCAAGTTCAAGGACATCCTCCCCTACACCTTCATCGGCTGGCTCTGGATGTTCATCGTCATGTCCCTGTCGCTGTTCATCCTGCCGCAGATTTTCTAAAAGGCTGAAGAGCTGAGGACACGTCAGAAACGAGAAAGGCCGCCACTCCTCCGGGAGTGGCGGCCTCATCGTTTGTGCGGCGTTGCCTGCCTTCAGACGGGACAGGCGTCCTGCTGCTTCAGGGTACCTTGAAGTCGAACTTGTGGCACTGGGCGCAGTAGTTCTCGTTCTTTGCGTGCTGCTTGTGGCAGAGGTTGCAGTCCAACTCCGTCCCGTAATGCGGCGAGGTGTGGGGATTCGATGGTTTTACCTTGGCCGTCTTTTCCGCCAGCTTGGCCGTGGAGCCGTGGCAGGAGACGCACTTCTCCATGGCCAGGGGCTCGGGAGTCCCCTTTCCGTGGCAGGCCACACAATTCACGCCGGAAAGCTGGTGGCGATGGCTGCCGGGCATTTTCCCCACCAGCGACATCTTGCCCTCCGCATGGCAGGCATGGCAGTCCTTCCATTGCATGTCCCTGACGGCGGGATGGCTGTCCGGGAGTACCTTGTCCTTCCCGTGGCAGGCCGCGCAGTCCCCGCCCTTCGCCCCGGTCACCTGTTTTGGCGCGGCCGAAACGGCGCCGACAGCCAGCATCAGCACCAGCAGGCAGCACCCGGCAAGGACGACCCATTTCACGTTCTTGCGATTATTCTTTAACAACATCTCCTACCTCCAGAATATCACTCAATAAATGTTCGGCCTGTTGAGGGGAGCTCAGGCTTTCTCCTTCGACGCATTCCGGCCGGCGATACGCCCGAAGACGACACAGTCCGCCATGGCCACGCTGCCGAGGCGAACGGCTCCGTGCACGCCTCCGGTCACTTCCCCGGCCGCGAAAAGTCCCTTGACGGGCTTCATGTCGAAGCCGATGACCCGGGCTTCCGTGTCGATTACGAGCCCGCCCATGGTGTGGTGGACCCGGGGCCAGAGCCGGGCGGCATAGAAGGGCGGGGTGACGGTGGGCCGGGCATCGGGGAAGATCATACAGTCCAGGTCATCGTCCTTCTTCTTTTCGACAAAGGCATTCCAGCGGGCGACCTGTGCCTGGAAGTCGGCGACGGGCATGCCGTAGGCACGGGCCAGCGCTTCCAGGGTGTCGAATTTCTTGATGGCACCCGATTCCACTCCCTTTGCCAGGGCATTGGGGAAGACCTGCTTGGGGACGGCGTAGGAATCGCCGAGGATGAGGACCGGGTGTCCGATGAGGATGATCGCGTCGGCCCGCTCCTTCCGGTTGCCCGTCTCCTTGAAGAACCGTTTTCCCGTCTTGGGATCGACCATGGGCCCGTAACCGACGAGGCGCTCGCAGAACAGGGGCACGTGCCCGAATCCCTTCTCGTCCGGGCTGGTCCAGGGACCGAGCTGGATCCAGTCCATCTGGACGTCCATCGCCCCGGCTCGGCATGCCGCCAGCAGGGCCTCGCCCGTGGCGCCCGGGTGGTTCGTGGAGTCGAACCGGTCCGTCAGCCGGGGATCGTGCACCTGTCGCAAGGTCACATCCTGGGAAAAGCCGCCCGACGCCAGTACGACGGCCCGCCGTGCCCTGATGAATGCCGGCCGGCCGGATTTCTCATCGGGGAACCGGTAGTTCCTGCGCACCTCCATGCCGACGATCCGACCGCTCGGGTCGGCCAGGAGCCGGACCATCCTGGTGCGGGTCTGCATTTTCATGCCCAGCGACCGGGCCTTCGTCAGCAGTTTGCTGACCAGCTCCGACCCGGAGGCGTTGACCGTCTGGACGGCCCTCTTGACCGAGTGGCCGCCGTGAAAATTGAGGCGCGCGAACCGGGCTCCCACATACTCTTCGCACCACTCGAGCGCCTCGTTCGAATGATCCGCCACCATCCTGGCCAGTTTCGGGTGGTTCAGGTAGGATCCCGCCTTCATCATGTCCTTGAACATGAGATCGGACGAGTCCTTGACGCCCTGCTCCTTCTGCATCCTGTTCCCCGCAGCGGCGAAATCCCCGCCGTTGATGATCGAATTTCCCCCGTGGACGGGCATCTTTTCGATCACCAGGACGTCGGCCCCGCCGTTCCTGGCCTCAATGGCGGCAGAAAGGCCGGCGAAGCCGCTGCCGACGATGATAACGTCGGTCTCTTCATCCCATTTCGCGGGCAGTGCGTCCCCGGCGGCAGTGGCGTCGCGGGCCGAAAGGGAGGCGCCGCCCAGGGCAATTCCCGCCGCGGCGGCGGCCGCCCCCGTTGTTTTCAGAAAATTGCGCCTGGATAACGATCGGGGTTTTTCCGAGTGCTCAGCCATGCGATGCCTCCTTTCCGGGTGAAGGATTAAAAAAAGAGAGTAACCATCGTGGACTCACAAGGAATAACACTGGAAACGTATATAGCGTTTCGGGAATCGCGGAGTCAACCATGAACACACCGGATTGTTCGTTTACACAAATAATAATGAGAGGTTCGTCATTGATTTTTCTTCCCGCAATCATTATTCACCTGCCAACCGTTCCGTGCCAGTCATGATGACCCGGATGATGCGGCGAACGGGAGAATTCAGGCCGGATATGAAGCAGTCCCGAAAAATCATTGCCGACGGACGGAAGGAATCATGATGCCTGCCAAGTCTCTCTGGAAACCCCTTCTTCAGCGAATGGTCACAGGGCGGTGGGGCCGGTTTCGCATGCAGCCGGTCGAACCCGCCTTTCCGGAAAAACTCACCCGGGCCGGCCTGTATCTTCATGTCCCGTTCTGCAGAAATCTCTGCCCCTTTTGCCCGTATAACCGGGTTGAATACGACGAGGAACGGTTCCGTCAATACGAGCGGGCCGTCCATGAAGAAATCGAGCTGTATGCCCCGCGGCTCGGGGAATGCGACTTCGTTTCGCTGTATATCGGCGGGGGGACCCCGACGGTCAACATGCCCGGACTGCTCCGGATGATCCACCACCTGAGGGAGAGGTTTCCACTGTCCGGGGATGTCTGCATCGAGCTTCATCCCGGCAATATGGACGACGGCTGCCTCCAGTTGCTGAAGGAGGCCGGTGTGACCATGCTGTCCGTGGGCGTGGAGTCCACGTCCGACCGGATTCTCGGGAACATCGGCCGGAATCACGACGGGGCGACGGCGCTGGAAGCACTGGAGCGGGCCGCAAAAACGGGCTTTGAGGCGGTCAATGCGGACCTGATGTTCGCCCTGCCCGGTCAGACACTCCGGGACTGGGAACGGGATCTTCAATCGGTTCTTGCGTGCGGAGCGGACCAGGTCAGTACGTATCCCCTTTTTTCCTTTCCCTATTCGGACCTCGGACGGTCCATGAAGATCCGCCGGGTGAAGAGAGCGGACGGCCGTCTCATCCGGTCCATGCTGAACCTGGCGGATTCCCTCCTGACCCGCTCGGGATACAAGCGTTGCGCCGTCTGGAGCTGGCTCAAACCCGACCGGAAGAAGTTCAGTTCCATCACGAGGCACCACTACATCGGATTCGGCCCGAGCGCGGCTTCCATGACGGGCACCGATTTCTACGTGAACACCTTCGATGTCGCAGCGTATTCTGCGGCACTCCCCGGCCGGCGGCCGATCGCCCTCTCGATGCCCGTCGACCGGCGCCTCGAGATGGCCTATTGGCTGTACTGGCGAGTTTATGAATTGAATGTATCACGGATGGATTTTCAGGACGTTTTCGGACAGGGAGAAATGCTGGAGCCGGTCTTTTCGGGAATCCTCAGGCCGTTTGCCGCGGCGGGGATGCTGGAAAAGGAAAACGGCGGCTACCGGGTCACGAAATCGGGCGCCTACTGGATTCACCGGCTGCAGAACGAATACAGCCTGAATTACATCAACAGGCTTTGGGGAACCTGCAGGCGTCTGCCGTGGCCGGCGGAGACCGTGCTTTGAACACACCGCGATTCCTCAGCCATCTCTCCTATGCCTTCCAGACATTCGTTCTTCGCCACGAGATGCCGTACCTGTTGATCCTTGTCGTGACGGACACATGCAACCTCGATTGCTTCTATTGCGAGAGCAAGAACTCCGGCCGGTATCATATGTCGTTCCTGCAGGTCCGGGAAGCACTCGCCTCATCCTTCAGGCGCGGCTGCCGGACCCTTGTCGTCACCGGCGGTGAGCCCACCCTGTGGCGGGACGGTGGAAAGAACCTGGACGACCTGATCGGCGCCGCCTTCGATGCCGGGTACGTGGATGTCAGCGTCTACACAAACGGAACGAATCCTCTGTCTTCACGCCGCTGCAAGTACATCGTGACCATCGACGGAACCAGGGAGATACACAACTCCATCCGCAGCGGGTCCTACGACCGGATCCTTCGGAACATCCGCACGTCCGCCTCTTCGGAGATCTATGCGGCAGTAACCGTCAGCCGAAGCAACGCCGCGTGCCTCGAGGAAATCATTCACGGCATGGCAAGGGAAGGGGTCTTCCGGAGCATTACCTTCAACCTGTTGACGCACTGCCCGGAAATCGTCCGCCTGCACGGTTTTGCCGGCTCGGAGCGAACGGCGGTGCTGGACCGGATCTGGGATCTGAAGAAAAAAGGGTATCCCGTCTATTTCTCGAGAGCCGCCTACCGGGCGATGCGAGCCAACGACTGGAAGCGTCCCATTCCCCAGATCGAACTGGCGACAAGGGACAGACAGTTCATGTGTTGCCGGGACGTGGGAAATCCGGACGTCTGTGCGAACTGCGGATACTCGGGGTGCGTCGAAGTCTCGCAGCTTCTGTCTCTGAAACCATCCGCAATCCTGGAGCTATTCCGGACGGGGCTATGCTCGTGGACGGACGGGACACCGGAGAGGGCTTGAGCCGATCGGGTTTCGATACGATCCCGCGTCAAACCATCCGCTCGAACTCGCGGAATTTTTCGTCCAGGCGCTTGGGGGAAACGGGGTAGGGGGTCTTGAGCTCCTGGGCGAAGAGGGACACCTTGTATTCCTCGATCATCCAGTAGAGATCCTCCAGGGCTGCCATTTTTTCCGGCGAGGAGTCGGCCGGCAGGCTTTCCTGCAGGTCCTTGTAGCGGGCCATGATCGCCTCGATCTCCCGGGTGCGGGCCAGGGCCTTCTCGAGATGCAGGAGACCCCGCTCCGCCCGGATCGCCAGGGCCTTCAGATAGCGCAGGATGTGCCGGAGGCGCTCCCCATCGAAGCGGATCAGGAAATCCGGGGGCAGGAGCCGGCGGAACTCCTCCTCCATGGTCTGGAGGTATTTCCGGGCCGGGGCGTTGAAGCGGTGGCCGTGTTCCAGCGCCCGCAGGGTTTTCCAGAGTTCGTGGACGGCCCGGAGGATCGGCTGTGCCGTCTGCAGGACCTCCTGGCCCCGGGGCAGGATGCGGGGGCGAACCGCGTCCCCGTGGTCCAGGAATGCTTCCCGGGAGCGGACGGGAACGGCGAAGAGGTCCTGCCGGACCTTCTCCATGAGTATCCGCTCCACCTCCCGGAAGCCTCCCAGGGCCTCGGCCTGCAATTTCATCTCCCCCGTCAGGACCAGGGCCTTTTTCAGGTGTTTCAGCTCCTCGGGGAAGCGCAGTACGTAGAGCGCCTCCACGCCCCGGAGGTGCTGCTCACGGGCCTCCGCCCGGTTCCTGAGGAGCCGGAGGGAAATACCCTCGTTCTCCGCCACGAGGGCGGGGAAGAGGAGCCCCACGTTTTTCACGGCCAGCTCCTCCGGCAGAGGCCCGGTGTCCCAGGAAGTCAGGCCCGTGCGCTCCCATTCCCGGCGCACCCGGTCGAAGGCGGAGGACTCGGCGTCCGCCGCCGCGTGCTCCTGAAGCGCGTGGATGTCCCGGGTGTCCGCGACGGTCCGGCCCTGTTCGTCGACCACGAGGTAGCGGAGCTTGAGGTGGTCGCTGACGGATTCGGGGGACCAGACGGTCACGGGCACGTGCACCCCGAATCGCTCGTGGATGATCCGGCTCAGGACGGTCAGGAGGGGCGTGTCGGACTCTTCCAGGTTCTCAAGGATCATGGAAACGGCCTGCGGCACGGGCTGCAGGCGACGCCGATACTCCTTCGGCAGGCCCTTGAGCAGGGCCGTGACCTTGTCCCGGAGGAGCCCCGGAACCGCCCATTCCATGCGACCCGGGGAGAGGGCCGGCAGCGCCTGGACGGGAATCCGAAGGGTCACCCCGTCGTCCCGGCCGGCCGGATCGAACCGGTAGTCCAGGGGAAAGCGGAGCCGGCCGATTCTCGCCTGGTCCGGGAATGCTGCCAGTTCCTCCCGATCCGGCCGGCGCAGGAGGACGTCCGCCTCGGACATGCGGAGGAACGCGTCGCCGCCCCGGTCCCGGATTCGCTTCTTCAGGAGCGGCCAACTGTAGACGCCCGGCAGGCGCTCCTCGTAGAACTGCGCCAGGTCGTTTTCGTCGGCCAGGTATTCCCGACGCCGGAGCTTGTCCTCCACTGCGGAGGCCTCCTCCACCAGCTCCCGGTTATGAATCAGGAAGGGCAGCGGGTGGCGGACGTTTCCCTCCACCAGGGCCTCCCGGATGAAGACGCGCGTCGCCCCGTCCGGATCGACGGGGCCGTAGGAGACCGTCCGGGCGGGGACGATGACGAGTCCGAAGAGCTGGACCTGCTGGGTCGCCACGACCTCGCCCCGGTCCTTCGACCAGCGGGGATCGGCCCAGGAGGATCGGCAGAGGTCGCCTCCCAGCTCTTCCAGCCAGGAACTCTCAATGGAGGCGACCGTCCGGGCGAAGAGACGGGACGTCTCCACCATCTCGGCGGCCACGATCCATGGTCCCCCGCGTCCGAAGATGCAGGAGCCGGGGAAGAGCATCACCTCCCGGCCCCGGGTGGCGGTGTAGAAATTCTTCTCCTTTTTCACGGCGATGTTCGAGAGGTAGCCGCTCAGGATCGACTTGTGGACGGCGGCGAAACGCTCCTCCGATGAAAGGGAAGACGATTTCCCGGGGTCGGGGTGTCTCTTCCGGGATCCCCCCTCGGCCAGGATTCCCCGGATCTGGTCGTACACGTCCCTCCACTCCCGCATCCGCCGATAAGACAGGAAATGGGCCTTGCAGAACTTCCGCATCCGGTTCTGGGTCTTGAGGCTCTCCAGTTGGCGGTGAAAGGCGTTCCAGATGTTGAGCAGCGTAAGGAAATCGGACGACGGGTCCCGGAAGGGCGCATGCATGCGGTCCGCTTCGTCTTCCTTCTCCAGCGGCCGCTCCCGGGGGTCCGGGATGGACAGGGCGGAGGCGATGACGGCGACCTCCTCGACGCATCCGTGGCCCTCCGCCTCCAGGATCATCCGGGATATCCGCGGGTCCATGGGCAGGCGGGCCATGCGGCGGCCCAGTTCGGTCAGGGTGTACGGCCGGTCGTCCCCCTCCCGCTCGTCTTTCTTCTTCGCCGCGATGGCGCCCAACTCCTGGAGCATGTCGATGCCGTCCTTGATGCTTCGGGGCTGGGGCGGATCGACGAAGGGAAAGGACTGGATCTTGCCCAGGTTGAGGGACAGCATCCGCAGGATGACCTCCGCCAGGTTGGCCCGGGAGATCTCCGGAGGAGTGAACAGGGGGCGCTCCGCGTAGGACCCCTCGTCGTACAGGCGGATGCAGATCCCGCCCTCGACGCGGCCGCAGCGACCCTTCCGCTGGTCCGCGCTGCTGCGGGAAACCTTCTTGACGGGCAGGCTCGTCGTGCGAGTCCGAGGGTTGTACTGGAGGAGACGGGCCAGGCCGGTGTCGACAACATAACGGATCCCCGGGATCGTGATGGAGGTCTCGGCGATGTTCGTGGCAACGACGATCTTCCGCTGCGCTGCGGACTGGAAGATCCGCTTCTGCTCCCCCCAGGAGAGGCGGGCGAAGAGCGGGAGAACGAGAACGTCCCCGCCGGCCCTGGATTCCAGGAGATCGCAGGCCTCGCGGATGTCCTGCTCCCGGGGCATGAAGACGAGGATATCGCCCCGGGGGTCCTCCGCGAGCAGCTCCTCCACGTTCCGGACGGCGGCGTCGATGTAGGTCAGGTCCCCCTCCTCCTCCAGGGCCTTGTCGACGGGGCACCAGCGGACCTCCACGGGGAAGAGGCGTCCCGAGACCTCGATGACGGGGGCGTCGCCGTAGAAGCGGGAGAACTTTTCAGCGTCGATGGTGGCGGAGGTGATGATCACCTTGAGGTCGCGGCGGCGGAGAAGCAGGTTCTTCAGGATCCCCAGGACGAAATCGATGTTGAGGCTGCGCTCGTGGGCCTCGTCGACGATGATCGTGTCGTAGCGGGAGAGGCGCGGGTCCGCCTGGGCCTCCATGAGGAGGATGCCGTCGGTCATCATCTTGATGCGGGTGGCGGGTCCCGAGCGCTCCTCGAAGCGGATCTTGTAGGCCACGGTTCCCCCGGGCTCCTCTCCCAGCTCCTCGGCGATCCGCTGGGCCACCGTCACCGCCGCAACGCGGCGCGGCTGGGTGCAGCCGACGAGACCCCGGCGTCCGCGTCCGGCCTCGATGCACATCTTGGGGATCTGGGTGCTCTTCCCCGAGCCGGTCTCCCCGGTGATGACGACGACGGGATTGTCGCGGATGGCGGCCACGATGTCGCGACGCCTCTGGACGATGGGCAGGGCGGAGGGGTAGCGAAGGTCCGGGCGGGGCGGACCTATCCGTTGAACGGCGGGCTTTTTCGTGACCTGGGAATCCATTCCGTGCCTGTCTCTTTGTACGGCTCCGGCCTATCCGGGCGGATGCCTTTGGAAAACGGGTTCCGGTGTGGTATAAGGCAGCTATCAGAATCATTTCCGGCTGACAAGGGGATTCGGACACACGACGGGGTTCAGAAATGCCGCTGGCCATATTCTATTTTCAGCTTCACCAGCCGCTGAGACTTCACCCGGAACGGGAAAAGTTTCTCTGGGACGAGCAGAACCAGGCGATCTTCGAGAAGGTGGCGGCGAAGTGCTATCTTCCCGCCGTGGAGATGTTCACCGATCTGGTGAACCGGCACCCGCGCTTCAAGATCACCCTGAGCATGTCCGGCACGTTCCTGGAGCAGGCGCAGGAATTCCGGCCGGAGGTGGTCCACGCGCTGCAGGCGCTCTATGACGCGGGAAGAGACGGGGAGCGGGTGGAGTTTCTCAGCGAGACCTACTACCACTCCCTGTCCAGCCTCTTCGACGATCCGCGGAAGCAGGAGTTCCGTGACCAGGTCTCGCTGCACCGGGACCTGATCCGGAAGCTCTTCGGCGTGTTTCCCACGTCCTTCCGGAACACGGAGCTCATGTACAACAACCGCATCGCCGACGTCGTGGCGGACATGGGATATCTCTCCATCCTCTGCGAGAAGCGGAGTGACATGTTCACCGGGAGCGAGGTCCCGATCTCCCCCAACGCCGTCTTCCGGGCCGCCGGCTCGCCTCTCATCGTCCTCCCCCGCAACCGGGAACTGAGCGATGACGTGGCCTTCCGGTTTCCGCACCAGCCCATCCCGCCGGAGGTCTATGCCTCCTACATCGCGAAGATCGACGGGGAGGCCGTCATTTTGGGCTATGACTTCGAGCACATCGGGGAGCACATCTGGGCCGACAAGGGGATCTTCGATTTCTGGAAGGGCCTGCCGGCGGCCCTGGAAACATACGAGAACGTCATTCCCTCGACCCCGACGGACGTCGCCGCCCGATTCCGGGAAGCCGACTGCCCCGCCGTCGACATTCACGACCTCTCCACCTCCTCCTGGGCCGACGCGGGCCGGGACACCTTCGGATGGCTCGGGAACCCGACCCAGCATGAGCTGTTCCAGGACATCCAGGGAATGGAGCAGCGTGCCCGGCGCGCCGGGGGGGAGCTGCTCACGAAATGGCGTCAGCTCACCACCTCGGACCACGTCTACTTCATCCATGAACGGATCGGGGAGGATCATGCCGTACACGCCTATTTCAACCCCTACGGCGGCTCCATCGCCCGGCCGACGCAGATCCTGACCCGGAAGATCGACGATCTCCAGGTGGCCATGGTCCGGTTCGAGGTTCTCCGAAAGCGGGAGACCACTGCAATTCTCATGATCTCCCCGGAAACGGGGCGCCTGCCCGACGAGATGGGCCCCCTGGCCAAATATGTCTCCGGAAAGAGCGGCGGACTGGGGGAGGTGGTGTCCGCCCTGTGCGAAGGGCTGACGGAACGGGGCATCGACGTCCACCTGGCCACCTTGAACCTGAAGAAGCGTTTTCAGCGGGAGTCACAGCTGGATGAAAAGGAGTGGCGGGAGATCCGCTACAAGATCGACGCCGGGCGGATCCACCTGGTCAGCTCCTCGGTCTTCGAGAGCAATCCGGGCGCTTACGCGGGAGACGTCCTCCGCACGGCGGCGGAGTTCCAGCGGGAGGTGGTCAACAGCCTGATCAAGGACGTGCGGTCCAAGCACAAGGGGCGGCTGATCATCCACAGCCACGACTGGATGGCCGGGGGGGCCATCGCGGCCTATGCGGCGTCCACGGGCCTTCCGATCCTTCACACCGTCCACAACATCTTCACGGCGGACCTGCCCGTGGAGCTGCTGGGGGGAGTGAACCTCGGGAACCTCCATCCCCGGCTTTATTACAGCGAGGCCTTCGGCCGGAGATGCATCGACTGCCAGGCCACGGCGATCAAGAACGCCACGGTCATCAATTTCGTCGGGGAGCGGTTCCTCCGGGAGGTGGTGAACGACTACTTCCTGGACCGGCCGATCGTTCCCCCGAGCGTGCGCCGCGAGGTGAAGGAGAAGTACTACTTCGACGCCGCCCGGGCGATCATCAACGCCCCGGCGTCGAACATGTACCCGGAGAACTGCCACCTCCTGCCCCGGAAATACGGTCCCGAGGACGATGTCCTGGAGGCAAAGCGGGAGAATCGGGTCGAGTTCCAGCGACGGACGGGCCTGAACGTGGACCCGGACGCCGTCCTTTTCTACTGGCCATCCCGGCTCGATACCGTGCAGAAGGGCGTGGAGCTCCTGGAGGCCGTGGCCGGACATTTCACCGGAGTCCACAAGGACGCGCAGATCGCCATCGTTGCGGACCCCGTCGGAGGCGACCGGACCCACGCGGACATCCTGGGACGCATCGCCTGGAGCTCGGAAGGGCGCGTCACGTTCCAGCCATACAGCGAAGAGCTGTCCATGCTCGGATTTGCCGCCGCCAGCGACGTCTTCGGCGCCTCCCTTTACGAGCCCTGCGGCCAGATCGACCAGGTGGGCAATCTCTTCGGTTGCACCGCCACAAACCGGGACACCGGGGGATACCACGACAAGATCCGGGAGTTGAGGCTCAAGGTCGAAGGCTCCCCCCTGGACGTGGGCAACGGATTTCTCTTCCGGGACTACGACTCGGGAGGCCTCTGGTACGCCCTGGAAAAAAGCCTGGCCTTCCACCGGAAGCCCCTGGAGATCCGGGAGCCCCAGATCCGGCGGATCATGAGGGAGGCCCGGGAGCGCTACGACCTGGGAAGCATGATCGCCGGCTACATGCGGATTTACGAGAGGCTGAACGGGGGCCGGCCCATTTTTTGAGGATTTTTTTTATGAGAATTTATATCGGATTCGACGACACCGACAACCTGGAGGCGGAGTTCGGAACGGGCAAAGTGGCCCGTCGCTTCGACACCCGCGTTCCGGAGACCGCGGTGGTATGGGGTGTTGTCCGCCAGCAACTCCTGGTGGACCCGCGCATTCCCTACACGTCGCACAACAGCTCCGCCTGCATGGTCCTGGACCTGCCCGAGCCGTCCATGATAGACGGCCTGGCGACGCAGGCGGCGGAGCACATCGTAGAGCTTTCCTCGCCGGGCAGCGACCCGGGGCTCTGCGTGGTCCGGGAAGGCGATCCGGCCTTGCGGGATCTCATGGAGATCGGGCGGGAGTGTACCCGGCGACTGGTGACGCAGGCTGAGGCCCTCAAGGCCGCCGGGAAGGCGCATCTTTCCGGTCACGGCGGGACCAGCGACGGGATCATCGGCGCCGCAGCGGCTGTCGGCCTGACCGCCTCGGGCTGGAGCGGACGCTTCATCGAATATGCGTCGCTCCGGTCCCTGCCGGATCCCGTTACCGTATCGGCACTGGAAGGGAAGGGGATGCGCGTGGTATCGCTGGACCGGGATGCCCTGTTTCCCCGACCGGAAGACAAGGTCCACACAAAGGGATGGCTTCGGCCAAGGTTATGGGGATCCGACGCCGTCCTGCCGGTCCTGCCGGCGGGTCCCGGCGAGTGGGTGACCATGGGAGAGAAAAGAAACAAGTCATGAAATCAAGGAGGTGCAGCCATGGCAGGGAAGATATTCTATCGGGAGCGGAGGAAGGTCGGTGAGAAGGAAAAGAAACCCCGTTTCAAGCTCGTCGCCATCGCCGGCGTGGACATGAGGTTCTACAGCGAGCATCTCCGGAAGAAAGAGCTGGAGGACATTGCGAAGGCCGTAGGGGCGGACCTGGTTCTCCTGGAGTCCGGGAAGGACAAGGACGACGAGATCGAGCTGAAGGACTGAGGGAAAGGCGGAAACCATGGCCCTTTACCGGGAGAAAGACGGACGCCGGCTCCACGTCAAGAGCCGCCTCATGGGGGAGAGCCTCGTCGGGAAGACCTTCCTGGAGAGCCTGAAGGTTGCCCCGCAGAAGAGGCTCTTCCCGGACGTGAACGTCGTCAAGATCGGCGGCCAGTCGATCTGCGACCGCGGGATCAAGGCCCTGCCGGAGATCATCCGGGAGATCGTCGCCTGCAAGAAGAAGCACAAGATGCTCATCACCACGGGCGGAGGCACCCGGAGCCGGCACATTTATGCCATCGGCCTGGAGCTGGGCATGCCCACGGGGATCATCGCGAAGTTCGGGAGCTCCATCTCGGAGCAGAACGCGCTTCTGGTTTCTACGCTCCTGTCGCCCTGGGGCGGGATCAAGATCGGCCACGACGAGGTCATCAAGCTCTCGACCTACTTTGCCCAGGACTGCATCCCCGTCATGCACGGTATGCCGCCCTACGACTACTTCGCCCTGCCGTCGTCGAAGCAGCGGATCCCCATTCACCGGACCGACGTGGGAACGCTGATCCTGGCCGACCTGATCGGCGCCCGGAGCTGCATCTTCGTCAAGGACGAGCGGGGACTCTACACGGAGGACCCGAAGAAGAACCCCGAAGCGGAGTTCATCCCGAAGATCGGCGTCGCCGAGCTTCTGGAGCGGAAGCTGGACGACCTGATCATCGAGCGGCCCTGCCTGGAGATCCTGCGGAACAGCGAGGTCGTGGACAGAATCCAGGTGATCAACGGACTGGAGAAAGGAAACCTGACGAAGGCGCTGGCCGGAAAATCGGTTGGTACGGTCATATCCAAATGATGAAAAAACAACCTCTTGAGTACAACGCGGACACCGGGGAAAAGACGAGACAACAGCTGATCGAGGAGATCTCCCTCCTGCGGCGCAAGGTCGCCGGGCTGGAACAGGCGGAGGTGGAGCGCGGCAAGGCGGAGGCGGCGCGGCGGGAGAGCGAGGAAAAGTACCGGACCCTGATCGAATCGACGGGCGACCTGATCTTCATCGTTGATGAGACGGGGATCTACACCTACGTAAACCCCCAGTTCGAGCGCGTGACGGGATATTCCGTCCGTGACCTCATCGGCCAGCCCTTCACGTTCCTGGTCGCCCCCGAACACATCAAGACGACGATCCAGCGCTTCAAAAAGGGGATCCGGGGCGATTACACCCTTCCCTACGACGCGGATCTCGTTCACCGGAACGGAGAGCGTATTCCCGTCGAATTCCTGGTCACGACCCAGTACGACTCGGCGGGAAATGCCGTGGGGCGGTTCGGCATCGGCCGAGACATCACCGAGCGCAAGCGGGCCGAGGAGATCCTGAAGCAGAAGAGCCGGCAGCTCCGGATCCTCTCGGCGAAACTCTCCGAGGCGGAGGAGTCGGAGAGGAAGCGGATCGCCCGGGAGCTGCACGACCAGGTTGGTCAGAACCTGACCGTTGTCGGGATCAACCTGAGCATCGTGAAATCGAAACTTCCCGAGGAGGAGATGAAGCTGCTCCACGCACGGCTGGAAGACTCGATGGTTCTGGTCGAGGAGATCACCGAGTTCACCCGCAGCCTCATGAGCGACCTCCGGCCTCCCGACATGGACATCCTGGGACTCGTCGCCGCCATCGGCTGGTACGCGGAGCGATTCTCCATGCGGACCGGCGTGGAGGTCGTCGTGGAAGGGGCGGAGATCCGCCCGCGCCCGAACCCGGACGTGGAGAACAACATCTTCCGGATCGTCCAGGAGGTCCTCACGAACATCGGCAAACATGCCCAGGCGACCTGCGCCAGGATCCGGATCGAGACACGCGGAGCCCAGCTCAGGATCGTCATCACCGACGACGGGGTCGGGTTCGACCCCTCCAAGGCGAGAAGAATGGAAGAGCAGGGCGGCTGGGGCATCATGACCATGTCCGAGCGTGCCGAGGCCATCGGCGGCCGTTTCATCCTCGATTCCGAGCCCGAGAAAGGAACCCGGGTGACCGTGGAGGTGCCGCTGTGACGATCCGCGTCTTCCTGGCCGACGACCACACGATTGTCCGCGACGGCCTGAAGTATCTGCTGGAGGCCGACGGCGACATCCGGATCGTCGGCGAGGCCGGGAACGGCCGGGACGCGGTCCGGGCGGTCCGGAAGCTCCGGCCCGACGTCGTGATCATGGACGTCGTCATGGCGGACCTGAACGGCATCGAGGCCACGGAGCAGATCTGCCGGGAATTCCCGGAGACGAGGGTCATCATCCTTTCCATGCAGTCGTCGTCGGAGTCGATTCTGCGCGCCCTCAGGGCGGGGGCGAGGGGCTACCTGTTCAAGGAGTCCGCGGGACGGGAGCTGATCCAGGCCGTTCACGCCGTCCGCGCCGGGCACCGGTACCTGAGCGCCAAGGTCTCCGACCAGGTCGTGGGGGCCTGCCTGAGTGACGAGGGGCTCCGGGATCCCCTGTCCGTGCTCAGCAACCGGGAGCGGGAGGTCCTGCAGCTTGTCGCGGAAGGCCGGACGAGCGCCGAAATCGCCGACAAGCTTTTTCTCTCCGCCAAAACCGTCGAGACCTACCGGAGCCGCCTGATGAGGAAGCTCGGCATCCGCGACGTTTCCGGCCTCATCAAGTTTGCCATCCGCCAGGGCCTGACCTCCCTGGAATAATCCTCCACCGCATTTTCCTCGTTTCCCCTTCACAGACTGTCATGGTTTCCCGACAGACAGGCGTTTACCCGCGGATTATACCATCGTCCATCCATTCCCATCTTTGCGCCTCGTGATCCGGGCAGGTTGCTCGGACAGGGCAGGCGCTGATTCAGCCGTCCTGCGGAGGAATACCATGCCGAAGGAATACGAATACCTGGATGACTATGTCCTGGGCGAGAAGATGGTGTCGCCGGCCAGGACCGTCACGGAGGCGGACATCGTGACCTTTGCCGGATTGACCGGCGACTGGCATCCCCTCCACACGGATGTATCATACGCCGCGGCGACACCCTTCAAGGAGCGGATCGCCCACGGCATGCTGACGCTCTCGATCGGCATGGCCCTGCCGTTCCGCCTTGGACCCTACTCAAGCTACCTGCCGAAGTCCTTCATCGCCTTCTACGGGATGGAAGACGTGCGGTTCACAGCGCCCACGCGGATCGGCGATACCATCCACTGCGAGGTGGAGGTGACCGGCATCACGCACAAGGGGAACGAGAAGGGCATCCTGACCATCCAGAACCGGATCCGGAACCAGCGGGGGGAAACGGTAGTTTCCTTCGTGATGAAGCTGTTCTGCGGCAAGAGACCCCGGTGAGCGGAGGCGGCGGGCGGGAGAAGCCGCCTGCGGCGTTGCGCACCATGACGGAAAGGAGAGGAGTGATGGCCAATCAACCGGAGAAGAGGCTGTCCCGGGCAGAGAAGAAGGAGATGGAGCACGAGGAGAACCGGCTGCACTGGCTGGAAGAAGAGAAGCGGATTCATGCCTTGTGGGAGAAGGCATACAACCCCGGCGGCGACGCCCAGAACCAGCGCCTGGCCAAGCAGGGAAAGAAGCCACCCCGCCAGCTGATCCGGCAGTTGATCGATCCGGGGACGGAGTTCTTCGAGCTCTCCCGGGGAGCCGGATTCGGGATCGGCTACGAGGGCGTCGAGGACGTCCCGTCCGCGGGGCTCGTCACGGGGATCGGCAAGATCCACGGCAACTGGGTCATGATCCTGGCTAACGACAGCCGGGTGACCGCCGGGGCCTACTATCCCATCAGCTGCAAGAAGCACCTCCGGGCGCAGGAGATCGCCGAGCGATGCGGGCTCAACTTCGTCTACATCGCCGACTCCGCCGGGGCCTATCTCCCCCTGCAGGACCGGATCTTCCCCGGCCGGAACCAGTTCGGCCACTTCTTCTACAACATGTGCCGCATGTCGGCGAAAGGCCTCAAACAGTACACCCTGAGCACGGGCGGGAACACCGCCGGAGGGGCCTACATTGTCTACCTGGCCTGCGAATCCATCATGATCGACGGCATGTCCTACTCCTTCCTCGGAGGCCCGCCCATGGTGAAGTCGGCCATCGGCGAGACCGTCTCCATGGAAGACTTGGGGGGCGCGAAGGTCCATACACACATCTCCGGCGGGGCGGACCACTTCGTGAAGTCCCAGGACGAGGGCATCGAGAAGCTCCGGGAGCTCCTGGCGTTCGACCCGAAGCAGACCCTGTACGCGGACCGGCGGAAGCCCGCCGACCCGAAGGTCCCGCCGGATCACCTCTACCGGGTCCTGCCGAAGGAGACCTCCAAGGGGATCAACGTTCGGGAGGTCATCGCCGCCATCGCCGACGATAGTTATTTCAGCGAGTACAAGCGTCCGTACAACATCGGACGCGGCGACAACATCGTCTGCGGGAAGATCTTCCTCAAGGGGATTCCCGTGGGCGTCATCGCCAGCAACAACAACGGCGTCATTTTCGTCGACTCCGCCCGCAAGGCCATCGAGTGGGTCATCCGCTGCTGCACCATGAAGATCCCCCTCCTCTACATCCAGAACTCCCCAGGCTACATGGTGGGAACGGCGGAGGAGTACGCCGGCATCGGAAAATACGGCTCCGGGATGGTCCGGGCCTGCGCCTGCGCGGAGGTGCCGCGGATCCAGTGGATCATCGGGCCGGACCACGGGGCCGCGAATTTCGGCATGTCCGGGCGCACCTTCGACCCGCTCTTCATCTTCGCCACGATGCGGGCGAGGACCTCGGTCATGTCAGGGGACACGGCGGGCTTCATCCTGACGAGCCTGGAGCGGGTCAACCGGAAGAAGCGGGGTGAGGAGATGGATGAAGAGGCGGCGGCGAAGTTCCGGCAGATGATGATCGACAAGTACAACCGGGAGGCGCACCCGTTCTACATGGAATCGCGCCTGTTCAACGACGGGACGCTGCCCCTGGGGCAGTGCCGGGACGCCCTGGCGTTGGGGTTCGAGGTGGCACTCCTGCAACCGATTAAAGAGTCGAATTTCGGCAATTTCAAATTCTAAGCGGCAGTTCGGGAAGCCTACGGCTGTGTTCCCGAGGATAGCGGCCAGTCTGAGGCGCGGGGGCTGTCACGGGGATTCCCGTTGTCGCGAAAACGTTTCCGCGAAACGCTTCGAAAAATTGAATCGCCGTCCGGGAGGAAACGTTTTCTAATTGCTCCTCTGGGAACCCCCGGCCGCGCCCCCGCGAACGGCATTCGGTCCGGCACGGAAAAACGAGAACTTCAACCAGGTCACGAGGAGAAAAGCAGCATGACCGAACATGATTACTGGAAAATCTTCCCACGGATGCCCCGGAAGGTGATGATCGGGGACATCACGATCCGGGACGGGTTCCAGCACGAGGAGAAGTTCCTCTCCACGGCCGCCAAGATCTTTTACGGGGAGGAGAGCATCATGGCGGGGTGCCGGGAACTGGAAGTGACCAACCTGGGCAATCCTGCTGCGATTCCCCAGTTCCGGGACGCCGAGGACGTCCTCGCGCACTTCCGGAGCGACCGGTTCAAAAAGCGCTGCACCCGGCAGGGGATCGACTACGACCAGCTGGTCTTCAGCGCCGTGACGATCCGGGAGAACGCGGTGGATCGCGCCATCGAACTGAAGAAGCGCGGCATCGGACCGGACCGGGTCCTGATGATGGTCTCCACGGATCCCGAGCACCACTTCGCCAACTCCGGGACGACACTATCGCAGTACTGGCGGGAGGCGGAGCGGTGCATCCGGAAGTGCCGCGACGCGGGCATCCGGATGTGCGGCGTCGTGAGCACCATCTGGGGCAGCCCCATCAGCGGCGCCACGAGGCTCGAAGACGCCGTGGAGTTTACGAAGCGGTGGTTTTCCATCGGTGCCAACGACATCGAGCACGCGGACCACGACGGCTCCGCCTCGGCGGCGGAGGTCTACCGGTATTTCTCCATGGTCATGGACGCCATGCCCGACCCGGAGGCCCACCTCTGCCATCTGCACGAGACGAAGCGGGTCGCCTCCTCCTCGATCCTGGCGGCCCTCCATGCCGGCATCGCCCGCTTCGAGGGGACACTGGGGGGCCTGGGCGGGCAGCCGGCCAATTTCCTCGACGACTGCCCCGTCCGGGGGACCGGGGAATACTACTACAGGGATCACCGCTACGTGGGCCTCGTGACCCTGGAAGACCTCCTCGTTCAGATCGACGAACTGGGAATCGAGCACGGCTACGACGTGGATCGCGTTCTGTGGCTCGGCAACCGGATGGAAAAGACCATCGGCCGGCGGCTCCGATCGGAGGCGATCTGCAACGGCCGGACGGAGAAGGGCGGGAACCCCCAGTTCCGCCGTCCCGGCCTGATGAAGCTGATCGAAAGGGAAGGGGAGGAACCGGGACAACTCGTGCCGGCCGAATGGCCTAAAGAAGCGGTTCTGCCGGAGAAGTGGGGCCCCGGAGCCTGGACGGCTCCGCCTACTTTCGGATGAGGTGGACCGAGGTGGCCTTGAAGGAGGAGCAGACGAGGCTGCCCTCCGCGAGGGACAGGTTTTCCACCGAGGAGGCCGTCACATAGGCCGTGATGGGAAAGCCGCAGTCCATGGTGACTTTGTAAAACAGGCCCATGGGGACGACTTTCACGATCTTCCCGGGAAAGACGTTCCGGGCGCTCGCCCCATCCCGGCAGGAGGCATCGGTCGTCAGGGTGACCTGTTCCGGCCGGATGCAGCACAAAACGGAATCCCCCGCCCGGCCGATCCCGACCGCTTCGATTCTTCCGCCCGGAACCTGCACGAATACCGTACCGGTCCCGGTTCCGTCGATCTCCCCCGCCAGGACTGTCTCCACCCCGACAAATGAGGCGACGAACTCGTCCCGGGGATGGTTCATGATTTCTTCCGGCGAGTCGATCTGTGCGATCTCACCGTCTTTCATGACGGCGATGCGGTCGGAGAGGCGCAGTGCCTCGACCCGGTCGTGGGTGGCCATCACGGCGGTGGTTTTCGTCTCCCGGAGGATCCGCTGGAGGTCGTCCATCAGGCCTTCCCGTGTCGGCGGATCGAGGGAGGAGAAGGGCTCGTCAAGAAAAATGACCTCCGGCCCGATGGCAAAGGCCCGGGCCAAGCTCGTCCGCTGAGCCTCCCCGCCGGAGAGCTTCCGGGCATGGCGGCCCTTCAGGTGCCCGATGCCGAATTGCTCCATGCATTCCGCGACGGTCCGGTGGATGATCTCGCGGTTGGTTCCACGCAGTTTCAGCCCCGATGCCACGTTTGCTTCGACCGTTCCGTCGAAGAGAAGCGGTTCCTGGAAAACCATGGAGATCTTCCGCCGGTACTCCAGCAGGCCGTTCCCTTCTGTAACCTCGGCTCCCCGGAAGGAGAGTGTGCCCCGATGTCGGGGCAGCAGGCAGGCCAGCAGCAGAAGAAGGGTCGATTTCCCGGCCCCGTTGGGACCAATGAGGGAGAGGAACTCCCCGCTGCGGACGTCGAGGCCGGTGAGCTCCAGGACGCGGACCCCTCCGCGCCGGACTTCCAGGTCGTGGATTTCGAGGATGGCTTCGGCAGGATTCATCGCGGCCTCTGCCTCTGCTGAATGCCTGTGAGGATGGAGTTGATGGTAAATGCCAGGAGCAGGAGGATGATCCCCAGGGCAATGGCGATGTCGAAGTTTCCCTTTCCCGTCTCCATGACGGTGGCCGTCGTGAGGACGCGCGTGTAGCCCTTGATGTTGCCGCCGACCATGATGGAGGCCCCGACCTCCGAGATGACGCCTCCGAAGCCTGCCATGACCGCCGCCAGGAGGGGGAGCTTCGCCTCTTTCATGAGCATCCAGACCATCTGGAGGCGGGTGGCCCCGAGGGCCAGGATCTGGAGGCGCAGGTTCCTCGGAAGGTGCTGGAGGGCCGCCAGGGTGATCCCCGTGATGATGGGCGTGGCGATGATCGCTTGAGCGATGACGATGGCCGCCGGTGTGTAGAGGATTTCCATGAAGCCGAGGGGGCCGTTCCGCCAGAGGAAGATCGAAACGAACAGGCCCACGACGACCGGCGGTAGCCCCATCCCTGTATTGATGAGGCTGATGACGAACCGCTTGCCGGGAAACTCCGTCAGGGCGATGACGGCACCGACGGACATGCCGAATACAAGGCTGATTCCCGTGGCTGCACCGGAGACCTGGAGCGACAGCCAGGTGATGCCCAGGACCTCGCGGTCCAGGGTGAAGAGGAGGAGAAACGCCTGCCGGATGCCTTCCAGAATCAGGTCCAAGGTGCACCACCGGAGATTTGAGATACAACGAAAAGCCCGCCGCGACGAGTCGTCGTGCATCGCCGCGACGGGCCCGGCCCGACATCTGCCCTGTCCGGAGTAAAAACGGGCAGGGGGACCGGCCGTCAAAATTGAAGGAACTACTTACCCAGGGCTTCCTCTTTCTTGCCGGCATCCGGGAAGAACAGGGGCGATCCGAATTTCTCCACGCCGAACGTTCCGATGATCTTCTGGGTCGCCGGGGCCACCATGAAGTCGGCAAAGGCCTTGCCGCCCTCTGTATTGATTTTCTTGAACTTGGCCGGGTTGACGGGGATCACGGAGTAGATATTCAGGAGAATGGCGTCTCCCTGGTTCAGGATGTCCAGTCCCAGGTTCTTCTTCAGGGCCAGGTAGGTTCCACGGTCCGCCAGGGTATAGGCCTTTTTCTCCGCCGCAACGTTCAGGGTCTGGCCCATGCCAAGGCCCGTCTGCTGGTACCATTTCTCCTTCTCATAGGCGACACCCGCGGCTTTCCAGATGGCCTTTTCCTTCGCATGCGTCCCCGAGTTGTCGCCCCGGGACATGAAAAGCGCCTTCGAAAGGGCGATTTTCTTGAAGGCGGCCGTCGCTCCCTTGGTCATTTTGATCGTTGCCGGATCCGCCGGGGGGCCGACGATGATGAAGTCGTTGTGCATGACCAGGGTCCGGGCGGTGCCGTTCCCCTGGGCCATGAAGGCCTTCTCCGCCGCGGGGGAGTGGACCAGGAGCACGTCCGCCTCTCCCTTCGCCCCCATGGCCATGGCTTGGCCGGAGCCCACCGCGATGGTCTTCACGAAGTATCCTGTCTGCTTCTCGAAGATGGGGATCAGGACGTCCAGCAGGCCCGAGTCCTGGGTGCTCGTCGTCGTTGCCAGGATCACGTTTTTCTGCTTGGCCGCTGCCGCGAAGGAGCTGTCCGCCATTCCGGCAGCCAGGACCAGCGCAAGGACAACAGCCAGCAAGGCCGTCCGCAGGTACGATCGTCTCATCATTGCTTTAACCTCCTTGGGTTTCATGATCACTTTTTCCTGTTCCATTCATCGGAGTTGGGAAAGAAAAGAGGGCTGCCGAACTTGTCCCTGCCGAAGTCCCGCACGATGAGCTGGCCTTTCTGCGGCGAGGTCAGCCAGGAGATGAACGTCGCCGCGTCCTTGGCGTTGACCTGCGGGAACTTCTGCGGATTGACCGGAATCAGGGAGATGAAGTTCAGCATGGCCTCGTCGCCTTCCACCAGGACGACCAGCTTGATGTCTTTTTTCAGGCCCAGGTAGGTTGCCCGGTCAATGACCGTGTACCCCTTCTGCTGGTCCGTGTAGCGAAGGGTGGGAACATTCCCCTCGGCGCCCTTCTCATAGATTTTATACCAGGCACCGGCCGGCTTGATTCCCGCCTTCCCCCAGAGATCCATTTCCGCCACGTGGGTCCCGGACTTGTCGCCCCGGCTGACGAAGAGTGCCCCCTTGGTGGAGATCGCCTTCAGGGCTTCCGCGGCGGTTTTCATCCCCTTGACCTTCGCCGGATCCGCGGCCGGCCCGACGATGACGAAGTCGTTGTACATGAAGGGGATTCGTTTTGTGCCGAAGCCCTCCTTGATGAATTTTTCCTCGAGGGATTTGGCATGGACCATGACGAGGTCCACATTGCCTTTCTTCGCAATGTTCAGGGCGGCACCGGTTCCGGCTCCCACATGGCGGACCCGGATGCCCGTATCCTGTTCGAAACGGTCTTCCAGGAGGGAGACGATCCCGGAGTCGATGGGACCGATCGTGCTGGACAGGAGAAGGAAGCCTTCTCCGGCCATGCACGGCCCGCTGAAGAGAAGCAGGAGGGAGAGGATGGATGTAACAACGGCTTTTTTCATGATTCAGCTCCTTTCCGGATCGATGGTGTGCAGAACCCGGCCTGCACGCTGGAAATCGTACCCCCCCAGTCTTTCAACGTTCTTCTGGAAGGACGGACTCTGCAGGGCTTCGAGGAATGCCTGAATGCCCTTGCTGAAGAAGGTATCCCGACGGAGAACCATGTCGAAACTCTCCGTGGCCAGGGGGATCATTTCCAGGCCCAGGAGACGCGATACGGCAGCGGAGGCGATTCCCGCGTCCGCCTCCCCGGCAAGAACCGTGAGGCCCACGTCCATGTGGGTAAAAACCTCCCGGTCGTAACCGGGCAGAGAATCCGGCAAGGCACCGGCCTTTCGCAGATAATGGTCCAGAAGGATTCGTGTTCCCGCGCCAGGCTGGCGATTCACGATCCGCGCCCGGATTCTGATGAGATCCTCGAAGCCGCTGATCCCGAGAGGATTTCCTTTTGCCGCCACCAGGCCGATCTCCCGGTTGAAGAGATGGATAACCACAAAGCCGGTATCCTGAAGGTATTGGGCAATGGTGGGAGGGGTGTTGTATTCTCCGCTTTCCGGATCGATGAGATGCGTCCAGGCTATGTCGGTGTAGCCTTTTCCGAGGGCTGCCAAACCGCCGGCACTCCCGGTGCTGGCCGTAAAGACGTAGAAATCGGGATGAGCGGCCTTCAGGCTTGCCAGGAGCATGTCGAGGACGGGATCGTTGCTGCCGGCCGCAAGAAGGGCCCCCTCGATCCGGGTGCTCTTCCGGCGGGCCTCCTGGAGTGCTTCACCAGCCTGACTCCGGATCCACTCGTCGATCAGTGCCTTGGGGAACAGCCACTTTCCTGTTACCCGAGTTGCCGGAATCCGTCGCGCCTTGATGAGGGCGTAGACCTGTTTTTCATGGATATCCAGGTACCCGGCGACTTCCTTCGTATTCATGAAATCATTCGGCATGGCTGGATATCCTCCGGACGGAGCGGTATTCATAACGGATTCGGGGGATTGAATCAATACAAAATCATACATATTATTACGAATAATCATAAATACGAACAAATACGATCTTTCAGAACCCTTTGATCCTCGGTATCACCTGACAGGATCGATCCGTGAAAAAGCCGCACCGGCAACAGAAGTCAGGGGATCATGAAACTTGCTCCCGTGATTGGCAGGCTGAAATCATCGCTTTTCCAGGCGAGAGGGGGAGAGATGGACTCCTGGCGGGCTAAACTTCTTGACATATTGGACATTTTGACCGATAGTCCCCGAATTCCGGACCGGTGGAGCATTCCGGACCGGCATGTTCGGAGGAATCCCGTGGAAAGAATCGGCTGGATCGGAACCGGCGTCATGGGCCGTTCCATGGCCATGCACGTCCTGAAGGGCGGCTATCCCGTTTCCGTCTTCAACCGAAGCCGTGAAAGGACGGAAGACCTGTGCCGGGAAGGAGCCGTCTGGTGCGACAGCCCGGGAGACGTTGCCGCACGGAGCGACATTGTCTTCACCATGGTCGGGGAGCCGGCGGATGTAGAGGAAGTCGTCCTGGGCAAAAGGGGCGTGCTGTCCCGGATCGAGCCCGGATCCGTGATGGTCGACATGACCACCTCCGAGCCGTCCCTGGCGGTTCGCATTTACGGGGAGGCCAAAGCGAAATCCGTTTTTTCCCTGGATGCGCCGGTTTCGGGGGGAGACATCGGGGCGAGGGAGGGAACCCTGGCGATCATGGCCGGGGGCGATGAAGAGGCATTCCGGCGGGTCCTTCCCGTCTTCGAGCGGATGGGGAGAAACATCGTCCTCATGGGCGGTCCCGGCATGGGACAGCACACGAAGATGAGCAACCAGATCCTCGTCGCCTCGACGATGATCGGCGTCGTGGAGGCCCTTCTTTACGCCCGGAGGGCCGGCCTCGATCTGGATGCGGTCATCGGGGTCGTGGGGAAGGGGGCCGCCGCCTCGTGGGCCTTCAACCAGCTCGGTCCGCGAATCGTGAAGGGCGACACGGCCCCGGGTTTTGCGATCCGCCATTTCGTGAAGGACATGCGAATCGCCCTGGCTGAGGCCGGACGGATGAAAATCGCCCTCCCGGGGCTTGCCCTGGTGAACCAGTTCTACCTGGCCGCCGTGGCGGAGGGGCTGGAAAACGAGGGGACCCACGCCCTCTTTCGCGTCCTGGACAGGATGAACCGGCCCTGAGAACACCCGGCAGGATGAATGCAGCAGTAGAACATCAAGAATCTGGATATTACAGGAGAAAGAAAACATGCAGGAAGAAGAAGGAAGAGAAAACGATTCGACGGCCGGCATCCCGGAGGGTCCGGGAACGGAAAGCCGCGGAATACAGATGAACGAGGACGAACCCATCATCGAGCCGGAGCATGCCCTGCCGGAGATGAATCTGGAGGATCTCCCGGAGCGGCTCAAGGGGGCCTGTGCGAGGGCCGGATGGACGAGCCTCCTGCCGGTCCAGGCCCGGGCGATTCCGTACATTTTGGCAAAGCGGAACGTGATGGTCCAGTCGCAGACCGGGAGCGGCAAGACGGCGGCCTTTGTCCTGCCGATTCTGGAACGGATCAACCCGGAAAAAAAGGCCTGCCAGGCCCTGGTCCTGGTTCCTACCCGCGAGCTGGCCGTCCAGGTCACCCGCGAAGCGGAAACGCTTGGCGGCGACACGGGCATCCGGACCGCCGTCGTCTACGGCGGGGTTTCCTACGGACCCCAACTCGAGGCGTTCAAGGCCGGTGCCCAGTTTGTCATCGGGACTCCGGGCCGCATCCTGGATCACCTCATCCAGGGAACCCTGTCCCTCAAGGAACTGCAGATCCTCGTCTTCGATGAGGCCGACCGCATGCTCTCCATGGGTTTTTACCCGGACATGCGGCGAATCCAGCAGTTCATGCCCAAGAAACCGGTCAGCGGCTACATGTTTTCGGCCACCTTTTCCTCCGACGTCCTGCGCCTCGCAGGACAGTTCCTCCAGGAGCCGGAGTTTCTGAGCCTCAGCCGGGACCGCGTCCATGTCACGGGGACGGACCACGTATGCTACCTCGTCCCGGGGATGCAGCGTGAGCGGTCCCTGGTCCGGATCATCGAGATGGAAAACCCCGTCTCGGCGATCGTTTTCTGCAACACCAAGGCAACGGTCCATTTCGTCACGGTCGTCCTGAAGCGGTTCGGCTACGACGCCGACGAACTCAGCTCCGACCTCTCCCAGGCGGCGCGGGAAAAGGTGATGGCCCGGGTGAAAAAGCGGATCCTGCGGTTTCTCGTGGCGACCGATGTCGCCGCCCGGGGCATCGACATCCAGGATCTCTCCCACGTCATCCAGTACGAGCCGCCGGAGGATCCGGAGCTTTACATCCACCGGGCGGGACGGACGGGACGTGTCGGAGCGGCCGGGACGGCCATCTCCATCGTCGCGGGCATGGAGCAGTTCAAGCTCAAGTCCATCGCCAAGACATACAACATCAACATGGAGGAGCGAACGCTGCCCTCGGAGGAGGACGTGGTGGCGGTCGTGTCGCAACGCATCACCGCGGCCCTGGAAGCGGACCTGCGGGGGAGGGACCGGGTGCAGATCGAGCGGATGCAGCGGTTCATTTCCCTGGGACGGAGCCTCGCCGAGGCGGAAGCGGAAATCCCCGTCATCGCCATGCTGCTGGACGACTACTACCAGCGAACCCTGCAGGCGCCGGTCGTGTCGCCGTCGGATGAAGAGACCTTTGAACCGGCTCCGGCCATGAAGCGGGATGATTCCTCGATGCAGCGAAGCGACCGACCGAAGCGCCGGAGGCCGCCGAGGGAAAGGGACAGGGATCGTTCGCGGCGGCGCCGATCCGGTCCGGACAGTGGTTCGGCAGGAGGAGGCGGGGGCGAGGCCTCCTGATCCGGCCGGAACGATTCCGGCAATCAGAGAGCGGTTGAACAGTTCGTCAAAGGGAACAATCGTCGCCGCCGCAGGAGCAGGAGAGGCCTTTCGCCTCGGCAAAGGCCTCCCGGCCCTCGCGCAGGGAAAACCAGGCAATCCCGAGGGCGCCAAGCGCGTCCAGACCGCCGATGCCCGTCAGTTCATAGCCGGCACTGGCAGCCAGCAGCACCACCGAAAGGATCATGCAGGCCCGCGAGCACTCGGCGCCCGCCAGGATGGCCGGCGAGTCGAGCTCCCTCCCTACCCGTTGTTTCGCACGAATCAACCACCACATGAAGGACAGCGAGACCAGGGAGATCACGACACCCCAGAAGGTCGTTTCCGGGTGGTGCTGTGCGAAGAGATTCCAGAACGCCGTAGCGGTCAGCCCTGCGACGAGGATGTAGAAGGCCGTACCCGTCACCCGAAGAGCCGTTCGCTCGAAGCGGTCCGGTTTCTCGTCGGGTCTCTCCTGCTGGCGCCGGACCATATGCCAGATGCCCACTCCCGAGACGACCTCCACGAACGAATCCAGGCCGAAGCCGAATAGGGAGAGTGTCTCGTCCTCCAGGCCGAACCATACGGAGAACACCCCCTCGGCAATGTTGTAGAAGACCGTGATCAGGGCCAGGGCCAGGGCTCGGCGGTACAGGAGATGACGATTTCCTTCGGAATGCGGGTTCAGGCTCATCCGATGTCGCGACCGATGGAGAAGGCCTTGCCCAGATTCTTTCCCAGGCCGAAGTAGTGTCCGTTTTCCGGGGCGTAGAGAACGGGCTTCACCTTTTCGGCGTCCAGGGAGCCGTCGGCGGCAAGGACGGACTCCTCCGCCTTGAGGTCCACGATCTCTCCGACGAACTGGGTGTGCATGCCCAGTTCAAAGACGTGGACCAGCCTGCATTCCAGGATGAAGGGGAACTCCCGGATGAAGGGCGCGTCGACGGCGGCGCTCTTCTCCGCCGTGAGGCCCGTGGCGGCGAACTTGTCCACCTTCCTGCCGGTTGCCATCCCGAAGTAGTCCACTTCCCGGACGTACTGTTCCGATGGGATGTTGACCGTAAAGGCTCGCCGTTCTCCGATGCATCCATGGGTGTAGGTCGCTTTCCGGAGCGACACGGCGACGCACGGTGGCGAGGAGCAGCAGATGCCCGCCCAGGCTGCAGTCATGGCGTTCGGTCTTCCTTCCTTGTCATACGCGCAGACAACAAGCGCCGGTGTCGGATAGATGATTGTCCTGGGTCCCAGTGATTTTTTCATGGCATCTTTCCTCCATTTGAATCCTGTTTATAATTCGCTGCCTATTTCAGGACACAGGCCTTGAATATTCAGATCTGTACCCTTGCGTTCACTTCTTTCCAGACTTCATCCCGGATTTCTTAGAGCAAGACCTCCGCACAATAAAAATGAAATGCCTTCATGCCGGGATGAATTAACATATCACTGTGCAATCCCGTCACACCAGCCGTTCTTCCCCGGAATAGACGAAGCCGGATTTTCCGCGGACATAGCCCAGGAGCGTCACATTGTATTTCCGGGCAAGATGGACGGCCGCGGCGGTCGGCGTCGAACGGGAGACGATCACGGGCACGCCGATCCGGATGACCTTGGTGATGATCTCCGAGGACACCCGTCCACTGACAAACATCATTCCGCTTCCGGTGAGGTCCATTATCCCGGCTTTCAGGAGTACGCCGGCGGTCTTGTCGAAACAATTGTGGCGGCCGATGTCCTCGCAGAAAAAGGAAAAGGCCTCATGGTGGAAGAGAACGCTGTGGACACCGCCGACGTCCCGATAAAGTTCCGACGAACGCTCGAAGCGCTTCATCAGGTCCAGGATGTCTCGCAGAGAGAAATGCACATTCCCCCTGGTCTCCCGGTACTGATCGCTTTTCAGCGGGTTGATGTAGGTGAAGCATTTGCCGCAACCGGACGTGACGCTCCGCAGGCTTTCACTCTTTGCCACGGACCGGCCCGGCGCCAGGTTGATCATCACCGCGAAAAGGCGTTCATTGTACGCTAGGGATTCGACATCCCCGATCGTCTCGATCACCCCCTCGCTGTGGAGAAAGCCGAGGGCCAGCTCCTCGGCATACTGATTGAGGCACAGGAGCGACGCGTATTCCGTCCCGTTGATGAAGATCTTGAGAGAGATCTCTCCGATCACCCGTTTTTCCTCTTCCTGCATTCGGATGACATCGTCTTCCACGATGATCCGGCAGATCGTAAACCGATCCGTAATTCTCTCATCCGGTGAGGATTGCATCTTCACGATTCCTCCTCGATCCTGTCGCCCTCGGCTGCAATGCCACCGGAAATCACCTTTGCGAAGACGCCTTCCCGCGGCATGACGCAATCGCCGACGGTGAAGAAGATATGGCAGCGATCATGGCAGACCTTCCCGATCTGGGTGATTTCAAGCAGGACATCCCCGCCGACCCTCAGGCGGGTTCCGACGGGCAGCGAGACCAGATCGATCCCTTCCGTGGTGAAATTCTCGGCGAAATCTCCGGGAGCCACCTCAAGACCTTTTCCCTTCATCTTTTCGATGCTCTCCACCGCAAGAAGACTGACCTGCCTCCCCGTCCCGGCGTGGGCGTCCCCCTCCAGGCCCGCGTCCGCCAGGACCTTGCAGCAGCCGACGGGCGTCTTCTTGTCGCCCACGGCGGGCCCTACATTCACCGATACGATTTTTCCCATGGCACTCTCCTCAAACATCCAAAGACTGGTTTCTTTCTTCCCGACCCATGGCCTTCCTTCGACGTCCCCCCGGACCGGTCCCGGTCTATTTGTTGGTTGTCCAGCCCCCCGGACAGCAGCGCTACCGCTATTCCGTTCATAAAGTCTCCAACCGGATGACCCGGCCCCGGGCCTCAAATCCGGCCATCAGATTCCTCATTTGTCCTTGTTCCCTCTCTGTGAGGGTGCCGCCGCCGAGGCGCTCGCCCAGGTAGCCGTTGGCGATAACGGTCTGAAAGCCGTCCAGGAACGGGATCAGGTCCTCCGTGTTTCCCGCCTGCAGGTAGAGACTGACGTCGTTGACGAAGAGGATGTCCCGCGCGGCTTCGGAGACCCGCTTAAGCAGGCCGTCGATGACGAGGCGGTTCCACCGGGCCTTCTCCAGGGTCTCCGCTTCCGTCCGGGAGCTGAGACGGGGCGGCACAGGCGACGCATCGAAAACAAGCACATCGCATCCCGGGGGAGGGAACAGCCTGCCGCCGGCTCCCCGCAGTCCTTTCGCGACGGCCATCTCCTCCGGGATCTCCGGCGCCAGGTCCAGGATGACGATGCGCCCGCCGAGACCGGCCCCGCAGAATGCCGCCAGGATCTCCCCGCTCCGGAAGGTCTTGCCGGTGTTGATGTCGCCGACGAGCAGCGTCTTTTTGCCCAGGAAGTCCTGGATATCGATAGGGTTCATGTTTCCATCTCGTGTCCGGGACGCAGTGTTTCGGGGAGGAAGAGGAGCAGTGCCGCCCCGAGGATGTAGACGACGCAGGTGACCGCCAGCCCCGTCGCGAGGCCGTAGTTCTTCCCGATGAAGCCGATGGTATAGGGAGCGAGGACGGCACCGATGCGCCCCATGTTCCAGCAGAAGCCCCCGGCATAAGCGCGGATCCGCTCTGGGAAGAGCTCCGCAAAATACGCCCCCAGCACGCCTCCGACCCCGCAGAGGCCGAAGCCGACGACGATTCCCCACCAGAAGAGGAAAACGGGATTGTGGACGACGATGTAAAGGGCGACGGCAAAAGCGACCGTCAGGAAGGCGGCGATCATGGCCTTCCGCCGTCCGATCCGGTCGGACAGGGCCCCGAAAAACTGGAAGCCGAGAAACATCCCCAGGTACATGACAAAGGAGAACCAGGCCATGGTCGTGAGGCTGAGCCCCCGTTCCCTTGTCAGAAAGGTCGGGATCCAGTACGCCGCCCCCCAGTATCCGGCCAGGTTGACCACGCTGATCAGGGTCGCCAGGAAGGTGGTCCGGGCCATCCCGTCCCGGAAGATGGCGCCGACGCCGACGCCGGGCTGACGCTCGCCGTCCGGCGATGCCGATTGAGCCGGGTCGAGCGGCACAAGGCGGTAAACAAGGAGCGCAATGGGGATGGACACGGTACCCATGAGAAACAGGACATGCCAGTCCGTGTGCAGGACCATCCGCCCAACCAGGGATGCCAGGACGGCGCCGATGGCGAAGCTGCTGTAGACGAACGACGCGGCGCGGCCCCGGTATTCCGGCGACCAGTGTGCGGCGATGAGGGCGGCGCAGGGACCCCAGATCCCGCCGATGGCGATCCCGGTGATGAGGCGGAGGATCATCCACTGCTCCCAGGTGGAAACGAGGTAGACGGCCCCCATCCCCAGGCCCAGCCAGAGAAGGGCAAGGATGAGGGCGAAACGCCGGCCCCAGTTCTCCGCGATCAGGCCGAAGAGGATGCCGCCGGCCATGGCACCCAGCATGGTGGCCGAGCCCAGGAGCCCGCCCTCGGGGAGCGACATGTCCAGGACCTTGAGCAGGACGGGCATGGCGATCGCCAGGACGATCAGGTCGTAGCTGTCCAGGAGATAGGTGATGAAGGCGGCCCACAGGACCCGCCAGCGATGGGGGGTACCACTCATCTTCCGGACCTTCGGATCGCAGCGGCCAGACGGGCGGCCGCCTCCCTGACATCGGGCACGGCGAGGATCGACGAGACCACGGCCACCCCGTCCACACCGGTTTCCATGACAGCTCCCGCGTTTTCCGCCTTGATCCCGCCGATGGCGACGACGGGAATATTCACGGCTCGCTTGATATTCCGAAGATCGTCGAAGCTCACCGATTCATTGCCCAGCTTCGTGGCTGTCTCGAACACGGCGCCCACCCCGAGGTAGTCGGCCCCTTCCTTCTCGAAGCACAGGGCTTCCTCGACGGTGGCCGCCGAGGCCCCGACGATCCTGTCCGGCCCCAGGATCTTCCGCACCGTCGGTACGGGAAGGTCGTCCAGGCCGAGGTGGACGCCGGCGGCGCCCACCGCCTGGGCGATGTCGAGGCGGTCGTTGATCATCAAAGGGATTCCATAGCGGTCGGTAAGCGCCTTCATCCGGCCGGCCAACTCGAAGAAGGAGCGGGAGTCAGCATCCTTCTCGCGAAGCTGGACGACCGTCACACCGCCCAGGATGGCCTCCTCAATACAGGCCACCAGGTCCCTGCCCATGAGCCAGCGCCGGTCCGTCACCAGGTACAGGCTGTAGTCAATCATGTCTGCCTCCTTTCAGATTCCCGCCCCGGCGCTGAATTCCTCGCGGATCGGTGAGAAGATGCGCTGGATCTCGCGTCTCTTCTCCTCCAGGGTTCCGTTCCGCTCGACGGCGATTCCCTGCTGTTGCTCCACATCCGACAGGCGCCGCTCCAGGGTCTCGATCTGGCGGCCAAGGAAGCGGAACGCCTCGGCGATGGGATCGGGGAGCTTGTTGTCCGCCAGCTCCTGGAGGTCCTTTCCGGAAAAGCCAAGGCCGATCCGGGCCGGGACGCCGACCGCGACCGCCCCGGGCGGGACGTCGCCGAGCACCAGGGAAGAAGCTCCGATCCGGGCGCCTTCGCCGATGGTGATCGGGCCGAGGACGATGGTTCCCGCCCCGACCAGGACGCCGCTGCCGAGGGTCGGGTGGCGCTTCTTCTTCTGCAGCGTGACTCCTCCCAGAACGACGCCCTGGTACAGGTGGACGTCGTTCCCGATCTCAGCGGTCTCCCCGATCACAACTCCGGCGCCGTGATCGATAAAAAACCGCCTGCCGATGCGCGCCCCCGGATGGATCTCGATCCCCGTCAGAAAACGGCTGGCATGAGATACGAGCCGGCCGGGGAGGAACAGGCGCATCCTCCACAGGGCGTGGGCCAGGCGGTGCATCCAGACGGCGTGAAGCCCCGGATAGCACGTCAGCACCTCCAGCGTGCTCCTGGCCGCCGGGTCTTTTCGGAACACCGTCCGGACATCTTCGCGGATTGCATGGATCCAGTTCATGGCATCCTCCCCGGGCTCTGCCCGCAAGGAACCGGCCTTCAGCCGATCCCGTCGAAAAGAACCGTGGAAAGGTAGCGCTCCCCGGCATCGGGCAGGATCGTCACGATCGTCTTCCCGTCAAACTCCTTCAGGGCGGCCAGGCGGACGGCAACAGCCGCGGCTGCGCCGCTGGAGATGCCAGAAAGAATGCCTTCCTCCCGGGCCAGCCTCCTGGCATATTCCACGGCCTCCATGCTTTCCACCTGCTCGACCCGGTCGACCAGAGAGAGGTCGAGAATCTCCGGGATGAACCCGGCGCCGATGCCCTGGATCTTGTGGGGGGCCGGTTTCAAATCCTGTCCGGCCAGGTGCTGGCTGATAACGGGGCTCTCCTTCGGCTCCACCGCCACGGAAAGGATCCGTTTCCCCATCGTGTTCTTGATGTATCGTGAGATTCCGGTGATCGTCCCTCCGGTTCCGACGCCGGAGACCAGGATGTCGATTTCACCGGACGTATCCTCCCAGATCTCAGGTCCTGTCGTCTGCTCGTGAATGGCCGGATTGGCGGGGTTCCGGAACTGCTGGGGGAGGAACCAGCGGCCGGGATCAGCAGCGGCCATGGCTTCAGCACGGTTCACGGCACCCTTCATGCCTTCCGCCCCCGGAGTCAGGACCAGATTCGCCCCGAACGCCGCCAGGACCCGCCGCCGCTCGATGCTCATGGTCTCGGGCATGGTCAGGGTGAGGCCGTACCCTTTTGCCGCGGCCACGTAGGCCAGGGCGATGCCCGTGTTGCCGCTTGTCGGCTCGATGATCTCCATGCCGGGCTTCAGCAGGCCTCTTTCTTCGGCATCCCAGATCATCGCCGCGCCGATCCGGCACTTCACCGAATAGGATGGGTTCCGGCCTTCGACCTTGGCCAGAATCCGGGCGTTCAATCCCTTTGTAATCCGATTCAGCCTTACCAGCGGCGTGTTGCCGATGGACCGCGAATTGTCTTCATAGATTCGTTTCATGTTTGATCTCCTTGCAGGTGTCGGGTTGTTTCCATGTCTTTTTCGTTGCCGCCGGCTTCCGCTACCTGGAAACGGCGAAAACGGCATCCCGGGCGAACAGGTTGGGACAACATGTCAGGGTCCCGTTGGCCCCAAGATAGACGGCCTTCAGGACCCTGAGACCCTTGCTCCTGCAGAAGTCCTCGAAATCTCGAACGGAGAGGAAGCGCACATTCGGCGTTTTGTACCAGTAATGGGGAAGAGACCGGGTGACCGGCGTCTTGCCCCGAAAAAACATCGTCCAGCGGGAGGGAAGGTGTGCGAAGTTCGGGAAGCCCACGATGACGCGCTTTCCAACCCGCAAAGACTCCCCGATCACGAAATCCACCTTCCGGACCTCCTGCATGCTCTGGTTCAGGATGACATCGTCGAAAGCGGCGTCGGGATAGTCCAGAAGGCCGGTTTCGATATCCCCCTGGAAGACCGTCAGCCCCTTCTCGACACAGCGGTGCACGGCCTCTCCGTCCAGCTCGATTCCCTGGACCGAGGCGCGCCGCTCCCGGACGAGCAGAGACATCAGGGAGCCATCCCCGCACCCGAGATCCAGCACCCTCGCCCCATCCTGCACCATGTCGCAAATGATCCGGTGATCCAGCCTTTCGCTCATCGTATCACATGCCGGCCGCGGCCGGTCCTCACAGGTTCCATACCCTCGCCTCCGTTTTTCCGTCGTTCCGTCCGGCCGGAGAGGGATGGATGCTGGAATTGTTCAGGTTTCCGAGGAAATTGCGGATGAGCCGCGTCTCTTCCTCCACCTCCACCAGGAAGGCGTCGTGGCCCCAGGTGGATTTCAGCTCGCAGTACGTGGCGGCGATTCCTCTGCGCTTCAATGCCTTCACGATTTCCAGGGACTGGCTGGAGGGATACAGCCAGTCGGAACGGAAGGAGATGACCAGGAAATGCGTATCGATTCTCGTCTTTCCAGACAGAAAGTGGTCTCCGGAGAGGTCGAAGTAGTCCATGGCCCGGGTGATGTAGAGATACGAATTAGCGTCAAAGCGCTTCACGAAATTGTCTCCCCGGTAACGGAGGTATCCCTCCACCTCGAAGTCATCCCCGAAGGTATAGCTGTAGTTGCCGTTTTTCAGTTTCCGGGAGAACTTCGCCTCCATGGACTCGTCGCTCATGAAGGTGATGTGACCCACCATGCGGGCCACCGCCAGCCCTTTCCTCGGTTGCCCCATCCCGTAGTAATTGCCCTCCCGCCAATCCGGATCGGCCATGATGGACTGGCGGACGACCTCGTCGAAGGCAATCTGCTGGGGCGAGTGCTTCAGTGCCGTGGCGATGGGAATCACCGAGCGCACCCGCTCCGGATAGGCGGATGCCCACTGCAGGGCCTGCATCCCGCCCATGGAGCCACCGACGACGGACAGGAGCCGTTCGATCCCGAGGTGGTCGACGAGATGCCTCTGGGCGTTCACCATGTCGCCGATGGTGATCATCGGAAAGCCGAGGGCATAGGGCTTCCCGGTGGCCGGATCGGGTGACGAGGGCCCCGTGCTGCCCTTGCAGCCGCCGATCACGTTGGAGCAGATGATGAAATACTCGTCCGTGTCGAAGGCCTTTCCGGGACCGATCATGGCGTCCCACCAGCCCGGATCCTCGTCTCCTTCATGGAAGCCTGCCGCGTGGGCGTCCCCCGAGAGGGCGTGGCACAGAAGGACCGCGTTGGAGCGATCCCGATTCAACTCCCCGTACGTTTCATAGGCCAGCGTGACCGGTCCCAGGGAGCGGCCCGATTCCAGGACCAGCTTCTCCGGGGGTTCCGCAAAGGTGAAGGAGTGCGTTTCCACAATGCCGATTCCGTTTCTGCTCATGGCCGCGCTCCTTCCAATGCCTGGTCGAGGTCCCAGAGGATGTCGCCGATGTGCTCCAGGCCGACGGACAGGCGGATGAAATCGGGGGTCACTCCTGTTGCGGACTGCTCCTCCGGCGACAGCTGCTGGTGCGTCGTCGTGGCGGGGTGGATGGCCAGCGTCTTGGCGTCGCCCACGTTGGCCAGGTGGGAGACCAGTTTCAGCGACTCGATGAACGTTTTGCCCGCTTCCTTTCCACCCCGGACCCCGAAACCGACAATGGCGCCGGCGCCCCCGGGCAGGTATCGGGCCGCCCTTGCGTGCTCCGGGCTCGACGGGAGTCCTGGATAGTTCACCCAGGCCACCCGCGGATGGGACTCCAGGTGCCGGGCCACGGCCAGGGCGTTTTCGGCGTGGCGCGGCATCCGCAGGTGCAGCGTTTCCAGTCCCTGGAGGAACAGAAAGGCGTTGAAGGGAGACAGGGCCGGTCCCAGGTCCCGGAGCAGGGTGACCCGCGCCTTGATGATGTAGGCGATGTTCCCCATGGGCTTCAGGGCCTCCACGAAATTCAGGCCATGGTAGCTCGGGTCCGGATCGGCGATCAGGGGGAACTTGCCGTTCGTCCAGTCGAAGCGCCCGGAGTCGACGATCACACCGCCCAGGGACGTCCCGTGGCCGCCGATGAACTTCGTGGCCGAGTAGACAATGATGTCCACCCCATGGTCGAAGGGCCGGAGGAGATAGGGGGACACGGTGTTGTCGAGGACAAGGGGGATGCCGTGCCGGCGGGTGATGGTGGTGACGGCCGCCAGATCGGCCACATCCAGCTTCGGATTCCCGATGGACTCCATGTAGACCGCTTTGGTTTTGGGGTTGATCGCCTGCTCCAGGGCATGGAGGTCGTTGGATTTTACGAAACGGACCTTGATCCCGAGGCGGGGGAAGGTATGGCGAAACAGGTTGTAGGTTCCGCCGTAGAGATTGTCCGCCGAGACGATCTCGTCGCCCGCCTGGGCGATGTTGAGGAGCGCCAGGGTGATGGCCGACTGGCCGCTTGCCACCGCCAGGGCTCCGACGCCGCCCTCCAGGAGGGCCAGGCGCTTCTCCAGGACGTCCGTCGTGGGATTCATCAGGCGTGTGTAGATGTTGCCGAATTCTTTCAGGGCGAAGAGGCTCGCCGCGTGTCCGGTGTCCTTGAACTGGTAGGAAGTCGTCTGGTAGATGGGAACGGCCCGGGCTCCCGTCGTGGGATCCGCTTCCTGGCCGCCGTGCAGGGCCAATGTATCGATATGCAGTGTACGGTCGATGTTCGACATGGTCTTTTCTCCTTGTTCTGAGTGTGGGGGAGAAGGAACCGGATGAAAAGGGGGCGGGGTTAACAGGCCCTCTTTGTGCTGATGAGGCCGTTCATCCGGCTTTTCCGGGCGCCTGAGACCGTGGGGTCGCCGATCCGCCGGGCGATGGTCGCCGCCCGGCCGATCGTGGCGCCTGCCGCCGCAATGTCGTGCATCCGACATCGGAGACCCTGGAACAGGTTCTCCGATGAACGTCTCCCGCTTCTCCGCGGCAAGCGGCTGGAAAAGCCGTCTTGTCGATACAGGGCCTCGCCGATGACGGATCGACCGGCGTCGTGCCGGCCGATGTCATCGCGAACGGTGAGGATCTCCTCCGAAAGGGGCTGGGCGTTCTGTCTGCCCAGGGGGAGGGGATGCCCCCGGTATGTTGCCTGAAAGGTCTTCATACGTTCTGATACGGCGGCATAAGCATCCGAAAGGGGTCGTCCCGCAACCGGGGGGCCCTATGCGGCCAGCATGCGTTCGATGCACCGCCGTGCCCGGCTTGCGATGTCCTCCGGCACAACGATCTCGTGGACCATGTCCTCCAGGGACCAGAGGACCTTCTCCAGCGTTGTGTATTTCATGTTCGGGCAGATCGCGAACTTCGAGGCGGCATGGAACTTCTTGTCCGGATGTTCCTTCTCCATCCGGTGCAGGATGCCCCGCTCCGTCGCCACGATGAACTCCCTGTTTTTCGATTCGCCGGCATGGCGGCACATTCCTTCCGTGGAGGCCACCTGATCGGCCAGGCGGATCAGTTCGGGCGTGCACTCCGGATGAACCAGCACCTCTGCATCCGGGTGCAGAGCTTTCATCTCGGCGATGTTATCCGGCAGGATCCGGGCATGGGTCGGGCAGAACCCCTTCCAGACGACAAATTCCCTTCCCGTCTGCGAGGCCACGTAGGATGCCAGGTACTGATCCGGTACGAAGATGATCTCCTTTTCATCCTTCAGGACGTCCCGCACCATCCGGACCGCGTTTGCCGAGGTGCAGCAGAGGTCGCATTCCGCCTTGACCGCGGCGGAGGTGTTGACATAGCAGAGGACCGCCGCGCCGGGATGTGCGGCCTTGAGGGAAATCAGGTCGTCCGCCGTGATCATGTCCGCCATGGGGCAGCCGGCCTTCTCCTCGGGAAGGAGGACCGTCTTTGAGGGCGAAAGGATTTTCGCCGTCTCCGCCATGAAGCGGACGCCGCAGAAGACGATCACGTCGGCCGGGGTGGACGCCGCCTGGATGCTCAACCCCAGGGAGTCTCCCACGTAGTCGGCAATGTCCTGGACCTCGGGAATCTGGTAGTTGTGCGCCAGGATGACGGCGTTCCGCTTTTTCTTCAATTCCTTTATTGTCTCAACGAGATTCATGGATCACCCGCTCGATCACGCCGCCTCCGAGAACCTCGTCGCCCCGGTAGAGAACCACCGCCTGACCCGGTGTGATGGATTCCTGCGGCTCGTCGAATTCGATCCGGAGTCCGCCTTCCTCCGGAATCATGCGACAGGACGAGGCTTTTTTGCGGTAGCGGATCTTCGCCTCCGCCCTCTCCGGCCAGGACTCGGCCAGGAGGTTGAGGTCCGTGGCCCGGAGGGCCGAGGCCAGCAAATCCTTTTTTTCTCCCACGACGATCCGGTTGCCCTTCGCATCCACGGATACCACGTAGAGAGGTGCCGGGGAGCTGATTCCCAGTCCGCTGCGCTGTCCGACCGTGAAGGAGACAATGCCGTCGTGCCGACCGCGTTCCCGGCCTTCCGTGTCCACGATCGGGCCCGGCGGCGATGGTCCTGCCAGGTCCCGGATGAACTGCCGATATCCTTTCCGGGGAACGAAACAGATATCCTGGCTTTCCGTCTTGTGCGCGACGGGAAGCCCCGCCTCGCGGGCCAGGGTCCGGACTTCCTCCTTGGTCCGGTCCCAGAGAGGGAAAAGGACCGACGGCAGGTCTGCCCGAAGGATCGGGTAAAGGAAATAGGTCTGGTCCTTCGTCCTGTCCTTCGATCTCAGCAGCCGATACGTGTCCCCCGTCTTTTCGATCCTCGCGTAATGTCCCGTGGCCAGGAAATCAAAACCCATCGAGCGGGCCAGCCCCAGCAGGCGTCCGAATTTCAGGTAACGGTTGCAGTCAATGCAGGGGTTCGGGGTTCGCCCGCGGCGGTACTCCTTTACAAACCGCTCGATAACCTCCTCGTTCATATCCCGGGCAAAGTCGATCACGTGGTGCGAAATGCGCAAGTGTTCGCACACACGGCGCGCATCGTCCACGGCGTCCCGGCCGCAGCAGCGGGAGCGGTCGCCGTCGTCCACAATGCCGAGACACATGGTGACGCCGGTGACATCGTATCCGGCATCACGAAGGATGAGGGCGGCGACGGACGAATCGACACCGCCGCTCATGGCTACGAGGACGTTCCGTTTCATGCAGCGATCTTCTTCCGGCTCCTGTAGTCCTCGATGGCCTTGCTCAGGGCCTCCTCCGCCAGGACCGAACAGTGCATCTTGATCGGGGGGAGTCCGCCCAGCGCCTCCGCTACGGCCCGGTTCGATATTTTCGAGGCCTCGTCGATCGTCTTGTTCTTGATCAGCTCCGTTACCATGGAACTGGTGGCAATGGCGGCGCCGCAGCCGAACGTCTTGAATCGGGCGTCGACGATGACGTCGTTCTCGACCTTGAGATACAGTTCCATGATGTCACCGCAGACGGGGTTCCCGACCTTGCCCACACCGTCGGGATTCTCGATGTCCCCCACGTTCCGCGGATTCCTGAAGTGCTCCATTACCTTATCGCTGTAACCTGTCATGATCGTTACACTCCTTGACGATCCATCGCGTTGGATCGCAGAAAGTTCACTGCTTCTTTCCGTAAAGCGGAGACATGGTCCGCAACTTGCCGACGATGCGCGGCAGAACCGCCAGGACCGTGTCGACGTCTTCGTCGCCGGTGATTCTCCCCATGCTGAACCGCAGGGAGCCATGGGCGATCTCGTGGGGCAGGCCGATCGCCCTGAGCACGTGGGAAGGCTCCAGGCTCTGGGAGGAACAGGCCGAGCCGGTGGAGCAGGCGATTCCTTCCATGTCCAGGCTGAGGAGCATGGACTCCCCTTCGACGTATTCCAGGGAAACGTTGACGTTGTTCGGCAGCCGGAGGACGGGGTGGCCGTTCAGGCGGCTGTGGTCGATCCCGTCGAGGATCCCGCGGATCATCCGGTCCCTCAGAACCGTCAGGCGCGACGCTTCCTCTTCCATGCGCCCGCCGGCCAGCTCGGCGGCCTTTCCCATGCCGACGATCCCCGGGACATTGTAGGTGGAGGCCCGCCGGTTCTTCTCCTGCTCGCCCCCGTGCATGAAGGGGACGATCCGTGTGCCCTTGCGGATGTACAGGATTCCCACACCCTTGGGACCGTAAAGTTTGTGGCCCGAGGCGCTCAGGAGGTCCGCGTTCAGGTCGTCCACGGGAACGGGAATGCGGCCGAATGTCTGGACGGCATCGATATGAAACGGGATGCCGTGCTCGCGGGCGACGGCACCGATTTCCCGGATGGGCTCGATGGTCCCGATCTCGTTGTTGGCGTGCATGATCGAAATGAGGATGGTCCTGCCCGTAATCGCTTTTTTCACGTCGTCCGGATCCACCAGGCCGGTCCCGTCGACCGGCAACACCGTCACCTCGAAGCCGTATTTCTGGAGGAAGTGGCAGGGTTCCAAAACCGCATGATGCTCAATGGCGGATGTGATGATATGGTTGCCCTTCTCTTTCCGTGCGTAGGCGATGCCCTTGACGGCGAAATTGTTGCTCTCGGTGCCGCCGCTGGTGAAGACGATCTCCTCCGGCCTGGCGCCGATCAGGAACGCGATGCTCTTCCTTGCCTGCTCGACGGCCTGCTTTGCCTCCTGTCCGAAGGTGTGCATGCTCGAGGCATTTCCGTAATGTTCCGTAAAGAATGGAAGCATTGCGGTGACAACGTCCGGATCGACGGGTGTCGTGGCCGCATGATCCATGTAGATTCTTTTCATGTTCGTTCCCGCCTTTCCGGGAATTTCTTTCGCCGCAGGACCGACCCCCTCACGGGATGCCGGCCTGCGGTCGTCATATGTCGTTCATCATGACCAGGTTGTCTTCTTTTTCCCTGCTCATCCGGACAAGCTGCTCCAGCGTGATCCCGCTCAGCGTCTCGGAGATCCTCTCCCCGATGACGGTCCAGACGTCCCTTGTCGGGCAGACGGAAACCCGCGGGCACGTGGAGACGTCTTTGATGCATTGGACCAGGCAGGTTTCCCCTTCCAGGACATCCACAATGTCCTTGAGAGTGATCAGTGATGGTTCGCGGGACAGGACATAGCCGCCGTGGGCGCCCCGGGTCGACGTGATCAGGCCGGCGGCGCGCAGGGGAATCACGATCAGGCTCAGATATTTTTCCGATATTCCCTGTTCCCTGGCGATATCCTTCAGGTAGATCGGTCCCCGGCCATATTTTTCCGACAGGGATTGCATCATCCGGACACCATAACGGGTTTTCGTGGACAACTTCATGCTTTCACCGGGAAGTATGTTATTCCTACCAGGATGGTAGTAATTAAAGAACTGCCGGATATTTGTCAAGAATTATTTTCTACTTTTTAAATAGGGATTCAAGTGCGTCTTTTGGGGAGGGCTTGGGAGAGGTGGGGGGCGTTCCTTCGCCCGGAGGCAGGAAAGAATAGAAATCGCAGAAGTTGCTCCGGTCCTTGACAACGACCCGTTCGGCCTGGGGCTCCCGGCAGTCGTTGTAGGACCCGGGGGCGTAAAACAGGCAGCAGAGGCAGACGTGGAGATCCCGGCCGCAGAGCGGACATGTCTCCCGCCTACCGATCCGGTCGCCGAGCTCGATGTCTTTCCGGCAGAAGGGGCAGGTCGTGTTCATTTTTGTTCCTCCAGTGCGGACGGTGAAGCCGAGGACAGCGGAGCCTGTTCCTGTGTGCCGTGAGAAGCGGGGGAGGGTGGAATGGCGACAGACGCACCCGCCGGGATTTTGACCGTCGTCTCCGCCGGCCCGCCGTCCCGCCAGATGAGAAGGATCGGCTCGGGACGCCCGTTGTTCACCTCGGTTCGCCCACTTCCGCTGCCTGCGCGGAGGGCAACCCGGGGATCCCGACCGAACATAAGGGAACGATCCCCCTGCTCGGGGAAGCGCCCGTGCCCCGTGACGGCGCCGTCGATCATGAACCGGGCGGGACCCGCCGGCATGTGAACCGTCCAGTCCCGGCATCCTTCCGCCTGCAGAATCGGCTCTCCCGCGAGGGATTCCATCCGATAAAGAAACGATCCGTCGGCCGTTTTCAGGAGCACGTTTCTCGTCACGGCCGCGCCCGCGGGAACGTTTGTTTTTCCCAGGCTCCAGGGGCCGCAGGCTCCGGTGGCGCACGGAGCGGTTGCCGGGGCCGAAGGGGTGGGAGGAGATCCTTTTCCCGGGACCGGTTCTGAGGTTTTCACATCCGCCGCGCTTTTGCGTGCTTTTTTCCCTTTTTTCGGGGGAGGGGCGTCAGGCTTCCGCGGTGGAACTGCGGCCACCGCGGGAGCCTCTGCCGTGCCTTTCGGCGGATCCGAAAACGCCAGCATGACCTGGACGTCTTTCCAGTCCTGTCCGGAGGCTTGACGGATTTCTGCATCGAAGGACAGCAGGATCTTTTTCTCTCCCGGCTTCGCCTCGATCCGGTAAACCGGACTCCAGCCGCATCCGCCCGTTCGATAGGCGATGCCCAGCGTCTGTTCGCGAGCCGCTGTCCCGGAGAGGGTTGCCGTGACCTGCCACGTCGCTTTGCGGCGCTCCGGCAGGGCCGCCCGCTCCGCCTCGATATCCCGGAGACGCTGCTCCACCTTGCCGAGGCCCACTTCGAGGGCGATCTTCTCCTGGCCCGCCTTGCGGATGTTTTGACCGATGGCGGCGGCCATGTTCCGGGCGTCGGCGAGGGTCTTCGTTTTGGCCTTGGTCTGGAGCTGCCAGAACTGGATCTGGGTCTCTGCGGCGAGAATCGCCGCGCGAATCCGGGCGGCCTCGTCTCTCGCTTTTGCGGCCTTCATTTCGATCTCCGCTTCCTTCAAGCCCAGTGGCGTTTCAATCCGCTTTACCCGATAGTCCTCGACCCGGCAGGAGCCTGCCGGCAGGCAGCCGATTGTCAGCGTTGCCGGATCCGCCACTCCGGGAAGGGAAAAGACGGCCGAAAGCCGTCCGGCGTCCGCAGGCTGAAGCCTCGCCGTGATCGCCTCGGTGATCCGGGCGGATTCCGGGTAGAGAGTCGCTTCGATCGGGACGGCAAAAAGCGGGGAGGGCCCGGCGAGGACGAGCAGGCCCAGGAAAAGGGACCATGCGAACCGGGCGGTCCGGTGCGGCTTCTTTTCTCCGGGATTCCCGTTCATGAGTTCCCCGCGCGGTCAGCCAGGATCCGGGCGCCGATCCGCCGCACCTCTTCCATGGCGGCGGGCAGGTCGATGGTCAGGAGGCGACGGCCCTTCATGACGATTTTTCCGGCGATCACGGAGGTTGTTACATCGGAGCCCCGCGCGGCATAGACGAGATGGGAACACAGATTATACAGGGGCGTGAAGTGGGGCTTGTCCAGATCCAGGAGAATCAGGTCGGCCTGCTTTCCCGGTTCGACGGACCCGATCTCTTCCTCCAGCCCGAGGACCCTCGCCCCCTCGATCGTGGCCATGCGGAGAACGGTTGAGGCGTCCATGGCCGTCGGGTCCATTTCCATGAGCTTGTGGATCTTCGCCGCCGTCGCGATCTCGCCGAACAGGTCCAGATCGTTGTTGCTGGCGCAGCCGTCAGTGCCCAGACCGACGGCGATTCCGCGGCGGAGCATCTTCGGGACGGGAGCCATTCCGGAGGCGAGCTTCAGGTTGCTCTCCGGATTGTGGGACACCTTCACGCCCAGGGCCGCCAACCGGTCCAGTTCGCTCTCCTCCATCCAGTTGCAGTGGACGGCGATGGTCTTTTCGTCGAGCACGCCGATGGAATCCAGGTACTCGACGGGAGACTTCCCGAAGCGCCCCCGTATGATGTCCACTTCCTCGCGGCTCTCCGAGAGGTGCGTCTGGAAAGGCACGCCGATCCGCCTGGCCGTCTCCTTGATGGTTGTCAGCGTTCGCGTCGAGCATGTGTAGGGCGTGTGGCAGAAGAGGGAAGGGGTGACCAGGGGCGAGCGGTCCCGCCAGGCCCCGACGAATGTCTCGGCGATCTCGATCTGCCGGGAGGGATCCGGGCTGTCGGGAGTGGGAAAATCGATGAATCCCTGGGCGACGACGGCCCGCATGCCCGCGTCCACGGCGGCCCGGGCGACGGAGCTGCTGTAGAAGTAGCTGTCGCAGAAGGTCGTGGTGCCGGAGAGAAGCATTTCCGCGACGGCCAGCGAGGTTCCTGCATAGACCGTTTCCCGGTTCACGTACTTTGCCTCGGCGGGCCAGATGTGCCGCTCCAGCCACTCCATCAGGGGCAGGTCGTCGGCGAGGCCGCGGAAGCACACCATGGCGGCGTGGGTGTGGGTGTTCACGAGGCCGGGCAGGATGGCGCAGCCCGAGGCGTCCAGGTGCTCCCGGGCCGCAGGGAGTTCTTTTGTTCCCGTCCGGACGAAGGCGATCCGGTCCTCCCGGATCCCGATCGCCGGGTTTTCGACGATCTCCGCCTTTCCGTTCATCGTCAGGAGGGTGCCCCCCTTGACGAGCAGATCCAGGGGCTCCCGGGATTCCAGACCGGTCATGTCTCCATGCTCCGCCTCACCCGCTCGGCGATTTTCAGAACCCGCTCCATCGCCTCGTTCACGTCGATCGTGAGGAGCTTCCGCGCCTCCATGACCACCTTGCCGTTGATGAGGACCGTGTCGGCGTCGGAGCCGTTTACGGCGTAAACCAGGTGGGAGTATTCGCTGTACATGGGTGTCAGGTGCGGCTTGTCGAGCTTTACCAGAACGAGATCGGCCTTCATGCCGGGGCGGATGGACCCTACCAGATGATCCAGCCCCAGGACCTTCGCCCCGTTGCAGGTAGCCATCCGCAGGACCGTCCGGGCCGACATGACCGTCGGGTCTAGGCGGACAGACTTCTCCAGCTTGGCCGCCGTGTCCATCTCCTGGAACAAGTCGAGGTTGTTGTTGCTGGCGCAGCCGTCGGTTCCCAGTCCGACAGCGATCCCCGCGTCGATCATCCGGGACACCGGGGCAACGCCGGAAGCCAGCTTCATGTTGCTCTCGGGATTGTGGACCACCTTGCAGCCGTGGTCCGCGAAGAGACGGATGTCCTCGTCGTCCATGTAAACGCCGTGAAAGACGAAGAAGTGCTCGTCCAGGTAGCCGATTTTCTTGAGGAAGTCGGATGCCCGCATGCCCAGCTTCTCCTGGATGAGGCCGGGCTCCGTCGTGTTCTCCAGGTAGTGGGTCGCCACCGGTACTCCGTAGGCGTCCGCCAGGGCCTTGGCATCCTTGAGAAGGGTTGGGGAGCATGTGTAGAGGGCATGGGGCTCCACGACGATGTTCACCAGGGGGTCGTCGGCCCATTTCTGGATGAGCATCTCCGTGTAGCGCAGTCCCTCGCCGGGCGTCTTGACATTGGGAGAAGGAAAGTCGAAGAGGACCTCGCCCAGGAGGCATCGCATACCGGCCTCATGGGCCGCCCGGGCCGTCTCGTCCTCGAAGATGTACATGTCGCAGAAGGTGGTGGTGCCCGACAGGATCATCTCCGCGCAGGCCAGCATGCTTCCCCAGTAGGCCAGTTCGGGGTCGACGTTGCGGGCCTCCGCGGGGAAGATGTAGTTGCTCAGCCAGTCCATCAGGTCCAGGTCGTCGGCGATTCCCCGGAAGCAGGTCATGGCCGCGTGGGTGTGGGCGTTGACGAGGCCTGGAAGGAGAAGGCCGTTGGAACAGTCGATGCGCTTCCGGGCGGTAAAGTCCCGGTCGATCTCCTCCGGTGTTCCCACGGCGGCGATGGAGTCGCCGACGACGGCGACGGCTCCCCGTTCCAATATGGTGTCCTGATCGTCCAGGAGCAGGACTCGTCCTCCCGCGAGGATGACGTCGGCTTCTTTCATGGAGCTCCCCCGGAAATGGATTATAAGGCGACCTGCTTGTAGCACATCCGCCGGAGTCCCTTCAAGAAGGAACAGGCCGGAATTCCCTGTTATTTCGGGTGTCCAGTCCCGGGAAGAAATGGATCGCAATTGACAGGCGGCCGGGGATGGTTTACCTGCCAAAGCATGAAAAACAATCCGCGGAATATCGGTGAACCGGCATGAAGGCCCTTGTATTTTATGATACTCTCCATTTCCGGACGGATGTACCCGAGCCTGAGCGTCCCAAAGGATGGGCGCGGATCCGGGTCCGGAATGCGGGTATCTGCGGAACGGACCTGCAGATCCTTGCAGGCTATCACGGTTACCGGGGAATCCCGGGACACGAGTTCGCCGGGATCGTGGAGGAAAGCAACGAATCGAGTCTGCTCGGCCGGCGGGTTGTCGGCGAGATCAACGTCGGCTGCGGCCATTGTGCATGCTGCAGGGCCGGAATGGAGCGGCACTGCCCGGATCGCCATGCCATGGGAATCATCGGGCTTCCGGGTTGCATGGCCGAATTCTGCGTGCTGCCGGATGCAAACCTTCATGCCTTGCCGGACGAAATCTCTGACAGCCGGGCCGTGTTTGTCGAGCCTCTCTCGGCGGCCTGCGAGATCCTGGAGCAGGTTCCACTCCAGGGAAACGAGCGTGCCGTCGTCCTGGGAGACGGAAGGATCGGCATTCTCTGCGCCTGGGTCCTCTCCACGGTCCTTGAAGACGTAACCCTGGTGGGACGGCATCCGGCCAAGCTGGAGGCCGCCCGCTGGCGGGGTCTGATCCCGTGCGATAAGACCGGACCGCGCGAGGGGGATGCTGACCTTGTCGTCGAGGCGACCGGGAGCGTTCAGGGCCTCGCGGATGCGTTTGTCCTCTGCCGGCCCCGCGGAACGGTCGTCCTGAAGACAACCGTTAATGATTCCTTCCACATCGATCTCACCCCCGCGGTCGTGAAGGAGATCTCCGTTGTCGGTTCCCGCTGCGGCCGATTTTCCGATGGGCTCCGGATCCTCCTGAACAACCCGGACATGCCGCTGGAAAGGCTGATCACCGGCCGGTATCCCCTGGAGCGGGGAATTGAAGCCTTCGAGCGGGCAAGACAACGGGAATGCCTGAAGGTCCTCCTGGAAATCCTTTAGAATCGGGTATTTTCAAGACAATCGCCTTGACACTCGCTGGCAAAACCGTTAAGAACCGCACCATGCCCGGGTGGCGGAACTGGTAGACGCAAGGGACTTAAAATCCCTCGGTCCTCGTGGCTGTGCGGGTTCGATTCCCGCCCCGGGCACCAGGTAACATCATCAACAGCACTTCTGCCTTCCAGCCGTCGTACCCGTCAACCTCATCAACCAGTATCCCAATTCCCTTTCAATCCATCCCATAATCACAATAATCACATAATATTTCGGATACATGGGAAAGATCTCGTCAATTATGACATCTTGACAAGCAGAACGATGTTTACGTATCGTAACAATACACCTCTCTGTGTAAGTAATGGGAAGGCACCGAGAGATCTTCACGAGGAACTGCCCATAAGTCGTCGTGATTCCTGACCGAGCCGGATAATCACGGGCTGCACGCAGACAAACGTGAAAGGATCTTTCCATGAACGCAAGACTTTCCCCATCCTTCATGCTTCACTATTTCATGGCGGTAACCTCCCAGGCCGCCAGTCTGGCCCTGATCATCATCCTTGTTCTTATCGCCTTGTCGTTTGCCGTTCCCTTTGTGAAACTGAAAAAGGAGCAGCAGCCCTATCTCAAGACCCTGCAAACGGTCGAGCAGAGAATCAGCAATCCGGTCCGGTCGGTTCTTCCTGTCCGGATCGGGGGACACGACATGACCGGAGTAATCATTCTTATCGGTTCACTGGGTCTCAGTCTCTGGCTCAACGGTTTTTCCTACCGGTCCCGGCATCGTGCGGAATACATCAAGTACAAGAGCAGCATCGATGAGATGCGCGCACGGAAAAATGTTTCCGAATTCGACATGCAGCTCTCTCCATTGAGCACGAAGCTGGATCAACTCAAAACGGCGACGAAGAAAGACCGGGAACAGATCATTCGGGAGTTTGCCGAGACGAAGCGCAAGCTCGATGAGATGGGCCGCGACCTCGCATTTCTGGCCATCGACATCGTCGACTCAACGGGCATGAAGATTGATGAAGATAAGGCCGTCGTTCAGCACGACTTCATTCAGTACCGAAATTTCGTCAGCAGGATTCTTGAAGAGAACCAGTGCCTGAAGTCGGCCTGGACGCCGGACGGTGTCATGACCTGCTTCACGACGGTTGACGGTGCCGTGAAGACCGCAACGGCCGTCATCGACGGACTGGAATCATTCAACCGGGATGTGAAGCAGATGAAGCGCGATTTTATGGTCCGATGCGGCGTGAACTCCGGGTTCGTCATCTTTGACGAATCCATGCCGCTGGAGATGATCAGTGACCGGGCCATCGACATCGCCGGACACATGCAGAAATATGCCGAGCCGAACACGGTCAACATTGCCAAGCCGGCGATCGAACCGCTCCATGAACGGAAAGGCTTCTCCCCGTCGGGAAAGGTGGTTGACGGCTATGAAGTCTATGCGTGGAAACAGGAATCAGGATGAGTGTTCTCTCTGGGAAACTTCTTCGTGATGATTCCCTTAGACCGCCGGAGACTCGAAAGCCCCGAGGGCTGGGACCCATCGGGGCTTTTTTCGAGGAAC